>JAGKXD010000109.1 GCA_021151525.1 Cellvibrionaceae bacterium | reverse complement strand
GGTATATAGTCACCGTAGAATAACGGAATAAAAAACAAAGAAGTCGCCAGATAAATAGTGATGACAGAACCAGCTATGCGATAACTGATTTTCTTCAAAGTCCACAACAAACCGGACAATGCAAGAATAAAAGGGATTCCCGCCCCTACAAAGTGAACCACCAAAAATTCCCAAATAAACATGTATATTGCCCTGACATTTTTATCAGGGGTAGCGGTTTCCGCTATAAGAACCTGCATCCAGTTTGGGTACGCAATGGCCGCAGTGATTCCTACCAACCACACAGCAACAATTGAATAGATGACACTAACCGCCAACGTGAGTGAAATGTCTTTTATTGTTAACTTCATGCTTACCTCCATATAAACCTTGTAATTAAAAAATCAATCTTCCGACCACTTATCGTTTTAGTGATTTTGTTTGCAAAGCAACACAGACCACACCCGCAAAAGCGCCAAATAAATGCGATTCAAAGGACACTCCGGGATCGGTAGGAAGTACGCCCCAGAGCATGCCACCGTAGAAAAATATCACTGCCACCGCAATTAGAATATTGATAAAACGACGATCAAACCAGGCGGTGGCAATGGTTAAACTCCACAGACCAAATATCCAGCCACTTGCACCTATATGCAATGCACTGCGCCCGAAACACCAGACCAGTATTCCGGTCAGGGTGACAATAAAAAAGCTGCTCCATAAATAGCGCTGCAATGAGTGCACGAACAACAAGCTGCTGAAAATAAAAAAGCCAAACAGGTTATTAATTAGATGAACCAGACTGCCATGAAGAAATGGGGCCAGATAAATACCCGGCAGCGAATCCAGCTGCCGGGGCACCAAACCAAATTGGTACAACCAGCCGTTAAATACCCAATTGAAAACATGTGCGGCAACCATGATCCCGGCAAATAAAAACAACCAACGGAATTTTGAGGATAAGCGCCGCATAAATTAGTTTTCCTCTTGCCAGCATGTTGAAATACCATCTGCGCTGTACCTGTAGCGTTAAAAACAGCCTGGAAAAACTATTTCAACAAGCTGTCAGGTGCACTAACAGTAATTGTTTTATTTAAAGTGCCGGTGGTGGTGCCTTGGGTTTTTTATTACCTGCCAGCTCCTGCTGCAGGGTTTTAATTTGCAGCGACACCTCTTCAATTTTTTCGTGATTACGCAAATCTATATCCAGTTTTTTATCCATATTGCACACCAGCGGCAAAATCGCCCCTTCCAGGGTTTGTGCTAATACACTCAATACCTTATCCAATCCCGGCAATGGTTGATTAACCACTTCTACCTTGGGAGCAGCCGGTTGCGCAAGTTTTTCCAAACGCTGCAGTGATTGACTGAGCAGTTGCGCTACAGCGACTTCTTGCACCGCCTTTTCCTGCGCAGCTTTGTCTTGCTCTGGTGTGGTCGCAACAGGTTCAGGCTTATGCCCGGCGAAGCTGGCAATTTTCTGCACGCCCTCCGCAACATCCGCCAATTGCACCACCAGTTTTTGGCCGGTGTCTGCCGAGTCACCGCCCATGGCTTTGTTGCGCAGGAAATCTTTTTTGATCTGCTCCCAACGGGCTTTTTGTTCGCCGGTGATATTGCCGCGCAATTCGGCCAGTTTGAGTAAATTACTTTCCGCACCCGTTGTCAGCATCTGTGCTTCACCAAGGTAATGGTCGGCGATCATTTGCATTAACTCGGCTTCATTCATAACGGCGGAGACTTTTTCCGTCATCTTGTTCATATTGCGGTAACTACCTTGCAATTTGAACGAAGGCTCAACACGAAATTTGTCATCCTGCGCGGCGGAAGCAATATATTGTTGGTTGATTTTTAAAATCACCTTCTGGATTTCAAATAATTTTTTTAATACACCAACAATTTCATTCACCTCTGCACCCGAGTAAGCATGGCTTAAATCCGTTGTCGCAACCTGCTCACCTTTGGCCATGGCGATAAACTTATACACATCCTGCATATCACGCAGCGCTAAAGGTGCGAGCACAGCATTGGAGGTCAAGGCATTTTCGATATAACTGAGTGCAAATTGCTCTTCCATACCACCGAGAATATCGCCGAGGTTATAAATATCCGCGCGGTTGGCCAACATATCTGGCACCTTAAAAGCTTCGCCCGATTCGGTGTAGGGGTTACCTGCCATACACACGCAGAATTTTTTGCCACGCATATCATAGGTTTTGGTTTTTCCCTGCCACACACCTTCGATACGACGTGTGCCATCGCACAACGAAATAAATTTCTGCAGAAATTCCGCATTGGTATGTTGGATGTCGTCCAGATAGAGCATCACATTATTGCCCATTTCCAAGGCGAGATTCAGCTTGACCAATTCTTGCCGGGCCGTAGCGTTGGGCGCTTGTTCTGGGTCAAGCGATAACACATCGTGACCGAGCGACGGGCAGTTGATTTTCATAAAAATCAAACCCAACCGATTCGCCACATATTCCATCAAGGTGGTTTTACCGTAACCGGGTGGCGAGATCATCATCAGCATGCCCATTAAATCGGTACGCTTGTTAGCACCCAGCGCGCCCATTTGCTTGGCGAGGTTATCACCAATAATCGGCAAATAGGATTCATTAATTAACCGATTGCGCACAAACGAACTGAGCGGCTTTGCTTTGAATTCATTCAGCCGCAAGGCATAGCGCTCTTGCTCGATAATTTGCTGGCGCACTTGCAAATAACGCTGATAACTCGGCACCACGTGATAGCGGTGATGGGCCAAGCGCTGCACAAATTCATCTACAGCAAATGCGAGTGTGCGACCCTGAATACGCGGATGCTCACCGAGCAAACCGGAAACTTTTAATTCCAGTTCTACTTCGGTATAACGGCGATCCAATCGCTGATCGGTTTTCAATACCGCTACCGCCTCGGGAATATAGCGCTGTAAATAATCGAGCTGCTGATCTTTAATCAGGGCCTGTAACCAAGCCGCCGTCAAATTCCAGCGCTCGGCTGGCCAGCCTTGCATTTTGATCAATACATCCTGATAGTGGCGCCAGCTTTTATCATCAAGCGATTGTTTAAAGGCATTAACCAGGGCTACTGCATACTTACTGGTAATGAATTCCGTGCGCTCACGCGCGAGTTCTTCCACCAAATATTCTGCTGCACGACGCACATCCAGTGCACTTACAATCAGTGGATGAAACTCAACGAATTCCCCTAAGGTTTCAGCAATTTCTTCCACTAATAAATTAACTGCATTCAGGCTACCAAATAGGTGCTGCATTTGTTTGGCTGAAATGGCGCGATCGATCCAGGTTTCAAAGGAAAGGTTAGACCTCTGGTTTTTGGATTTAAGTGAAAACTCATTGATATTGGCCCAAAACACCTGTGCAAGTGCGCGCGCCAAAGGATCAAACCTGAGCAGATCAACGGCATCCAACGCGGGCACTAATGCTTTTAACAAAAGTACGGCATCCTGGTCGTGAATACCTTTTTGATAGCCTTCTTTGTAGCGTGCGGAGCTGAAATCGCGCACCAGCTTCGTAAGCTTTTCATTATCCAGCAAAGCGCCATGCAAAAGATCATGCGTGATTCCATCACTCTGTTGCTGCGCAGCCTCAATAATTAATGCCGCCAAATATTCTGCGCGATACACCTGTGCCGTTTCAGACTCCAGGCTCATTGACCAATAATCCTTTAACGCCAGCAATTCTGGCTGCACCACCTGCGCATAATAATCGGTGCCTGCGAGGTGGAAATTTAATTCGCCATCGCGCGGAATAATAGTGAGATCCAACTCCTGGGTGTTGACACTGAACTTGTGTTTGCCCAGTTTAATGACATTGCCGCCCTCTTCAAAAATATCACTTTTATCGCGCAGGGCGCGCAAAGCCTGGCCTTTAATCGCCTTAAAGCGCGCATCTACATCGTCAGCTTTTACGGCACTGTCCAGTGCTTTTAGTTGCGCAATTAAATCAGCCACTTTCAGCACCAGTGCATCGGAAGCAAAGTAGGTGTTGAGTTCTTCCAACGCGCTAATGGACAGTGAGCGTTTCTCAATACTGGAGAGAATACGTGCGGCTGCATCGGTAATGCTTTGGGCTTTTTTCTGGCGCTCGTCCAACAAGCGTTGCTTGTGCTCCTGAAAGTTCTCATAAAGCTCCTCGCGCTTGGCCATGATGTCGGCGAGGAATTGATCGTATTCACTGAACTGCCCTTCCAACTCTTCCAAACGCACCAGCGATTTGGAAAGTTGCTCGTCACATTTTTCCGGCGTAGTCGCTAACCCCAAAGCATGGGCGATACTTTGCGAGAACAATTTAAATTGTGCGCCAAACTGGGCAACCGCTTCCGTTGAGCCAAAATTCTTTTGCCTGTGTTTGGCATTGGCGCGGCTTTGGTTGAGCTTGGCGTAGACTTCGGAAATGGAATCCACAATGCGCGTGCGCAAGGTAGCATCATCCACTTTCAAGGTCGCCATTAATTCCGAGAGTAAATCCAAACCTGCTGCAGTTTTTTCGATAGTTTCAATCACTGGCGCAATCGCCGCCGAGGTTTCAACTTTTTCAATCTGCAAATTTAATTCATCCAGTTTTGCAAGATATGGAGTAAGCGACTTTTCATCTGCCAGAAAAGCGACCGTTTGTTCGCTCAGGCTGGTATTGAACTCCAACAATTGCTGGTCAAGTTGCTCAATGCGCGCCTGATCGATATAGCGGTATTCTTTAATCGTTGCCAACTGGCCACGCTGTTTGCGCAAGCGGCTTAAGGCATCTACATACTCTTCCGCAGAAGACCAATTCTCTGGCTGCAGTGAACGCAGAATTTCCGCTTGTGCCTGCTCGGCCTCTTGCATGGCTTTGCCTGATTGCTGGCGAATGGATTCTACTTTTTCAAACTCATCGATCACCAATTCAGCGGTAGCAGAAATATCTTTCAGCACACTGGCAATTGCCAGCACTTCGCTTTCGCCCAGCCAATAAAAAGTATCAAATACTTTGCGCGCTGCCAGACTCAATTCTTCGTAGAGCCTTACCGACACCGCCTGATTATTGATAATTCGGCCGATGCTGTAGAAATCGGAAATACCACGCACCAGTTCGTTATTACCGATGCGGCCATAGAAATTCTGGCGCGCCGGTGCCTTACTGGCAAACTCCGCGCTCACATAGGGGGTTTCCCATATTTGCATGGGATGCACGCGGGTAGGCTCTGCCTCGGCGGAAAAAATAACAATTTCACCATTATCCGCCAGCGCATAGCCGCTGCCGAAAATCGGATTCTGCAGTTTTTTCTCGATAATGTTGTAAGCGAGTAGCGATACCATACCAATCGCGGGTTCATAAAACACATAGAGAACATCTTCGCCGTTGGGCGAACGAATCATGCGCTTGAAACGGAACGCGCTGTTATCCTCTTCGAAGGTTTTGTATTCGCCGGTATTGAGATAGTAACCGCCGGGAAAAATAATGCCGTGGTTCTCTGGCAGCTGCACGCAGCTTTGGCCGATTTTATCGATGCGCAACACGCTTTGCGTAAGCGTGTTATAAATCAGGTGGCGAAACTGTTCTTCGCGATAAGGGCGAATTTTCAGCAGAATTAAATTGCCAACGGCCGCATAGAACACACTGGCATCATCCAGCGATTGGGTTTTATCTTCCACTGTTTCGCGATAAATACCCAAGCCATCTTCCGTGTTGTTTTCAATTTTTATGGTGAGGTCACCGCCGACAGTTTCCACAAAAACCTTGTCGAGAATATTTAAATGCGGGTGACGACCGTGCACGGCGTTTTCGCGGGATGACGAGATCCATTCGAAATCAAACGCGGGCGGCAACTGGATGTCACGCTCGCCGCGGTTATCAATATATTTTACAGTTTTTCCGTCGGGGGAAAGCGACCAGCGGAATACGCGTATATCATCCAGCCGTTCGCCGATCTGAAAGCCAGCCAATAGTTTTCCGTTATTAACGGTCAGCTCGACAATGCGGGTGTCTTTGTAGTAACGATAAAGCTCTTCAAAATCGTTAACGAAACTTTGTTCCGCTAAAAAGGTTCCGGCAAAGGAAACGGGTTCCAGCTCAACACCAGCCTCGTTATCTTTTTTTATAAACAGGGAAAAAGCGTCTTCCACTTTGGTTTCTTTTTTCAAACCCAGAAAGACGTTGTAGCCAAACAACAGGTAATCACCAACCTGTACTATATCGCGTGGAATGCAGTTGTTTTCGGTGCGCACGCGCACGCGCGCTCTGGCAACCATGGCCGAGCCGCCAAATTCAGCGAGGCGCGCCTCATTCAGTTCGCGCACTTTTTGTGTCAGCAGTTGGCCCTGATCCAGCAAACGCTTGCGAATAATTTCATAGGCACCGCCTTCAGCGACAGCCTTATCAACAATATTTTCTGCAGCGGCGTCGGTATTTTGCGTCATGGATTTTTCCTTTTTTACCTTCAACCAAGATACCCCCCCACCTAGCCTCCCCCTTAAAAAGCGGGGGAGGGATTTGACTCCCTGCTGAATATAAAATGGAGTTTGCATCAACAGGGCAAAGGCTACTCCGCTCTTAATACAGAGAGAAAACAGTTCCCTCCCCTTTTGCAAAGGGAGGGTTAGGGAGGGATTAACCAACAACCTCAACGTCTTCCGCTTTTTCTTTTACCACCGGCGCACTGGCCGCGGGCCTATTCACAAATCTATCCAACACCGCTTGAATCACACCGCTTTTACCGGCCAGCCCATCAATGGCTTTACCAATCGATAAGGACTTGGCGAAGTTATCGAAGAATTGCGCTTCACCACCCACAATATCGATATGGGCTTTCTGCAAGGCAATAGCGAGAATTTCCGCATTTTCTTTCGCAATTTCTTTACCGGCAGCAATGCTGGCCAAGGTTTCTTTCAGCGACGTTTCCAGGCCCATACGGAATTCTTCATGCGAACGAGCGTTTTCGCTCATGGCATTCATGGCTTCGAACTTCTCGGTCAAACCATCTGCTTCCGCTTTGAATTGTTCGCGTGTCACTTCGGCGCCAGCCAAACCCACTTCTTTTTTCGCCGTCGCTTCAGAGGCGCCTTTGGTCGCAATCACGTCCGCTTCTGCATGGCCTTTCGCGGTAATCACTTCCGCTTCGGCTTTACCCGCTTCCGCATTGGCAGTGCCTTTCGCACGAATCACACTCGCTTCAGCCACACCTTCTTTTTCCAATGCGGTTGCTTTGGCTTCCTGCACTTTGGCATCGGCCAAACCGGGCGCTGCGCGTTCCGCCTGAATACCTTCCGCCAGTTTTTTCATCGCCTCTGCTTCTTTGGCAGACGCTTCCAGCTTGGCTTGCGCCATGGTCATAATTTCGCTGGCCTTGTGTTTGGCTGACAACTCTTCTGCTTCCGCCGCCTTTACCTGCTTCACTTTTTCCTCTTCCGCAGCCGCTTCTGCAGCCAGTACCTGCACTTGTTTCTTGCGGTCAGCATCAGAAACTTCACGCACCTCTTTAATGCGCTCCTCTTCGATAGCAACGGTTTTATCAACCACCACGCGCTCGCGAATCACATTCGCAATTTCTTTTTTCTGCAATTCAATGGCTTTTTCCGCTTCAATGGTTTGCAACTCCACTTCGCGTTTGCGTGCAACAATTTCCAGCTCGCGTGCACGGGTCACTTTTTCCTGCTCAATAGCTACCGCACGCAGGCGATTTTGCTCGGCAACTTCAATTTCACGCTTCTGGTTTTCAGTTTGAACCGATAAATCCTGCGCAACCTGGATAGCAGTTTGCTCGTATTTACGACGCTCTTCTTCCTGTACTTTTTTGGTTTCGGCTTCTTCGCGCGCTTGAATTGAGGCGATCTCGCGTTTTTGACGCGCTTCCGCATCGGCCTGTTGACGCTCCAACGCCAGCATAGCTTCGGTGGTTTCTACATTCTTTTTCTTGATCGCCAATTCCTCATCGCGCTCCAGCATATTGGTGCGTACATTTTGGGTAGCGGTCAGCTCGGTAATTTTACGAATACCTTCAGCATCCAAAATATTATTGGGATCAAGCGATGACTTGGGAGTTTGCTCGATGTAATCAATTGCCACATCTTCGAGCACATAGCCATTCAGATCATTGCCGATGACTTCGATAATTTTTTCGCGAAACTCCATGCGGTTTTCAAATAGCTGGATAAAATCAATTTGCTTGCCCACGGTTTTCAATGCCTCCGAGAATTTCGCAGCAAAGAGTGAATCCACCGCTTCACGATCAGAAGCACGTTCCGCACCAATCGCCTTGGCAACTCGCAGTACATCCTGTGGAGTTTCATTTACACGCAAATAAAAAGCGACAGAAATATCTGCACGCATATTATCTTTACAGATAAGGCCATCACGGCCACGGCGATCCACTTCCAAAGTGATTAAGGAAATATTCATCAACTCCTTTTTGTGGATAATGGGCCACACCAGCGCACCGGTGAAATGGACTTTTGGTGTTGAGCTCATATCGTTAACAATTAACGCCGTTCCCTGGGCCACTTTGTAATAGAAGGCATTGAATAAACCCGCCAATCCCAAGAGGAATAAAAACCCAAAACCAATAACGGTGAGTACCGGTGTGGCCATAGCTGCTTCAAACATGTTGTACTCCTTTTTACCCTGTGCTTTTTTGCAATGAATGATGGTTAACCTAATTTATTCACTGGGCTTACCCAGAAATTCTTGTTCTGAAATAACATTGTACACATGCGTTTCAGCGATATATTCCAACAGCACCACCCTATCACCGCGCATAAATTGCTGCCCCCCAAGCGCACGTACTTTTACAATCAACCCTGCTCCACCATCGTCAAAATTTGCTTCGCCCGTTGTCTTGTCAACTTTCGAAGAGCGCACGATTGCAGTTTGCCCGAGGATTTTTTTCTCCACAAACTGTTCTGTCCGGGCAAAGAACTTGCGGATGGGTTTGATTAACTGTGCAGTAACCAACACGGCCAGATAGAGCGAAAAAATCAATATGGGAACACCCACCACAAACCTGACCCAGCCATAACCCAGCAACACCAACTCGAAATAACTCAGGTAATAGCTGATAAACCAACCGACCAACGCGATAAGGCTAATCACAATAGTGACCGGCACACCGTTTAATCCCAGACGCAACAAAATGCCAGCAAAGGTTTCGGCAAAACTATGTTCAGCATGGGCGTGCAACTGCCCATCCACATCGGGCAGATGCGCATCAAGAATATCCAACTCCAGCAAACCAAAGGCAGCGCACAGCCAATAAAGCACCGCAACACCCAACACAGCGGTGTAAATCACCGTGGGAAAGCTGAATATGGTTAGCAAAAATTCATTCATGTGTTATTGCCTTTTGCTTTTCGCCGAAAGTTTTCTGCCTGCAACAGTACAATTTCCGGTACTGTTACTATGGCGCTTTTTTGTTTTTGATGCGCGCGAGAATATCTTCTGCCGACGGACCATTGGTGGTAATGCCAGCTGCCTCCAATTTCGCTTTAAGCGAATCATCGCCGCTGGTTTTAGCCATTTCATCCGCCGCTTTAAATTGCGCGTCTTTTAATGCCTGGCGCTCTTTAATACGCTCCAGCGACTCCATCGCCGTGCGCATTTTTGAATCAGAACCGCTGTGACGCTCGGCAACCGCTGCTTGCGCACGCTGAACATTTTCAGTGGCTTTTACGGTATCCACTTGCTGTTTCAAGCGTTTTATATTTTTTTCAGCCTGATCAATGGCGGCACGCAATTTGGCAACACTTTGCGCAAAACCTCCCGATGCTTCTTTTTCAGCGGCAAGGCTATTTTCAAATTCAGCGATACGCGCAGCCACCTCCAACGCGAGTGTTTCATCGCCTTTTTCCAGCGCTTTGGTTGCGTAGCCCTCATGCTCATCGATATTTTTTTGCAGTTGCTTGCATTTTTCTTCTGCCAATTTTTGGCGCGCCATGATTTCCGCCAGGCTATCTTTGGAGCGCTTCAATTCCTCGCCAGCATCGCGCACTTCCTGATCCAAAATACGCAGCGCCTGACTATCAACAATCGCCTCACCCGCTTCATTCACACCACCGCGCAGCGCGGTAATCATTTTCGACCAGATATTCATACGTTTTTACCTCGTTAATATCCGCAATTAATAAACCGTTAGAAATGCTTTTTGATGAGCTATTTATTTCAATAGCTTTTATTTCAAAAGAAAGTCTGCATAGGCCTCAGTAGCCTGAATCACATTGGAAGCCAGAATTTCAATTTCAAACACAACATCCTGCAAACTTGATGCGGAACTCAGGGCACCAAACATGTGGTAGCTGTCATCGCCATCGATTTTGTCCAGGCTAATGGTCGATAGCGGAAAATATTTGTGCGTACGCAAAACTGTTTCATTAAACAGCGCCGCATCGGTGACCTCCGACAGAGACCAAAGGGTTGCCTCCACCACAATCTGCTCGCCCGAAACGGTGACGAACAACGGCAGATCGCCGTATTCATACATAGTGATATGCAGTGCTGGCGCCACTCCCTCAATTAGCTCGATCTCCGCCCGTTTGCTGGCAAATAGCTCCGCCTTGCACAAGGCATCGTAGAGACTTGGGGTGGTCCAACGGTTAACAACATCGGTCATTCGACTTTCTCCTTTCACTGGCATAAACCCACGGGAAACAAGCTGTTTAGCAGAAACCCGCAACTCCATCTCATAAAGGGCAAGGCGGCGCGCATTCTCCGGAAGAATCCACACCTCTTTTTTCACGAACCCCTGCTCCCTGAGCCGGTTGCGGTATTCGCGCTGGTAATGTGCTGATGATTTTTTCTGCATTGGCCAACATTAAATCATTACATGTAATATTTCAAATATCACATGTAATAAATTTTGATAAGGAAAAAGATAGAAAAATGCCGATTAAACAAGCAGTTATCGATACCCCAAAAAGACAAAACCCGCCTTTTGATAATCAAAAAGCGGGTTTTTAGGAGGGGACAATTAGAAATTAATCTAAGAAACGACCATGGCAGAGTTAACGCTTGTTATGCAGCTCCCAGGTTTCCAGCTTTTTCTTATCGCTTTTGCGCAGGAGCACATAGGTGGCGCCAACCCAGCCGTGCTGTTTTTGGGCGGAGTGGAACGCAAGGATTTCCGGAAATTGGGGTAGCCAGTGAGCAACGCAACTCTTGATCTGCGCAGGCAGGCTGCGCCCCTCCCCTTTACCGTGGGTAATTAGCGCACAGCGGATGTCATTGGTCATGCAGTCCTTAATAAACTGAAACACCGCATTGCGCGCCTGATCGATAGTCATATGATGCAAATCCAGCCGCGCATCGATTTGGTATTTACCCAGGCGCAGATTGCGGTACACACCGTTCTGCACCCCGTCGCGCTTGAATTCGATGATCGCCAGTGGGTCGACCGGCTCAATGTATTCACCGGAGAGGAAGTTTTTATCCTTCGCCAACTCAGCCGTTGCGGCTTTGCGGCGGGTTTCTATGCTGGCTTTATCCTGCTGGGGATTAGCAAGCACAACCTTCTCCTCCAGCTTGATGGGCTTTACCCCTTTCATTTGCTGGAGGAAAAAATCGGAATCGGAAGGTTTGTCAGTCATGGCAACAACAGAAAGCAACTAATCAGAAAGGCAAATTGTGCAGGATTTGGCGCCGATCCGATAGTCTTGGGTAGAGGGAGAACGGCAAAATCCTCCCTCGCCAGACTACCCTGTAACCTAGAGCCGGGTATTACTCACAAAGGCTATTTGCGAACCGTCCGGCGACCAACTGGGCACATTGATAGTGCCCTGCCCACCATAGACATAAGCGATTATCTCCGGCTCACCGCCCTCGGCAGGCATTTTCCGCAAATAGACGTGACGATAAAAAGGGTGATCGCCCGAATCTATATCATCCATGTAACTGAGGAAGACAATTGTCTCGCCGTCAGGCGATACATGGGGAAACCAGTTATTGTGATTATCAAAGGTAAGCTGCTGTTGATGGCTGCCATCAGCGTGCATGCGCCAGAGCTGCATCATGCCGGTGCGATTGGAGTTGAAATAAATGTATTTACCATCAGGGCTATATTCAGAACCATCATCCAGGGTTTCCGTGTGCGTTAATTGGGTTTCTTTTCCCGTTGCTATATCAACACTGAAAATATCGTAAAACCCGTTGCGCTCGCCGGTAAAGATCATGGATTTGTCATCGGGCGAAAAGCCATGCAAATAGGAATGGCCAGCGTTGATGGCGGTAATGCGGGTGGGCGTTTTTGAGCCAGTGATTGGCAGCGTGTAAATCGTGGAATGATTTTTTTCTTCCGCTACATGATGACTAATTCCAATTAACTTTCCATCCCAGGACAGCACATGGTCGTTGTTGTTATTGTTGGCAAAACCAGTCTCCAATTCCGAGCTTTTTCCGCTCGCAATATCAAAATTAAACAGCAAGCCTTTGGAGTTATAGATCAGTGTTTTACCATCCTGCGTCCAGTTGGGCGCTTGAATAGAGTCGGGCGAGCGAAACACAATACGGCGGTTTTTAGTGGCCATATCCATGATTTCCAAATTGCTGCCGATGTAATCTTTGTAGGGACGGAAATTTTTCGCCGCCGGAAGAATTATGCGCACATTGGAAAAAACACCGGTTTCGATTTTATCGCCAGCCTGCACACCTACACTTAAACCGGCATAAACTTTTTCACCTAACTTTATGTGGGACACCGAAGTCACTTGAAACGGCTGCCCCATTTTCGCTGCGCTCATAATATAAATATCGCCGCGACGCTCCAGCTGGATCACATCCGCTGATTTAATCGCCATTGGATAGGCGTCTGTAGCAGCTCCGGCAGTTGCACGAAATTGCAGCGAAGTTAAACCATCGCCGCGCACCAGCGCATGCACACTGGCGGAATTTGCATCCAGACTTGTGCGCAAATTCCAACCAAGAGTCGATTGAGAGTTAATATTTTTTCCGGCAAACGCCAGATGCGCCCGCACAATAAAGTCACCGGATAATTGCGTGTAAGCGTAGTGAAATGCATCCTGGTTAGTTTGACTATTGCTACCCGCACCACTGATCTTGTAATGCTGTAAACCGGCATCGTAAGCCAATGCCCCCGCCTGACTTACCTTGCCAATATCCTGACTCGCGAAAAACTGACCTGTGGCTTCAGAGTGGGCCAATAAACTAAAAAATGTTGCTGACATAACCATCACCCATTGCGCTGCTATTTTTATCATCGTGAATTTCCCGAACGAAATTATCGAATTTCAGTCGGCAGATACTGCGCCAAATATCTAATAG
>JAGKXD010000108.1 GCA_021151525.1 Cellvibrionaceae bacterium | reverse complement strand
TTTGGCGCCCGAACTGCCTGACACAGTTGCAGAGCTGCCTCCCCAAGCTGAATTCCCAACAACCTACGCTGACCTGCTGGTCGATTACCTGCACCAAATGGGTATAGATACCGTGTTTGGTGTACCCGGTGGTGCCATTGAGCCGCTGCTCAATTCGCTCGCTCGCAGTGAAAGAAAAGGCGGTCCACGCCTGGTGGTTGCACGTCACGAATGCGGTGCTGCGTTTATGGCCGATGGCTACGCGCGCGAGACCGGCAAGATGGGTGTAGTCTGTGCCACCACTGGCCCAGGCGCCACCAACCTGATTACCGGTGTTGCTTCAGCCTTGGCCGACGAAGTGCCCATGCTGGTGATCACAGCCCAGACGCCCTTGCCTAAATTTGGCAAGCGCGCATTGCAGGAATCCAGCTGCACGGCGATAGATACCGTGGGCATGTTCCGCTACGTCACTCAATTCAATACGCTGGTATCACACCATGAGCAATTGGAGAGCAAGCTGGTCTCCGCCATTATGGCGGCCCATCGCAAACCCAATGGCCCGGTACATATCAGTATTCCAGCGGATATTTTACGTTCGCCGGCAACTATCAAAACCCATATCCAACCCACTATGTACGGCATCTTCTTTGAAGATATTAATTTTGCTGCCGACGGCGGGCTCTATGCCGAAATGGTGAAAAACCGCTCCTTCGAATTCGACAGCCGTTTGATGGGCTGGAAGCAACCCAACAGCAGTGCCTATACCTTTAATGAGCAATCGGGTATTGCCAACGTTATTCATACCGCAGAAAACAAAACCAACAAAAACTTCGCGCGCTTTACCATCAATAATGACCAAGGCTACGAAATCATTAACGAAGGTTTTCGTGGCATGGGCGTTAAAAAAGATGCGCGTTACAATCTCACACTAAAAGCGGCTAATCACGATGATGCGATTAAAAAAATCATCGTGCAATTGATTGATAAAGATAAAAAAGTGTTAGGCGAAACTTCGATTACTCCAAACTCAAATGAATGGAAAAGTTATTCCGCACAAATATCTGCCAAAGCGACAGAAGTCAAAGCCCAATTAAAAATTTCATTTGTAGGTAAGGGCACTATCGACCTCGATATGATTTCGCTTTTTCCGGAAGATACTTGGAAAAATCGCAAAGGTGGTTTGCGTAAAGATCTCGTGCAATTACTTTACGATTTGAAGCCCGGTTTTTTGCGCTTCCCTGGTGGTTGTATTGTTGAAGGTAGAACTTTAGCTGAGCGCTATCAGTGGAAAAAAACCGTGGGTAAAGTGGAAGACCGTGAATCTATGGTTAACCGTTGGAACATGGAGTTTGCACACAAGCCCGCGCCTGACTACTACCAATCCTTTGGTTTAGGTTTCTTTGAGTACTTTCAACTTGCAGAAGATATTGGTGCATCGCCATTACCGATTTTAAGTTGCGGTATTGCTTGTCAATTTAATACCGGTGAGTTGGTGCCTGTTGCGGAATTAGATCCCTACGTACAAGACGCGCTTGATCTTATCGAATTTGCAAATGGTGATACTACGACTAATTGGGGCAAACTTCGTGCGGATATGGGTCACCCAAAACCGTTTAATTTAAAAATGATTGGCGTGGGCAATGAGCAGTGGGGTTATCAATATATTGAGCGCTTTAAAGTGTTTCAGGCTGCGATAAAAGCAAAGCATCCTGAGATTCAAATTGTGTCTGGTGCCGGCCCCTTCCCTGAAGGCCCTCATTTTGATTATGCACAAGCAGAACTTAAAAAATTAAATGCAGAGCTGGTTGATGAACATTACTACAAAGACCCTAAATGGTTTAGGGAAAATGCTACACGTTACGACAACTACGATAGAAAAGGCCCAAAAATATTTGCCGGTGAATATGCGGCGCAAAGCGTTTCGCCTGCTAGCCCCGAAAACAAAAACAATTGGGAAACCGCATTTTCTGAAGCGGCATTTATGACGGGCTTGGAGCGCAATGCAGAAGTGGTAAGCTTAACTTCCTATGCTCCGCTTTTAGCGCACGTAGATGCATGGCAGTGGACTCCCGATTTAATTTGGTTTAATAATTTAGAATCGTACGGCTCTGCAAATTATTACGTGCAAAAGCTGTTTGCTAATAATAAGGGAACCGATTTAATTGCAATTACCAGCCAAGGCGCAGCCGTAACAGGGCAACACAATGTGTTTGCATCGGCTACAAAAGATAGTGATAGCAAAGAGGTTATTATCAAGCTGGTGAATACAGATTCAAAACCACAAAATCTGTCCTTAAATTTAAAAGGTGCAAGTGCGACTGGCGCAGGAAAATTAATCAGCCTTACCAGCCCAAAGCTGGATGATCTCAATTCGTTTGAATCACCCAAAAATATTTATCCGGTGGAAAAGAAAATTTCCGCTAAAGGCGACAAAGTCAGTTTGGATATTGGCGCTTATTCAGTGAATGTATTAAAACTAAAGGTGAAATAAACACTTTGCGCGTAACAAAAAAGGCTCCGCTCTAAAAACGGAGCCTTTTTGTTTAATAGCTTTCTAATGGCTTTGTTGATACTGGCGACACTTTTCTATAGGTGTGCGAAGCGTATCTTTATCGTCTTCAGATTTCATGCAATAGTGAGCGGCCTTTGGGGTTACCCAATTTATTCACTCATTAATTAAAGGATCTATTCATGAAAACTGAAATAATTTACCTCGTTTACACCACGCTATTCACCGGCCTTTTATGGGTTCCCTATATTTTAAATCGTCTTATAGTTCGCGGCATTTCAGAAACAGCGGGTTATAGTGATCATCCAAAACCGCAATCGCCGTGGGCGCAGCGTTTAATGAAAGCGCATGCCAATGCGGTAGAGAATTTAGTCATTTTTGCTGCGCTAGTGCTAAGTGCAAATGCAGTGGGTGTCTTTAACGATACTATTGCGCTGGCTGCAGTGGTGTATTTCTGGGCGCGCGTGGTTCATGCTGTTTCTTACACCTTTTGTATTCCGTGGGTGAGAACCGCAGGATTTTTAACAGGTGTGGGTGCGCAGGTGACGATTGCTCTGCAGATTCTGGGGCACTAATTAACTCGATTTGTAGCCCGTATGAAGCGAAGCGTAATACGGGGATTGCAAATCCCGTAATCCGTTGCACTCCTTACGGGCTACAAAATTTATTCATTCTCTGCATCTTCGCGCGCGGCCTTTCGGCGTTCCATATCCAAGCGTGCATCTTCAATTTCACGCAGTACTGCCGCAATATCAGCTTCTACATTTGAGTGTTCAAATTTTCCGGTGAGCGTTACATTGGGATTTAATTTACCGCTTTCGTAGAGCTCCCAAATTTCGTGGGCAAAATCGGTATCGCGTAGTTCGGGTGCAAATCGGCCAAAGTAATCCGCCATATTATTTACATCGCGTTCCAGCATCGTAAATGCGTGGTTATTGCCCGCGGCGTTTACGGCTTGCGGCAAATCGATAATGACGGGGCCCTGCCAGCCGAGTAAAACATTAAATTCAGATAAGTCGCCGTGAACAATTCCTGCACACAACATGCGTACAACTTCCATCATCATAAACGCGTGATATTCGCGCGCTTGCTCTGCGCTGAGTTCTACATCGTTTAAGCGCGGTGCGGCGTAGCCGTCGGCATCAATTACCAACTCCATCAAGAGCACGCCATCAAAACAGCCGTAAGGTTCGGGTACGCGAACGCCTGCGTCAGCGAGGCGATAAAGCGCTTCAACTTCGGCATTTTGCCAAGCACTTTCCTGTTCTTTGCGGCCGTAGTTAGAGCCTTTGCTCATGGCGCGTGCGCGGCGCGAGTTACGTTCGTTGCGGCCTTCCTGGTATTTGGTTTGGCTGCGGAAACTGCGTTTTTCAACTTCTTTGTAAACTTTTGCGCAGCGAATCTCGCCGCCAGATGAAACAACATAAACCGTAGCTTCTTTACCGCTTTTGAGTGAGCGCAAAACGTCATCGACAAGGCCGTCTGCAATAAGCGGCTCAAGGCTTTTGGGGGTTTTCATAGGGTGCAGGTGTGTCCATTAATAACGTCGCCGTCCTCGAGTGTGCAGGCGAGTAATTGAAGATAGGGCGGTATCATATTGGAGATGGCTCACTAAAGCTTGGTGATTTTGTATAAAATGCTTTTTTATGCTGCCGCCCAGCTAGGTTGTGCAGGTGCGAGCGAGTAAATTTTTGAGGATATTACGAATGGGCAGAGTTCTTTTTCGCTTTTGGGTGCGTCGCTTTGTGTTTACCTTTAGTGCGGCAATCGTGATGTTGTTTTGTTGGAATTACAACCGTTATGGTCTGTCGCAAAACATGCTAATTAATACTTGGATTTGGGCGTTGTTGGCAGCAATTGTTTCTTCATCTATCTCTACTTACTGGGCTTATACGCGTCAATGCAAGGTGTTAAAAAAGCATTACGAAAAGCGATCTGACCAACATACTCCTGAATAGTTGTTTAGCCGTGCTCTGTAAATATTTGAGCACGGCTGGATCACTAAAGTTGATGTCTGCGTTTATTTGCCTTGGTGTCCATTGCTAACACCTTTTGGTGTTTGATCTTCTTGCTTCTGTGCAGAAATAACGTTTTTTGCGGCAGCCATATTCGCGGCCTGCGCGACTGCTTTCATAATATCTGCGGTTGCTACTGTCCACTCTTTAAAGCTTGGATCAAATAGAGGAGCTGCGCGCATTTCCTGTAAGATCTCCAATTGGCTAAGGCTGCCATTTAAGCGCGCTTGCCAGGTGCTCGCCCACGCCACCATTTGCGGGTCGCGGGAATTGTGAAGCAGGATTGCTAGTGCATCCTGTGCTTCTGCTTTGTGGCCTGTGTAGGCATAGGTTAAGGCAGCAGATTTGCTATAGGTATTTACCTCACGCGCTAATTTCCACGCAAGAATTGCGGCGCCTAATGATTGTTCGGTCGGCGTATCTTGCACACGTACACCTGCCTTGAAGTAAGCGTAAAAAGCTTCAGGCGCTTGCGGATTTAAGCTTGCCGCTTTTAATAAATTGCGTTGCGCAGATTCCAACAAGCTTTTTTGTGTATCACCATTACTTTTTTCAGCTAGGTGTAATTGTGCTAAACCCAATAAATAAAATGCTTGAATGTTAGATTTATCGCTATTGGTTTTTTCTGTTAGATAAGCCATTGGGCTTTGTGCGTTGCCAAAACCAATTTCAGCGCGGCTTAAGACTAATTGCGCATAATCGCTGTTGGGATATTTCTTCGCTTCTTTGCGAATTTTTTCGAGCAGTGATTCGCCCTGCTCTTGGCTTGGGCATGATTTTAATGCGGCATCGGCCAGTATTAAATTGTCGGCAACTTTTGGTAAGCTGCCGAAACTAATATCTTTAGTGCCACCTACATTTAAATTAGCTTTGAATGCTTCAGAAGATTGCCATTTATAACGCCAGAGCACTTTGCTCAGTTGCGAAACATTAAAACCAAATGCTTGTTCAAATGCTTTTGTGGGCTCTTCATTTTGAGTGACAAGATTTACGTATTTGCGAAAGTGTTGGATGTTTTCACTCGATGACAAAATGTAGTGAGTTAAAATCCACGAGCGCGCTTCGAATTCCAGTTTTACACCAGCCTTGCCTGCAAGGTTTTGGCTTTTGGAATCGTTTTGCAAAAGAATATCTTTGTAATCCAAACTGTTGTAACGACCGGTTGAGTGCAGCGTACTTAAGTATTCGTTAATGCTTGCGGGCGCCATACCCACCACCGTTTCTGTGTCTGAAAAACGGGTGCTGGAAAAATATTGGGCGAAGCCATCGATATACCATGTGGGTGTGCGCAGGTTGCTATTGTGATAAATAAAATGACGCGCATAGGCTTCAAAAATATAACTAAGCCCTTCATCTCCCGGTTGTTTTTCTAACAAGGCATCGCTTTTTTCGCCGGAATATATATGGGTCGCAAAGCCCTGCACACCAAGCGCACAACTGTTGTAAAGACCAATGGCATATTCTGGGCGAGGGCTTTCAATTTGGCGAATGTCGCCGAAATTTCTTAAATAATAAAGTGTGAGTTTAGGGCTGTTGTCGGCTGTACCTTCGTTGTTGCCGTAAAGACGTAGAAGATAATCGAAGCGTTCTAACTTGGTTAATAATTTGCTAACGCTGTCATGCGAGGTGTCTGAGTAGACGATAAAGTGCGAGCTCTCAGCGCTAAACCAGTCAGCTGCATCGTGTTGCCCGCTAATAACAACTTCAGTCACATCCTTGGTGTTGGTTTGTGCTAATGCTTGAGTACTCGCAAAACAAGTAGCAACTAAACCTGCCAATGCGAAACCACAGCGTTTAAATGTTTGGCTCATAAACTTCCTTCGTAATCTTGTTATTAAGGGGGCTATCAGGGGCAAATAATTTGCTCAGGTAAGATATTGGGCGAGCGAATTTTTATTGTTTTTTGGCGACCGAGTTCGCCTTGCACGATTTCAATATGGTTCTTGGGTGTTTTAAATAATTTACTGAACCATTTAATAATATGGTCGTTAGCTTTGCCATCGACAGGTGGGGCGGTAATGCGGATTTTAAGGCGATCGCCGTGAGTGCCAACAATTTCATCGTTGGCTGCTTTGGGCTGGAAATGGCAGTGAAGAATTAAATCCTCTCCCTGCCACGAATAAAATGTATTGTCGGACACTTAAAACATAAATAAAAAGAGTGACGGAATTCCAACCAAGCCTGCAAGCTTTGGAAACAAGAAAACGCGAACAATTTGCAGTGCAATAAAAAAGACCATGGATGAAAGATCTAAGCCACCAATAGGCGGTACGATTCGTCTAAAAGGAGCAATTAATGGCTCAATTAATTGACGCATTAATGTGAGTGCGGGGTTATGGCTGTAAGGTGCTACCCAGCTTGCAATAAATACAACAATCACAGCAATAAAGTACAAACTAATTGCGAGTCCCATTAACGCCACCACAGACCAAATCAACAAGGTGAGGGGGCTGATAAAACCCAAGCCGCCAATAAAGCCAATCACTTGAATTAACAGCGCTTCCAAAATAACAGCGAGCACCAAGGCCGCGAGATCAATACCAAATAGTCCGGGAATAATTTTGCGCAGCGGAATTAACAACGGGCTGGTGAATTTGGCAATAGATTTGCTGATGGGGTTGTAATAATCCGCACGCACTAATTGCAGCAAAAAGCGCAGCAGTACGAAGGTAATGTACAGCATGCCCAGTGAGTTGATGATATAGATGGCGATTTGAGCCAGTGTTTGCATAATCGAATCTCTTGTTTACCACATGAATAAAATTTATTTTCCCAGCAATTCCGACAGCTCTACCGCGCGATTGGAGCAGGCGGTCATGGCGCGGCTAAACATAGCGCGAATCTCGTCCTTCTCAAAGGAGTTAATCGCCTGCTCAGTGGTGCCTTTGGGCGAGGTTACACGGCGGCGCAACTCGGCCACTTCCACATCGCTCTGCTTGGCTAAGATGGCGGCGCCCAAGGCTGTTTGCAAGGTCAGTTCAGTTGCAGATTCGCGTGTAAGCCCCAACTCCATACCAGCGTCGATCATGGATTCCATTACGAGGAAGAAATAGGCGGGGCCGGAGCCGGAAACTGCGGTAACCGGGTTGATCAGCGCTTCATCGCTTACCCATTGCACGATACCTACCGCGCCCAGAATCATATTGGCAGTGGAGCGCTGCGCAGGGGTAACGTGGGCATTGGCAAATAAGCCGCTCGCACCGACGCGCAGTTGCGATGGTGTGTTGGGCATACAGCGCACAATGGCGTGCTCGCCGCCGAGCCATGAGCCAATGCTCTCGGTGGTAATACCCGCAGCCAGCGAAATAATCAGCGGCTTATGACCCAGCGAATCCGCTAAACCCAAGCAAACTTCCTTCAACATTTGCGGCTTAACGGCTAGGACCACGACTTCTGCCTGCGCGGCAGCAGCGCTGTTATCCGTGGTGACATTGATCCCCAATTCGCTCGCCGCCTTATCCAAGGCCTCCTGTCGCGGCCCGCTGGCGATCACATTAATGCGCTTAAACCCCTCGGCAACCAAGCCACCGATAATGGCCTTCGCCATATTGCCCGCGCCGATAAATGCGATTTTGGATGAGGTGTTAGTGAGTAGCGACATGGCAAAATCCTGATACAAAAAGGTGTGGTGATTATTCTGGTTGATGGTAAACGTCGGTGATTAAGGTTTGGTACGCGCCCCAAAAATATCCGTACCGACCCTAACCATAGTTGAACCTTCGGCAATTGCCGCTTCTAAATCACCCGACATGCCCATGGACAAGGTATCAACAGCATAGCCTTGGGCTTGTAATTCGCGCAGGGCATTATGCAATTTGCGGAATGCCTGATGCTGTTGCTCAGGGCTGTTGTTGGCAGCGGGAATCGCCATAAGTCCGCGCAATTGTAGTCGGGGCATCTGACTGACTGCCTTGGCCAGAGCCGGTAATTCATTGAGGCTTACGCCGGATTTGGTGCTCTCATCGTCAATGTTTACCTGCAGGCAAACCTGCGCAGGCGGCATTTCTTTAGGGCGTTGATCATTTAGCCGTTGCGCGATTTTTTCTCGGTCTATACTGTGAATCCAAGCGAAATTTTCAGCAATGGGACGCGTTTTGTTGGACTGGATGGGGCCAATAAAGTGCCATTGAATGTCGGCAAAAGCCTTAAGTTCGGCTTGTTTTTCCAGCGCTTCTTGCACATAGTTTTCGCCAAAATCGCGCTGGCCAGCTGCGTAGGCTTGGGCCACGGCTGCGGCAGCTTGGGTTTTGCTCACAGCGATCAAGCGCACAGTTTCACGGTTTCGTCCGGCGGCTTGTGCAGCTTGGCGAATGCGCGCGGTGACTTTCGCGAGCGCCTCAGCTATGGTGTGATTAATAACAGGTTTATGCATAATAAATGTAAAGAATTTCCGCAAACATCCTGCTGGCTGCCGCACTAAAAAAAGCGCAACAGCTAACAGAATAACAAAGGTAGCTCTATGGATATCACCGAACTCTTAGCCTTTAGCGCTAAACAAGGCGCTTCAGACTTGCACTTGTCGGCGGGTTTACCGCCCATGATCCGTGTGGATGGCGATGTTCGCCGTATCAACCTGCCGCCCATGGAACACAAGCAAGTTCATGGCTTGATTTACGACATTATGAATGACCGGCAGCGTAAGGACTACGAAGAATTTCTGGAAACTGATTTTTCGTTTGAAGTTCCCGGCGTAGCGCGCTTCCGGGTTAATGCATTTAACCAAAACCGCGGTGCGGGTGCGGTGTTCCGTACCATTCCTTCCAAAGTGTTAACCATGGAAGAATTGGGTATGGGCAATGTGTTCCGCGATATTTGCGCGGTACCTCGTGGTTTAGTTCTGGTTACTGGACCAACAGGTTCGGGTAAATCCACCACGCTTGCGGCGATGATCGACTACATCAATGACAACAAATACGAACACGTACTCACCATTGAAGACCCGATTGAATTCGTACACGAATCTAAAAAATGTTTGGTGAACCAACGTGAAGTGCACCGCGATACCCACGGCTTTAACGAAGCGCTCCGCTCGGCACTGCGTGAAGACCCGGATATTATTCTGGTGGGTGAGATGCGTGACTTGGAAACTATCCGCTTGGCGTTGACCGCCGCGGAAACCGGCCACTTGGTATTCGGTACACTGCACACCACCTCAGCCGCAAAAACCATCGACCGTATTGTGGACGTGTTCCCTGCGAACGAGAAATCTATGGTACGTTCAATGCTCTCTGAATCTTTGCAGGCGGTAATTTCGCAAACTCTGATGAAGAAAAACGGCGGCGGCCGTGTAGCGGCGCACGAAATTATGCGCGGCACCTCGGCGATCCGTAACCTGATTCGTGAAGATAAGGTTGCACAAATGTATTCGGCGATTCAAACCGGTGCATCGCTCGGCATGCAGACTATGGATCAGTGTTTGGCTGATTTGGTTGCGCGCCGTATCGTAAGCCGTGAAGCGGCACGCGCGAAAGCGAAAATGCCAGAGAATTTTTAATTAACAATTATTGCGCGCAATAAAAATTAACACACAAGCAGGCACAGGTTATGGATTTTGATCGTTTATTAGCATTGATGGTTGAGAAGGGCGCATCGGATTTATTTATTACCGCCGGTGTTCCACCGTCAATGAAACTGCACGGCAAAGTCGTGCCGGTGACTGCTACACCGCTCGCGCCCGAAAAAGCGCGCGAGTTGGTTTTAAGTGTAATGAATGAAAAGCAGCGCAACGAATTTCTCGATAAAAAAGAACTCAACTTTGCGGTGAGCGCGCGCGGTATTGGCCGTTTCCGTGCGAGTGCTTTTTACCAGCGTAATTTGGCGGGCATGGTGTTGCGTCGTATTGAAACCAATATTCCACGCATCGATGATTTAGGTTTACCTGATGTCATCAAAGAACTAGCCATGACCAAACGCGGCTTGATTATTTTTGTAGGTGCAACAGGCACGGGTAAATCAACGTCGCTCGCGTCCATGATTGGTCATCGTAATCGCAACTCCAAGGGTCATATTATTTCTATTGAAGACCCAATCGAATTTATTCACCAGCATGAAGGCTGCATCATCACCCAACGCGAAGTGGGCATTGATACGGAATCATTCGAAGTCGCTCTGAAAAATACTTTGCGTCAAGCGCCGGATGTCATCCTGATTGGTGAGGTGCGCTCGCGCGAAACAATGGATCACGCTATTGCCTTCGCGGAAACCGGTCACTTGTGTTTGTGTACGCTCCACGCCAACAACGCCAACCAAGCGCTTGACCGTATCATTCACTTTTTTCCAGCGGATCGTCACCGCCAATTGTGGATGGATTTATCGCTCAACTTAAAAGCCATTGTTGCGCAGCAATTGATTGCCACGCCCGATGGCCAAGGGCGTCGTGCCTGTTTGGAAATTTTGATCAATACTCCGCTTGCGCAAGATTTAATTCGCAAGGGCGAAGTGTCGGATCTAAAGGAATTGATGAAAAAATCTACTGAATTAGGGATGCAAACTTTCGATAAAGCACTTTATGATCTATATGATAATGGTGAGATTACGTATGAGGACGCGCTTTTACATGCTGACTCACCGAACGATTTACGCTTGATGATTAAACTGGGTTCAGAAACTGATGCAAACTATTTGAATAACGCCGCGGACAGTCTCTCCATTGAAAACGATGATCGGAACAACCGCGGGAGAATGTATTAATTTGAAATAAAAAAGAGGCAGCGTGATCATGCTGAAAAAAATTATAACTTTATCAACTCTGTTGGTTTCTCCTCTTGTAGTCGCTGATGATTCAGCAGAAGTGAAGGCCTTAAAAAAGGATATGCCGCAGGATGTGGCTGAAATTATTAGCAGAACCGTCGATTGCAATCATTGGGGTGGCGAGGAGCCTTCCAATAAAGCCCGCGCTGAGCAGATTAATAAAGCGTTGGAGAAGTTGCGTTGCGATGTGCTTGAAAAAGATCAGGCTGTTATTGCCAAGAACTATCAAAATAATTATGAAGTGAAAGTGCGAATCCAGAAGGCCAAAGAATTATTTTGATGATCTATTGATGTGTGTTCCTATTGGTTTGAAAGAAATGCTAGCTGGCATTTCTTTCAAACCAACTCTCTAATATCAAACGCGCCGCAATCGAATCTACAGGATTATTTTTGTAATCGCGCGAGCCACCGCGACTCATAATTTCCGCTTTAGCTTCGAAACTGGTTAGTCGTTCATCCACCATTTCAATTTTTACGCCAAAGCGGCCATTCAAACGATTGGCAAATTTTCGCGCACGCGCACTTAATTCACTTTCGCTTTCGTCCATATTTAGTGGCAAGCCGACTAAGACTAAATCGGGTTTCCATTCTTTGATGATTTTTTCAATTTGGTTCCAATCAGGAATGCCATCTTTGGCTTTTAGTGGCGTAAGTGAATTGGCAGAGAAGGTAATCGTTTGGCCGGTCGCAACACCAATATTTTTGGTGCCGTAATCAAACGCGAGCAGGGTTTTAATCATGACGTGGATCTTCAGCGAACCATTAAAAAATTAAGCGTGTCCAGCAACATTAGAAATTAAATTCACATCAATTCCTAGCGCTTGTGCGGCAGCAGTCCAGCGTTGCTCGAAGGGAGTGTTAAAAATAATGTCTTTGCTCGCGGGCACTGTGAGCCATGAATTCGCCGCAATTTCTGCTTCGAGCTGACCTTCACCCCAACCGGCATAACCCAAAGCCACTAAACATTCTTTTGGGCCTTGGCCTTCGGCAATCGCCGCAATAATATCGCGCGATGCAGTGAGGCTAATTTCCGGTGAAACTTTTAAAGTGGAGTGCCATTCGGTATCGCTGCTGTGGATCACAAATCCACGTTCCTGTTGCACGGGGCCGCCGGCGACGACAGGTTGATGCCCTTGGTTGGGCGTTACGGTTAAATCCATTTGCGCAAAAATCTCATGCAGCATCATGGGCATGGGGTTGTTGATCACAATGCCCATGGCGCCTTCGCTGGAGTGTTCGCAAATATAAGTGACGCTGTGGGCAAAAGAAGAATCTTGCATGTTCGGCATAGCAATCAAAAAGTGATTGCACAAACTGCCGGGAACAAGCTCAGTGGTGTCTATATGGGGAGTGTGTTTTTCGGTCATGCTTTGAGTATTGAGGTATTTGGGTGAGAACACAAGCGGCGCGCAGAATTATTGCGCGGTGGTATTGAAGCCGCTGATTTCAAAATTCCAGGTGCGGATAATTTGCAGGCGATCAGACTGCAGGCGAATTTCCGGCGGAAATTTAGCAAAGGGTGATGACAGGCGCACAATCTGACGTGCGGCGTCATCGAGAATGCGTTTGCCGGAGGATTGCAAAATATCAATTTGGTAAATAGTGCCATCGGGGTTGATGGTAACCGATAAGCGCAAGCTGCCGGTGATGTGCTTGCTGAGCGCTTCCTGCGGATAATTGCGGTTGCCAATGCGCTCTACTTTTTCGCCCCATTCATGCAAATACTGGGCATCGAAAGATTCTTTGGCTGATACCGAGGTCAGGGTGCGAATGCGCGGGCGCTTAGCGTACTCCTGCTTTTGCTTATCGAGCTTGGCTTGTAGGCTGGCAATTTCAGCGGTGATCGCTGTTTGGTTTTCCAACAAGCCCTTGTGTTTTTCTTTCTCTTCTTGAGCTTCCGGTGTTTTAAGCTGATCTAGTTTGAATTCGCTCATGCCGGTAGTGGTGATGATTTGCTGCTGCTTTTTTTGCGCGAGCGAGGTTTCCGCAACTTGCGGAACCGGGTTTACGTTGCGCACTTGAATGTCGGCAAACTCAGCGTGTTTTTCGGTGGTAATTTGGCGCGCTTTTTCTTCGGTGCCGCTGCCTTCCTGATTGTGTTGCGCCAGAAAGTCTGCGTCCTTAGGGGCCTTCATGGATTTATGTGTGGCGAGTGTG
>JAGKXD010000211.1 GCA_021151525.1 Cellvibrionaceae bacterium | reverse complement strand
GTTAGGCCAGTAGTTCAATTGGTAGAGCACCGGTCTCCAAAACCGGGTGTTGGGGGTTCGAGTCCCTCCTGGCCTGCCAAATTTCATGAAGGTTTCCGTAATAATGACTGCAAATACTGAAGAAAAGGTTTACCGGCTGGATGCTTTAAAATGGCTTCTGGTTGTTGCTGTTGTTGCTGTTGGTGTTATCGGAAATTCTCATTTTTCAGCTGAATCTATTCTTTATCGTGCGCTCGGCTTGATCGTGCTGGCTGGTATTGCTGTGTTTGTTGCTTTGCAAACGGCAAAAGGTGCCGCTATCGCAGATGTGGTGCGGGGTGCGTTAGTTGAGTTGCGTAAGGTTGTTTGGCCTACCCGCCAGGAAACTAATCAAACAACGTTAATTGTTTTGGCCGTGGTTATAGCGGCTTCAATTATTTTATGGTTGTTGGATACCCTTTTCGGCTTTGTTGCTTCCAGCATCATAGGTTAAGAATTATGGCTAAGCGCTGGTATGTGGTTCATGCCTATTCAGGCTATGAAAAAAAAGTTGCATCATCTTTGCGTGATCGTGTGGCTCTTTATGGTATGGAAGAGAGTTTTGGCGAAATTCTTGTCCCCACCGAAGAAGTGGTTGAAATGCGTGGTGGCCAAAAGCGTAAAAGTGAGCGCAAATTTTTTCCTGGGTATGTGTTGGTTCAAATGGAATTGAATGATGATACTTGGCATTTGGTGAAAGACACTCCGCGAGTGATGGGTTTTATTGGTGGAAAAGCTGATCAGCCTGCACCTATTACTGAAAAAGAAGCAGAAGCAATTTTGCGGCGTGTTGATGATTCAATTGAGAAACCAAAGCCGAAAACTATATTTGAGCCAGGTGAAATGGTGCGTGTTATCGACGGCCCATTTAATGATTTTAATGGCGTCGTTGAAGAAGTTAATTACGACAAAAACAAGTTGCGTGTTGCAGTTCTGATTTTTGGTCGTTCAACGCCAGTTGAGTTGGAGTTTGGTCAGGTAGAAAAGACCTGATAAGCAAAAAGGTTTTTCAATGCCCTTCTTTGCATTGCAAAGAGGGGTTTTCGTGTCCTTGATTTCGATCAGGGCGGGGAGCCGGAGACGTCAGGTTTTGCCAAAAATCTGATTGAGGCGCTAACACCCATAGGGGAGTAATGTCATGGCAAAAAAAGTAACCGCTTACGTTAAGCTGCAAGTAGCAGCTGGTAAAGCAAATCCAAGCCCGCCAGTTGGTCCAGCATTGGGTCAACACGGTGTGAATATTATGGAATTCTGTAAAGCTTTCAATGCTCAAACTCAGGGTATGGAAGTTGGTGCGCCTGTACCAGTAATTATTAGCGTTTATAGCGACCGCAGCTTTACTTTTGTAATGAAAACACCTCCAGCGTCCTTCTTGTTGAAGAAGGCTGCCGGTATTACCAGTGGTAGTGGTCGCCCAAATACCAACAAAGTTGGCAAGGTAAACCGTGCGCAATTGGAAGCAATTGCGACTACAAAAATGGCAGATTTGACTGCTGCTGATATGGATGCTGCTGTGCGCACTATCGCAGGTTCCGCGCGTTCAATGGGTCTGGAAGTGGAGGGCGTATAACATGGCAAGAATCACCAAACGTCAACGTGCTATCAATGAGAAAGTGGATTCAACTAAGCAGTATTCGATTGAGGATGCTGTTGCTCTGTTGAAAGAAGTCTCTAATGTAAAGTTTGCAGAAACCGTAGATGTAGCTATCAGCTTGGGTATTGATCCACGTAAATCCGATCAGTCTGTTCGCGGTGCTACTACCCTGCCTCATGGCAACGGCAAATCTGTTCGCGTTGCAGTGTTCACTCAAGGTGCAAACGCTGAAGCGGCAAAGGCTGCTGGTGCGGAGTTTGTCGGTATGGATGAACTCGCTGCTGAAATTAAAGCTGGCAAGATGGATTTTGATGTAGTAATTGCTAGCCCCGATGCAATGCGTGTAGTTGGTCAGTTGGGTCAAGTGCTCGGTCCTCGTGGGCTGATGCCAAACCCAAAAACTGGCACAGTTACTCCAGATGTAGTTACAGCAGTAAAAAATGCTAAAGCTGGTCAGGTTCGTTTCCGCGCTGAAAAAGGCGGTATCGTGCA
Source organism: Cellvibrionaceae bacterium (assembly GCA_021151525.1). GTDB lineage: Bacteria > Pseudomonadota > Gammaproteobacteria > Pseudomonadales > Cellvibrionaceae > Cellvibrio. The sequence goes on along the minus strand of JAGKXD010000211.1, from coordinate 524 downwards.
TGGTGGTCTGGGTAAAATTTCTTTTGATGCTGTCGCTATCAAAGAAAACCTGGAAGCTTTGGTTAACGATTTGAAAAAAGCCAAACCAGCAACTTCAAAAGGTATTTACCTGAAGAAGATTTGCCTGAGCACTACTATGGGGCCGGGTTTGGTTATTGATCAGGCATCTCTCGCAATCTAATTTGCAGATGCAAAAGAACTTTGGGGTCCGTCTGCTTTTGCAGGCGGGCTGTCAAAGACCGTAGGTGTTAATAGCGACGTTTTGCTTGAAACTTAATGTAATTGCCTACGCAGATGGTGAGACCCTTTTCAGTATTTTCTAAATCTGAATGACATCACCAAACGATGGTTTCATTGTTTATCCAGATTTTATATTTGGGCATCAGTGAAAATTGAAGACAACGATAGATTATCTCTATCCCAATAGGAGAAATCCCGTGGCACTAGGACTTGATGGTAAAAAAGCGATTGTCGCTGAAGTCCATGAAGCTGCTAAGAGTGCGTTGTCTGCGGTGGTTGCGGAT
>JAGKXD010000025.1 GCA_021151525.1 Cellvibrionaceae bacterium | reverse complement strand
AAGCAATCATCGTAAAAAAACAGCTGCCAATAAAATAATTGGCAGCTGTTTTTTTACGTGTCATGTTTATGTGTTATAACTCGTGCGACAAAAAAACGTTGAAGTACACATAATGATGCAAATAAAAAATATTGGCCTATGTCTAACCCTAGTATTGCTGAGTTCACTGAGCTTTGCACAAGAGGAACTGTCACCTCAAGAACAGCAAATAGTGCAAAAGCCTGCAGCGGAAGACGTTGAAGAAGTTTTGGTGGTAGGGGAGCAGCCAGGTCCCAGTTTATGGAAGGTCTATAAAGGAAATCACGTGCTCTGGGTAATGGGAACTATCTCGCCTATCTCCAAAAATATGCAATGGCATTCAAAACAAGTTGAAGCCGTGGTCGCTAACTCACAAGAATTTTTAACGCAACCCAGTGTGAAAGTTCAGGTTGGTTTTTGGAGTAAGGTGAGCTTATTGCCTTCGTTGATTGGGATTAAACACAATCCCAATGGCAAGAAACTAGTAGATGTATTGCCGGGATCGCTATACGCGCGTTGGTTGGTTTTAAAAGAAAAATATATCGGCCGTGATAATGATATTGAAAAAAATCGCCCCATTTTTGCGGCGACAGAACTGTTTAAAAAGTCTATCGATAAATCAGACATGGCCCCTAACGACAGCGTGCGTTGGGTGATTGAAAACTTAGTGCGTAATAACAAAATTAAAACAACTAAACCGATTGTTGATCACGAATTGAAAAATGCGCGTGCGACCGTCAAAAAATTCAAGAGCTCATCATTAGATGATACTGAATGCTTTGCCAAAACTATTGAACGCTTAGAAACCGATTTAGGTGCAATGCGTGTTCGCGCCAATGCGTGGGCGAAAGGCGATTTGGAAACCTTGCGCAATTTGCCTTATCACAATGAGCGTGAAGATTGTGAATCAGCCGTGCTCAACTCTGAAATTGCACAAGACCAAGGCGTACAAAATATTAAGCAACTATTAAAAGATGAATGGCTTGCCGCAGCAGAGTCAGCACTTGCGAATAACGAATCGACCTTTGCTATGTTGCCCATGGCAGAGCTCTACAAAACCGATGGCTATTTAGCTGCGCTCGCCGCGAAAGGTTATGTAGTTGAACGTCCGGAGTAATTCCCGCTTATTTGTTGGATTTCGCAAAGCGCGCAATCCACAGCAAGATTAACCCTGGAATGAAAAACATCGCCATCAGGGATTCTGCAGCGGAAGGTTGTCGTTGGCTTAAGCGCATTTGCGTTAGTACCTCATTCCCTGGAGTGCCAGAAGTTTTGTTTTTGGCTTCGCCCTTGTCATCAACAGTAGTGCACAACATTGAGTGATGTATTTCGTTTTGCGTGGTTTTAGTTGCTGCTAGGCAATCTGCATTTACTGGCGCGCTGTATGAATGAATTGATAGCGAAAATAAGACAAGGGTTAGGGCTAATCTAAACATCTTCATCATTCCTTAACAATTAGGGTGAATTAAACCCAACAAGCTAGTTAGGTAAAAGAAACAATTGTGCTGTCGCCAAAATCAGTGTAACCGGGTGATCTATCCATGACCGACGAAACTCACTCGGGAAGGCTCCGCACACCGCTCCCTGTTGAATCCCTGCTACAGAGATAAAGATAAGTGTTTTGGGGGTGGGAGTATGTGAGGAAAGAGGATGGGGATTTGTGAAATATTCACATAAAAACTAAAACCACAAGCTCGGCAGAGATTTATATGCCAGCGGCCAATAAAGGCCGCTGGTACAGAATACTATCGAGGGCGAATGATGATTTCAGGATCGGTTACTTTTCCATTGACTCTGATGCCGTAGCGATAAACCATTTCATTATTTTTTTTGTTTTCGGGATTTTTTCGATCTTCGATATCAAAAATGTTTTTGGATATCTCTAAAACCAAAACGCCATTTGACGTACGAATTTCTGGCTTTTCGATGGGGGATTTTTTATCTTTAAAAATAATATCAAACTGATCTGGGCCAACAAAAACAATTTTTTGCCCCGGTGCGACAATGACTTTTTCTGCGCTGGCTTTGGGGTAGCCATTTTTATCAAGATAAATTGCGACTGTAGCCTTGTCCGATCCGGACGGCACTTCAGCTGGTGGTTGCTTACAGTCCATACTTGCGCAAGCGCCTAAAGAGAATGTAGCTACCAATATTAATAAATGACGAATATAACGCATGTAAACCTCCTAGTGATTGATAATAAAAGCTATTTAACTACATCTTTAAAACGTTCTTCTTTCAAAATATAAAAGTAGGGATCTGCAGTGATTAACTTTTCGGAATAACCCTTATCTATTAAAGCTTTTGCGTAGATTTTTAAATTGTTATCGTCCTTTTCTAGGGCAGCGATTCTCAAATTAACATATTCAATAAAATAATTATTGGGGTCTATAGCTATTGCCTTTTTGATCATGTCTGTTGCTTCACCAAATTTTCCAAGATGTGCATCCGATAGTGCCAGATAAAGGTATCCGTAAATGTTTGATGGATTTTCTTCTATTTCCTTCTTTGAAAATGAGTGTACTTTTCTACGGTATTCATTGGCCTCTGGTGAATTTTTTACAAGCATATATGAGTCAGCAAGATTGTTTAAGTAACTAATATTTGTTGGTTCTAATCTTTCAGCCTGCTTGTAGACATCTATAGCCTTTTTAAAATCGCCCAAGTAATAATACATTCCACCAAGATTAGAAAAAACTGTGCTATTGGGTTCTAGTTTGATTGCTTGCTCTAGCGTTTCGGCTGCTTTTTTAAAATTTCCAATATAGAGGTAAGCACCACCTATATTGCTAAGGGTTACGATATTATCTGGCGTAAGCTCCAGGACTTTTTCGTAATAGGAAATCGCTTCTTGGTAGCGTCCTTTGCGTGTTAAGAAGTATGCATAACCTTGATATGCTTCCCAATTCTTGGGGGCTTTTAATATAGATGCTTTATAGGTTTCTTCGGCAGATTTCTCATCGCCCATCAAATCATAGGTTCTCGCCAGTCCTATATTGGTTGAAATATTGTCTGGGTCTTTTATGTTGGCTTGCTGTAGATACTTAATTGCTTCCGTATAGTTTCCCATGTCTCTAAAAAGAGAGCCTATTGCTGAGTTGGCTTTCGCGGAGTTTTCTTCCTTTAAGACTCCTAGGCAATAACTTTCTGCTTTCTGTATCCAGCTAGTAGTGTTGGCAAGTTCATATTTTAGGCGGTATGCCTCACACAACCCGGAGTTTGCCAACATGAAGTGAGCATCATGAACTAAGGCTTCATTAAACTTTTGTATCGCAGCATCAAAATTTTCCTGTGAAGATGGCTTACTAAGATAATCCATCCCCTGCAAATAATAATCATAAGCCGTAATATCGTTTGTGAGTTTCAACGGCGCAGGTCTAAAATTCTGTAATTTAAATTCACTCGCTAAATTTCTTGCAATATCCCCAACCAATCTATCCTGCAAAATAAAAATATCTTGATTTGTTCCATCTAACTTTCCACCTGCAATTTGCACATTGCCTTTGCGTCTAAATATGCGATAAACAATTCGTAAATTGTCACCAATCTTTTGTACGCTACCTTCAAGCCTGATCGGTGCATGAATGCCTTTATCGGCATCCACTATATATATATCGCGCATATCGGCGAGTTGTGAGCGTACTGCTTCGGTGATACCGGCAGAAAAGTAATCTGATTTTCCGTCTGCATTCATCAGGTTTTGGAAGTTGGCAATTTCCACATAGTTGGCGGCGTAACCGGGAACGAGCCAGCGGGGAATAAAATAAAATCCAGCGATAATTAAAAGTACAACTGCGGCGCTAATGGGATAGCGATAAGCACTTATTTTTTTTGCGCAGCCCAACCAAAAATAATGGAAATGATCGCGCCAGCCAAGGCCCGTAGGCTTAATTAAATAAGCACGAACTTTTTGCTGGATGTTTTTAAGTGATTGCAAACCTAAAGGCTTAATGGGCTCGCGCAGATCAATTTTTATTTCGTCATAAACGGCTTTTGAAATACAAATTCCGTCGGCTACGGCGAGAGGTTCAAGTCGTGCGGCTATATTAACGTCATCGCCTAAAACTGCCTTGTCGCGCAAAACAACTTGGCCTTTGTGAAGACCGATACGTGTTCTTAACGCTGGCAGATCTTTATCTCGCCCCTGATTAAAAAGTTGCAAATGTTTTTGAATGGCGACTGCAGCTTTCGCGGCAGCAAGGGCGGTATCGAAGCGTGCGAAAATCGCATCGCCAGCAAATTCAATAAAAGTACCGTCATATTCTTCAATGTGCGCCAGCAAAATTTTGCGGTAATCGCCCAGCATTTCTATAGTCAAGGCTTCATCTCGACCCATAAGGCGCGAGTAGCCGACTATGTCGGTGAACATTAATGTCAGTTCACGATGCTGTGAAATTTCTGATTCCATAGAGCAGCTTGCCTTAGTTGAGCGATATTATTTTTGATGTGGCGAGTGCGTGAGATTATTGAGTTGTTTGCCGCTAATTACAACGCTAGTAGTGTGGATCTGTGTTGTTGTGCGAGTGTTTATGTGCCAAAAATACTGGGTTGGTGTTATTTAAGGCGACTCGGTATCATGGAGCCCCCAAAATCGAATCAAAGAATTTTTCAGCCATGTTAGAAAAAGTAAATCTATTTGCTGACTTGCCGCCTGAATATCTCGCCCAATTGGAAAAGCTCAGTGTGTTGCGAAAATATGCAAAAAATACTGTGCTTGTGACTGAGGGTGATGAATCAACGCATCTGTATATTATTCATAAAGGAACGGCGAGTGCATTCCTGAATAATGAAGATGGTCGTCAGGTAAATTTAAATTACATGCACGATGGCGATTATTTTGGTGAGTTGTCGCTGTTGGATGGCAAGCCGCGTTCTGCTTCGGTAATGACAATAACGGATTGTGAAATTGTATTGTTATCGCGTGCCAGTGTGCTTGAGTTGGTGCGTGATCATCCTGAATTCGCGATGCAGTTGCTAACCGAGTTGACGCGCCGTGTACGCGAGCTGACAGACAGTGTAAAAGACTTGGCGCTTTTGGATGTGTACGGTCGAGTGAGTGCGGCATTGGAAAAGTTGTGTGATGAAAATAAACGCATCCATAGTCCTAAGGTGACTCATCAGGATATTGCCAATATGGTGGGCTCATCCCGTGAAATGGTCAGCCGAATTATGAAGCAGCTTGTTATCGGCGAATATATTGAGCAGTGCTCGGGCTATATAGAGATTAAGAAAGTCCTGCCTCGTTATTGGTAGTTAAGGTTGTCCCCGTGCGCCCCAAAAAGCCCCGGTATGAACTATCGGGGCTTTTTCTTTTTACCTAATCCGCTTTGTTTCCCCATCTTTGGGCGGCATTTTCCCCGCTTTTGGTGCTTTTGGTGCTTTTGGTGCCACAGATTCTATCCGCTTAAAAAAAGATCATTTTCATCTTGCACTTAATTGTTTTGGTGTTATAGTTATGTATAACAGTGTTTCAGTAAGTTAATGTTAATGGAATGAAATTGGAGAGATGAGATGAAGCTAGCGATTGGTTTTGCGTTATTGGTATCGGCGGTCTGTGTTCAGGCTAAAGAAGGGTGTGGTATGGAGTTGGAAGGAGGGATGCGTATTACCAAGAATGCGCTGGAGTTTACCGAGGGGGATAAGACCCGCTACAAAATCCTCAATGATCAAACTTTAGTGGTAAATGATCGTTCCATAACTCTTGATGCAAAACAGCAATTGCTGGTTAAGCAATATTCACAAGGTGTTCGCGCCATAGTGCCTGACGTGCAGCACTTAGCCTTAGATGGTGTGGACTTGGCGGCGCATGCAATGGATTTAGTGTTTACGGAGTTGCTCGGGCCAGACAATAAAACCGCACAGGGTGTACAGCATGAGTTCTCATTAATGAAAGCCGATTTGGAGAGGCGCATTGCGAGTGAAGCCCCAATCAACATAAACCAAAAAGGTATTCAGACAAGCGATTTTCTTGGCGCCGATTTTGAGAGGCGTATCAATAAGATTGTGGAATCTTCACAAAAAGAAATTACGTGGAACGTTGTTAAAGAGCTAAGCACAACGCTTTTTTCTAGCGACGAAAAAGATGGAAGTTTTGAAACGCGCATGAACAAATTTGGTGAAAAAATGGATCGTTTTGGAAAATCGATGGATAAGGAAATGAATGCGCGAGCAACAAATCTTGAACAAAGGGTTAACCAGATCTGCGCGTCGGTGTCGGCCTTGGATGCTAAAGAAGAAGAGTTGAAGCAATCAATTCAGGAGATTAGCTCAGTCAACATCATAAAAGTAAAAAATGAACAGCAAATTGTAAATCGTCAATAATCTTTAACTGTTGTAGAAGGTAACGAAAAATGGATACCGATGCAGTATTAGTGGAGCGCACTTTGTTATCGAATGATCAGCAAGCATTTTCGCGTTTGGTGTTGCGCCATCAGCTGGTTGTACGCAGTATGTTGACGCGTTGCTGCAGAAGAGATCGTCATGCGATTGATGATTTAGTGCAAGAAACTTTTTTGCGCGCTTACTTATCGCTCTCAACATTTAGAAGTGAAGCCAAGTTTTCAACCTGGTTGTATCGTATAGCTTTTAATCTGGTGGCCGATAAGTTTCGCCGTAAATCGCTAGACTATTGTGATTTAGATTCTATCCAAGGCTTTGCCGATAACTGTAAACTGCTCAGCCAAAGTGATTTGCGCGGTGACTTGGCGAAAGCCATGGACAATATCAGTGAGCCGCAAAAAATTGCAGTGCGTTTGTGTTTGGAGGAAGGCTACACCCATGCCGATGCGGCAATTGCGATGAATCTTCCCTTGGGTACAGTTAAGTCTCACGTTTCTCGCGGGCGTGCGCAATTGCAACAACTTTTAATTCATTGGGGCGAGGTTGCCTAAATAACCTTGTCGCAAAAACATAATCCTGACTTTTAGTTTTTCAGTTTCCAGAAGGTAATTTATGACCCATTCGTGGAATGATGATCAACCCATTTACCGCCAGCTACGCGAGCGGATCGTTGGTCTTATGCTGACCGGCGTATTTAAAGAAGGTGATCCCTTGCCTTCAGTGCGGCAAGTAGCAAGCGATTATCAAATTAATCATTTAACTGTGAGCAAGGCTTATCAGGAGTTGGTAGACATGCAATTAGTTGAGTCTCGGCGTGGAATGGGTATGTATGTTGTGCCAGGTGCACAAGAAAAATTGCACTCGATTGAAAAAGAAAAATTCTTGACGAGCGAATTGCCAGCGCTACTAGCGCGCATTAAAAATTTAGGTATTAGTGCAACGGAATTGTGTTCCGCCATTATGAAAGCTGATGAGGGTCAATAAATGGACGCCATTATTCATGCCCAAAAAATCCATAAAACCTATGGTAAAAAAATCGCATTAGACAATGTGGATTTACAAATTCCTGCTGGACGCATTGTGGGTCTAATCGGTCCCAACGGTGCAGGAAAAACAACGTTGTTAAAAGGTATTTTAGGTTTGGCGACTGTCGCTGGTGATTTGCGAGTGCTGGGATTAAACCCCTTCACTGACCGTGTAAAACTGTTAGAGGATGTTTCGTTTATTGCAGATACAGCTATTTTACCGCGTTGGATAAAAGTCAGCGAAGCGCTGGATTATATTGAGGGCGTACACCCAAAGTTCAGCCGTGAAAAAGCTATGAGATTTCTTGCTAAAACCAATATTGCTTTAAGCAACAAAGTAAAGGATTTATCTAAGGGTATGGTTACCCAATTGCACCTTGCGTTGATTATGGCGATTGATAGCAAATTGTTGGTGTTGGACGAACCAACGTTAGGGTTGGATATTATTTATCGCAAGCGCTTTTATGAAACTTTGCTTAATGACTATTACGATGCACAAAAGACAATTGTGATTACTACGCATCAAGTTGAAGAGATAGAAGGAATTCTCACTGATTTAATTTTTATTAATGATGGAAAAATTCTATTAGAAACCCCGATGGAAAAATTGCCTGACTCATTTTTTGAGTTGCATGTGGATGCGGTTAACAAAGAGGCTGCTTTGGCGTTAAAACCGATTCATTCAAGAACAATCCTAGGTGGTTTTAGCATGGTGTTTGAAAACGCTGATGCCACTCAACTGGAGGTATTGGGGAAAGTCATGACTCCAAGTGTGGCCGACTTGTTTGTTGCAAAAATGCAACCAACTATTGCTAGTTAATTGGGGTGCTAAGAATGAACAAAAAAATGATAGTGACTCAAGTAAAAAGAGAGCTTTGGGAAAATAGAGTTAGCTTTCTCTATACGCCAGTGGCGGTCTCTGGGCTTATTTTGTTGATTACATTGTGCATGGTCTTGTTTGCGAATGGACATATGTACGATGGAAACTTCAATTTCAATTACACATCAACCGACACGACTACGCAGGAAGCAGCTCCAAATAGCGCAGGTGCGAGCGTTATGCCTACAGATATTCATACAACTACGGAAGTTAAGAAATTTAACATTCTTACTTCTATTATGCAGTCGCCAGAAGTATTCAATAATGTGGTTCAGGGGATTATGTACGCCAATTGCGCATTACTGTATTTGGTAGTTTCTCTTGTCATGTCGGCTTATTCATTGCGCTGCCTATTTGATGACAGAAAAAACAAAGATATTTTGTTTTGGCGCTCTATGCCGGTAAGCGAGACCACCAATGTATTGGTTAAATTTGGTGTGGTGTTATTGGTTGGCCCCTTGATCATGCTTGCACTAAATTTAATCGTTACCTTGGTGGTGTTTTTGTTTTCTCTTGTGCTGTTTGGTATCCAAGGTATTTCCTTAGGTTATTTGATTTCATCTGTAATTAAAGGCGGTGCTTTTTTTACTCCCGTAGTTATATTTTATGAGTTGTTGTTCAGCTTGTTAATGCTATTCCCAATTATCGGTTTCGCATTTTTCTCATCGGCTTTTGCGAAAAAGACACCGTTTTTTATTTTTGCAAGCCCTGCAATGCTGGCCTTGGGGGAGAAAATATTAAATTGGATATTCGGAATAAAATTAGGCGTAATTGATCTTTTCAAACTCTATGGTCGTGAATTGGAAAATACCAAAGATGCCTTTATTCTTCAGCATGCGTTCACATTCAATCACACTATGATATTGCCTCTCATTATTTGTGTAATGATTGGTCTAGGGTTTGTTGTTGCTGCCATTTGGCTTCGCAATAATCGTTATGAAATTTAAATTAATTTAAGGACGTTTATGAAAAAGTTATTAGTAATTTTGTCTTGTTTGGCACTTTCTGCATGTGTGTACAGCCAGCACTCTCATGAGGATAAGAAAGGTGTTGAGGTGAGCTCGCAGCAGGTTGCTAGCCTGGAGCCTGGCAAAACAACAAAGCAATGGGTGCTAACAAATCTAGGTATTCCAGATCGCACTCAGGTTGAAAAAGATGGTTTGGAAGTTTTTGAGTATGTTAGTGAGCGCACGCAAAAATCGAATAAAAGCTTTATTTTTTTGTTCAATATAGATTCAGATAAAATGGTTGATCGCAAGGTAACTCGTGTGGTTATGCGTGATGGCATTGTAGTAGGTGTTAACACGAAGGATTAGCTTTTTAAGCTTGACGGAGTGGTTATGAGTGAAGAGCGTAAATTTCGCGACTTAAAAAAATCTGCGGTTGATCGAAATCTGGCAGGCGTTTGCGGCGGCTTCGGTGAATACACTCCTTTGCCGTCATGGATGTGGCGAGTGATATTCTTGGTCTCATTATTTTTAGGTGGCTTTGGACTGCTTTGTTACATCATTCTGTGTATATGTATGCCGCCACCAGAAATACTTGCTCGCAGAGAGCGGGTGATCAATCCGGAAATTAATCCCTGAGTTGATTACTGCAGGCCAGAAAGCTCTATTTGCTATGGGGCTTTCTGGCTTTTTTATTTTCACCATATGAACTTCAAAGAATATTTGCATGTCTTAAGCGCAGGCGATAAATTCATCATCGCGATTTAGCCCCCCCTGACTCAAAAGGAATCTTTAATGAAAATAAGCCAAATGCATTGGTTGAGTGCTCTAGTAGTTTCCGGCGCCTTACTAACTGCCTGCCAACATCAAGCCACAAAACAAGCCGAACCCACTATTAACCCTGTGGCCGCTGCTATTAATAATGCCGTCATTCAAAAAAGCCCCAATGATGATCGCAGCTATGCTGCACTTATGCTTGCCAACAATTTGCAGGTAATAGTGGTTTCAGACCCAAGTTTGGAAAATTCTGCAGCCTCTTTAGCTGTAGGTGTTGGTAGCGCTCAAGATCCAGAAGGGCAGCAAGGTTTGGCGCATTACCTAGAGCATATGCTGTTTTTAGGTACAAAAAAATTTCCTGAGCCAGATGGCTTTATGAAATTTACTCAAACCAATGGCGGCATGAGCAACGCTTTTACTGCGTTCGACAAAACCAATTTTTTGTTTCAAGTCAACGCTAATAAATTTGATGAGGCCCTGGACAGGTTTAGCGATTATTTTAAATCGCCAACCTTTGATGCAAATTATTCCGATAAAGAACGCAATGCGGTTAATAGCGAATGGTCTATGCAGAAGCAACAAGATGGTTGGATTATGAATCGCTTAGATGCATTAACCGGCAACCCGCAGAGCCCTCGTACAAAATTTAGTATAGGTAACTTGGATACCTTGGTTGATACACCAAATGCAAAATTAAATGATGCGATGAAAAATTTTTATCAGCGTTACTATTCGTCGAACATTATGCGTTTGACGTTGGTAGGGAAACAATCTATCCCAGAGCTGAAAGCACTGGCTGAAAAATATTTTTCTGACATAGCTAACAAAAATGTCGTTAAACCTGAGGTCACAATTCCAGGTCTTACAGTTGCGCAAGAAGCCAAAAATATTTACTACAAACCCAATAAAGATTTCAAGGCGCTCTATGTGGATTTTCCCGTAGTATCAAATAAGGATCAGTGGCGTTTGAAACCTAATGAATATATTCGTAATTTGCTGACCACTGAAGAGGCCGGAACTCTGTGTGAGCAATTGCGTAAAAAAGGTTTTGCGGTAAACACGACTGCGTACTTTGCATCTGAAGCTTACGGCCCTGATGGATATATGCGTGTACAAGTTGAATTGACAGATGTGGGCCTCAAACACCAAGACGAAGTGGTAGCTGCAATTTTCGCGTACACGGATCTTATTAAGCGTAATGGTTTGAATGAAAACTATTTCCGCGAATTGCAAGCCATGCGTTCTAAAGATTTTCAGAATGCGGGTAAGTCTAATCCTTTGCAACAAGCAGTTCAGTTGACCACTATGCAGTTTGATCTGCCGGTAGAAAATTTATTGAACGCAGGTTATGTCTATGAGCGTTACGATGAGCAATCAATCAAAGATGTTTTGAGTCAATTGGATACACAGAAAGTGCGTATTTGGCATGTAAGTCAGCAAGAAAAGGTGAGCAAGCCAATCAGTTATTTTGATGGCAGTTATGATATTCAAGATATAACACCAGAAAAATATGAGCAGCTAACTGCACTTGCCAAAAAATATACTTTTAATCTGCCACCTCTCAACAATTTATTCACCGACAAAGCTGCACCTATTGTTGAGAGTAAGTATTTAAAACCTCACCAAGTGGTAAGCACTGCGGGTGTGGAGGCATTTTTACAGCATCCCGAATTTTATCGTGAAGATAAAGGGCAGCTTTCACTAGAGATTAACTCTGGTTTGGGAATTAAAAATCCAAAAAATATTGTGTTGGCCAATTTGTTGAGTGAAATCTACAAAAAACAAAACACCTCTTTAATGGATCGTGCACATAACGCGTCCTTGGGGATTGCTCTATCTGTAGGCGGCCCTAATTCGCAAACGCTTTATGTTTCTGGTTACACCACCAAGCATCCACAACTCGTTAATGAGCTGCTGACTAATTTTGTGAAGCTGGAGTTTTTACCTGCAGAATTTAATGAAGCCTTGGTGAGTTACAAACAAGGCCTGGCTAACAGCGACAAGGATCAAGTATTTCGTCAAATGTATGGCCACCTAGAGCGTTTAACCAATAAAGTGCAGTGGCGTAATAGCGATCTTCTGGCTGCGGCAGATAAGGTGACTCTCAATGATGTTATTGCTTATTACAAGGCGGTGAAAAGCGATCCTTTAATTCGTATTTTGGCTGTAGGTAATTACAGTGAAGAAACTCTTAAAGAGATGGCTGCTTCCGCTGCAAAAATATTACCGGGTAAACGCTTACCTAAAGATCGCGTAATCTCGCAATACACTACACCATCGTCAAGCAAGGTCATTGAATTTAAGGACTCTTTGAATTTAGCTGACAGTGCAGTAATGGAAGTTTGGTTCCGCGAGAAAAAATCTGACGATGAACAAGCACAGCTCGTTATCCTTAATGCATTTTTAGATAAAGCATTTTTCATGCAATTGCGCACCAATGAGCAATTAGGTTATGTGGTGCAAAGTTTCCCCTATGCAGTTGATGATGTCCCTAGCTATGCGTTGATGGTGCAAAGCGCAAATTCAGATATGGTAAAAATTAAAGCGCGCATTGATAAATTCCGTCATGAATATCTCGAGGAGTTGAAAGCGACAGACCCTGCAGCAATTGAGGCGACCAAAAATGCAATGATTGCTAACATCATGCAAAAGCCAACGGATTTCTATAAAGAAGCTGGGCGCTATGCCGGTGAATTCTGGCATGCAAAATATGCTTTCGATGGGCGTGAACGTCACTTGGCTGCATTGAAAATGGTCACTAAAGAAGATCTTATTAAAATTTATGAGGAGTTACTTTTGAGTGATAATAGTTCGGGTATGTTGTTGCAAATACGCGGCACTAATTTTAAAGAGGCACCTTTTGCACAAGTAAAACCTTAACTCGGTCGGTTTTATCGCTATAATGAAGCGCTGCTTTTAAGGGCAGTGCTTTTTTAACATCTGCAGGTACATTATGAGTAAAGCTGAAGAAGGTCAATTTTGGGATTTGGTGGATGCTTTTATTGAAAAAGCGAATGAAGCCTGTGATGAGGCTGATCCAGGAATCGTAAGCGCGGCACTCTTGAATGCTGCGGCTCGATTCAATGCTTTTGTGGTGGCGAGTTCATCGATTGATCGCAAAGAATATATTGATGAAGTTGAGAGCGCCCAGAAATATCTTACTGGCCGTTACGCTGAGTTGATTCGCGACAATTTGGATGACTATCGCGATAACTATAAAGTGTATATTCGTCCTGATGATGCCGAAGCCAGCGACGCTTAACAAGCTCTTTAAACCCAAAACCAGCCGAGTGCTGGTTTTTTTATATCTGCGTTTTACAGGGAAATGTAAAATTTTGCATTTCTTGTATACAAGGTTTGTGCGCTGTTGCAAAATCGGTTCAGGCAATAAAACCTGGGCTAATAATAAACGAGAGCTAACAATGAAAATACTTCTGCGCTTTGTGTGTATCTACCTGACTGTAATTGCATTTGGTGCTGCCGCCGATGTAAAACTGCCGCGCTTGGTTAGCGATGGAATGGTTTTGCAGCGCGATAAACCTATAAGCCTGTGGGGCTGGGCGGACGACGGCGAGCAAGTCACCGTCAGTTTGGATAAACAAACGCTCAGCACTAAAGCGCAAGCAGGCAAGTGGCAATTAACCTTTAAACCGCACAAAGCCGGCGGGCCTTTTGTGTTGGATATTCAGGGCAAAAATCACCTGCAAGTGAAAGATGTATTGATCGGTGATGTGTGGATTGCTGCGGGGCAATCCAATATGGAGTTGCCGCTTAAGCGCGTTAAATACCAATACCCCAATCTAATTGAATCAACTCATCTCCCGCAAATTCGCGAATTTAATGTGCCTGTAGTCTATGCGTTTAAAGGCCCTTTGGATGATTACCAACAAGGTCAGTGGAAAACAGCGGAGCCAGAAAATCTCCCCAACTTTTCCGCCGTTGGTTTTTTCTTTGCGCGTAACTTACATGAAAAATTAAACGTGCCTATGGGTTTAATAACAATTCCCGTTGGTGGTTCTCCCGCGGAGGCTTGGGTAAGTGAAACTGGCTTGGCAAAATATCCCCATTACCTTGCGCAGCTTCAGCCCTTCAAAAGCGATGATTTTGTCGCAAAAACAATTGCATCAGATAAAGCTTCTAGTTCTGCCTGGTACACAGACTTAGGTGCAAAAGATGAAGGTTTGAAAGGCAGTTGGTCGAATGAAATTTTGGATACCAAAGATTGGAAAAGCTTTAAGGTTCCGGGTTATTTAAAAGACCAAATGAGCAGTTCTAAAGAGGGAAGTGAATTTACGCAGGGCGCAGTGTGGTTTCGTAAAACTATTGAATTAACCGCAGAGCAAGCCGCAAAAACTGCAGTTCTGTGGATGGGCGTCATTGTGGATGGCGACCAAATATTTTTGAATGGAAAAGAAATTGGCCAAACGGGTTATCAATATCCACCGCGAATTTATTCTGTGCCTGCAGGCCTTTTAAAAGTAGGAAAAAATACGATTAGCATTCGAGTAACCAGCTATACAGCCAACGCGGGTTTCGTAAAAGAAAAACGCTACGCGCTTGATTTAGGTAATGAATCAATTCCTTTGGCTGGCGAGTGGCAATACAAAATTGCAGCGCGCACAGGTGATATGCCTAAAACCACAACTTTGCATTATCAGCCTGCAGCATTATTCAATGCAAAATTGGCTCCTACATTAGGCTTCGCAATGAAGGGCGTTATTTGGTATCAGGGTGAATCTAACACTGGTCGCGCAAAAGAGTATGAAGCCTTAATGACAGATTTAATTAGTGATTGGCGCGCACAATTTAAGCAAGGTGATTTTCCGTTTCTGTTTGTGCAGCTCGCGAATTTTATGGCTGCGAAATCTGAGCCCTCTGAGAGCGATTGGGCGGCTACACGTGAAGCACAACGCAAAACCTTAAAAGTAAAAAATACCGCTATGGTGGTGGCATCAGATGTGGGTGAATGGAATGATATTCATCCGCTAAACAAACAAGCAGTGGGTGAGCGTTTGGCGTTAGCCGCGCAAAAAGTGGCCTATGGCAATAAAAAGATTATTGCATCTGGCCCGAATGCTGTGAGTATCAAGCGCGATGGTAAAGGCTTGTTGGTTGGCTTTGATAAAGCTGGCGGCGATTTGGAAATTACCAAGGACGGCGTGCTGCATCATATCGCCATCGCCGGTGCAGATAAAAAGTATGTATGGGCAAATGCGAAGCTTGAGGGCAATAAGCTGCTGGTATGGAGTGATCAGGTTGCTGAGCCAACCAGTGTGCGCTATGCATGGGCAGATAACCCTGAGGGCGCAAACCTGTATAATAAAGCTGGTTTGCCTGCATCGCCGTTTGAGTTATCACTGCCGTAATCTCTTGGCTGGGCATTAATAACAGAAAAGGTAATGCCCTTGCCGCAATCTCCATCTCATCAAGTTTCTCACACGCAGGTCGCCATTATTGGTGGTGGCCCTGCGGGTTTAATGGCGGCAGAAGTTATCGCCAGCGCCGGTTTTCGTGTTGCACTTTACGATGCAATGCCCTCCGTAGGTCGAAAGTTTTTGTTAGCGGGTGTGGGTGGAATGAATATCACCCATTCCGAGCCGCATGAAAAATTATTAACGCGTTATGCGCAATCCTCATCGTCTTTAAAACCCTTTCTCGATAAATTTTCTGCTGATCAACTGTGTCAATGGATTCACGGTTTGGGTATAGAAACTTTCGTTGGCTCCTCTGGTCGCGTTTTTCCCACAGATATGAAAGCTGCCCCTTTGCTGCGCGCTTGGTTGCATCGTTTGCGCGAATTAGGCGTGCAAATTAATCCGCGTCATAAGTGGATGGGATGGGCGGAAGATGGCTCACTCAACATCAGCGAACAAAAAAATAATGAAGAAATTAAAAAAAATATTGTTGCCGATGTAATGGTTCTGGCGTTGGGTGGCGCAAGTTGGCAGCGGTTAGGTTCAGATGGTAGCTGGGTCAAATTGCTGCGAGAAAAAGATATTCAAATTGCAGAGCTATTGCCAAGCAACTGTGGATTTGAATATCCATGGAGTGAAAAATTTCAAGAAGCGTTTAGTGGTGCACCTTTGCAAACAGTGCGCTTAAGTGCAAATGACTCGGATGGTGTCCTGCATTCGGTACGCGGCGAAGCCATGATTGCCAAAACCGGTATAGAGGGCACAAGTGTTTATGCACTTTCAGCCCTTTTGCGGGATACGATTTTAGCAAAGGGTTCGGCAGAATTGATAATAGATCTTCTGCCTGATTTAAGTGAAGAAAAAATTATTGCACAGTTAAATAAACCGCGCGGTAAAAATTCAGTCAGTAATTTTTTGCGTAAGCAGTTAAATCTTCCTCCCGTAAAACTTGGGTTGTTGCGTGAATTAACTCCCGCCTCTATTTGGCAAGACAATAAAGCACTTGCGCAGGCACTTAAAAATTTACGCATACCACTTACAGGTTTTCGTCCTATAGATGAAGCCATAAGTTCAGCGGGTGGAATTAATTTTTCTGAGTTAGATAATGCACTTATGTTGAAAAAGTTACCCGGTGTTTTTTGCGCGGGTGAAATTTTGGATTGGGAAGCTCCAACAGGCGGCTATCTATTAACTGCATGCTTTGCCACTGGGCGCGCTGCGGGTGAAGGAGCGGTGAAATATTTGCAGGGGCTTTCGCAATGAGTAACGCAATGAATAGCACAGTAAAAACTCTGCTGATTATTGGTTATGTGTGGCCTGAACCCAATTCATCTGCTGCTGGTAGCAGAATGATGGAATTGATTCATCTGTTTTTGGCGCAGCACTATCAGATTGTTTTTGCATCGGCGGCTGCGCTCTCTGAGCACAGGGCAGATATAATGGAGCTTGGCATAAAGGAAAAATCCGTCGCGCTAAATGATTCCAGCTTTGATGAATTTATCGCCGAATTAAAGCCAGATGTAGTTTTGTTTGATCGCTTTTTTACCGAGGAACAATTTGGTTGGCGAGTAGAGCAAGTCTGCCCTAATGCCTTACGTCTATTAGATACGGAAGATTTACACAGTCTGCGTCATGTGCGTCACCAGTTGTTAAAGCAAGCACAAAAAACAGCAGATAATGAAACCTTTCGCCAAAGTGTTAACCCCGTGTTGGCGAGTGCAGCTGAGCTTTATGAAAAAATGGCAAACGATGATATGGCGCAGCGCGAAATTGCCGCTATTTTTCGCTGTGATTTGAGCTTAATAATTTCGCAATTTGAAATTGAGTTACTCACTCAGTATTTTTCGGTGCCGGCGCAACTATTGCATTATTGCCCTTTTCTTTCTGTAGGTGAACCAGAGGCTATGCCTGCTTATGGTGAACGACAAAATTTTATTAGTATCGGAAATTTCCGCCATGAACCCAATTGGGATGCAGTGCTTTATTTAAAGCATGCAATATGGCCACTCATTCGCACACAGCTCCCACGGGCCGAGTTACATATTTACGGCGCTTATCCTCCTCCTAAAGCCATGCAATTGCACAATCCCAAACAAGGTTTTTGTGTAAAAGGTTGGGCGGATGATGCACTTTACGTTATGCAGCAAGCGCGTGTTTGTCTTGCGCCTCTGCGCTTTGGTGCCGGTATTAAAGGCAAACTGATGGATGCCATGCGTAGTGGCACGCCGAGTGTTACTACCAATATAGGCGCTGAGGCCATGCAGGGCGATTTTCCCTGGAGCGGTTTAATTGCAAATTCTGCGCAAGACTTCGCTGATGCCGCGGTGCAACTTTATAATAATCAGCAACTCTGGCAGGAGAGCCAAGATTGTAGCCAAACTATTTTGAACTCTTATTTCGGCGCTGTAGATTATTCAGCAGCACTTGTTGAGCGAGTTAATTTGCTTGCGCAGAATCTTGTGTGTGAGCGCCAACAAAATTTTATTGGCGGCATGTTGCGTCATCATACTTTGAAAAGCACACAGTATATGTCGCAGTGGATTGAAGCTAAGAATAAATAAAACGAAAGCGGTAATTAAAACGTAATTTGATCGTAGACAGGATTCACGTGAAAATGAAAAATAGAAGAGATTCCTACCTTGAGGGATCTGCAGCTTTGCGAGCGTTGATTCATTACAAGCGTAAGCAAGGTCAAATGCAAACGGCGCTTTCCCTTGCAAAGCTGGGGCGGCGTATAGCGCTGCAAGCAAGTAATAAAGTTGCAGTTGATGAAGTCTCGCGTAAAGCCTTTGAGCTTTATCTTGAGTTACATCCAGATGATGCAGAAGTCCAAGCCGCACTTAATGCAATTCCTAATCCCGCAAAAGCTCGCGTAAAACCAAAACATTATTTTGCAGCAGCGCTCGTCTGTTTGTTGTTGGGTGGCAGTACCTTTTTCGCACGCGGTTATAGTTTATCGGCAGCAAACACAGCTCCTGCAGCAGTAATCTTTAGTCAGTCTTCATCTTCTCTCGCATCATCTTTCGCTGCTGTTACTACATCTTCACATTCCTTTTCTTCTGCAAGTTCTATAGTCGTACAGCCAATTGTTATTCGCGCAGTAGGTGATGTTGTTCTCGGCAGCAATTATCCTCACAATCGTTTGCCAGACGATAATAATAAAAAACGCATTGCCGAGTTGTCGCAAACTTTTAAAGGCGCAGATTTGGTGGTGGGGAATCTTGAAGGCGTTCTTTATGATCAGGGCGAGTCGCGCAAAGATACTTCGCAAGCCAGTTATTACGCATTCAGAATGCCCGAGTCTTATGCCAGCACTCTGCGTGAAATGGGATTCAACGTACTTTCACTCGCAAATAATCACTCGTTGGATTTTGGTGTTGATGGGTTGCGGGCAACCAAAAAAGCGCTCTTGGCTGAATCTATACAACCGTCTGGATTGCCAGGTGTTGAGGCGATAGTCTCTGTTAGAAATACTAAAGTGGCTTTTTTAAGTTACTGCTATTTAACTCAGTTATCGTCAATGAATAATGAAGCTCAAGTTAAGCAAGATATAGAAAATTCGAAACGAAGTGCCCGCATTGTAATTGTAACTGTACATGCCGGTGGTGAAGGTGAAGATGCTGGCGGCACGCCAGAAGCCGATGAATATTATTTGCATGAGTACAGGGGTAATATCCGAAAGTTCGCCACGCTTGCGATAGATGCCGGTGCGAGCGCCGTGTTCGGTCATGGCCCGCATGTGGTGCGCCCCTATGAAATTTATAAGGGCAAACCCATATTTTTTTCGCTCGGTAATTTTGTGGGTTTCGGTTCTTTATCCAAAGCGGGAAAATTAGGTAGCTCAATTGTGGCTGATGTACGTTTGAGCCCCGAAGGAAATTTACTGGGTGCAGGTATCATTCCTTTAAAAATGGACGTGTTGGGAATTCCCAGCCCCGACTACAGCACAAAAACGCTTGCTACATTAGATGGGCTTTTGGATAAAAATTTAGAAAAACAACCGATTTTAGAATTGAAGGTGCCGGTACCGTCCGCAATTAATAATGGGCGCTAATAAATTTTCTTTCAGGTGCAACTTTACTTCAATTCACCCGTATATCCCTTGTAGCGCCCTAAATCTACACATGTTTCCGCAGTTTGCGGGGCTTGAGAAAGGGCGGTGGCATACTGATGCGATTGCGCATGGTTATAAACTGTGTTCTGGGAAATGATTGACATGACGCTTTCACCTGACTCTCGTAATGAAGAGCTAATCGGCCTAATTGCCCGCTGTGCGATTAAGGATCAAGCTGCACTTAAAATCCTGTTCGAACGGATAGGGCCTTATTTAAATGCGGTGGTCTACCGCATTTTGAAATCCGATGACTTGGCTAAAGATGTATTACAAGAGGCCTTTTTGCAGATATGGACTAATGCTGCAACTTATCGCCCGCATTTAGCAAATCCCCTTACGTGGCTGGCAAGTATTGCGCGTTATCGCGCTTTGGATCGGCTCGATGTAGAGCAGCGATTGCGTCAGCGCTTTGTCTCGGCAGATCATGATTATCCTCTGCATGAACATGTTAGTCCGCAAACGCCGGAGCAGGATGTAAGTGCCAGCCAATTAAAATTTCACCTCAATAAATGTTTGCATCTGTTGAGTGAAAATATAAAGCGCAGTGTTGAACTAGCTTATCTTTATGGTTATTCGCGTGAAGAAATAGCGCAACAATTTTCCACTAATACAAATACCGTAAAATCATGGCTGCATCGCGGTGCGGAAAGGTTGAAGTTATGTCTGGAAACGAATCAGTAGAATCGCAATTGAATCACGATGTGCTCGCCTTTGAATATGTGACGGGCGTTATGCGTGGTGATGAACGCGCCATTTTTGCGCGCATGTTGCAAACGAACGATTCGCTTGCAGAACAGGTGCGTTTTTGGGAGGAGCAATTAATGCAACTCAGCGATGAAAATGAAACGCGCAAGCCTCATGCAGATGTGTGGGCGAATATTCAAACCTCTATAAATTCATCTACTCCTGAATCAACGCGCGTGCAAAAAATGAATTTGCGGCCTTGGTGGTTGTGGGCTATGCCAAGCCTTGCCATTGTTTTGTTAGCGGGTGTTTTGCTTTTTATTGCCCCAAAAAATCCTACAGGTCCCAATGCGGATTACGTTGCAGTATTAACGGATGCTAAGGGCGCTGCGCGTTTAACTGTGATGACTGCTACTAAGGGCACTGCTTTATGGCTGAAGTGGGATGATTTAAACGTTGCGCCTGATAAAAATGTTCAGCTTTGGGCTGTTTCTAAAACTGATAAACAAATTCGTCCTCTGGGCGTGTTTGCGCAGACAGATATTTCACGTGTTGATTTGTCTGTACCTAATTGGCGTTTAATTAAGGATGCAGAATATCTCTTGCTTACCGAAGAGGATATTGGCGGTTCGCCCATTGATGAACCCAGTGATCATGTTTTGGCAAAAGGTGTCTGTGTTCTCCTTGCTAATGTGAAAAGTTAAAGATAATTCTTGCTTGAACTTGAATAGCTAGGCAGTTAAAAGCCTAGTTATTAATGAATTAATAAAATCCTAGTGGAAAATTCAGCATGAAATACTGTCAATTCTTATGCTTGCTTATAACGATCTTTGCATGTCATGGTGCTAAGGCATTAGATTTTCCTGTGACTGATAATCAGTTTAAGCAATGTTTGACTTCGCTTGCACAAAAAAATAATTGGTCAAGCCTAGAGATGGTAACCAACATTGAATGCAACTCACAGAGCATTGCTGTTATAGATGGATTGGATAAGTTCCCGCAATTGGAAAGCCTGTCAATTTACAACAACCAACTGCAATCAGCCGCTGTAAAAAACCTCCCGCACTTACGTCATTTAAATCTTGCAAAAAATTCACTTAAAGTTGTGGAGCTTGCCAATTTACCTGCGTTAGAAGATTTCTACGTTTTCAATAATAAATTGACTGCGCTTGATTTGGGCAACTTGCCTATATTGAAGTTGCTCAAAGCCAATGAAAATCAGCTGTTAAATTTTTCCTACAGCAATTTGCCCGAACTTGAAAAGCTCTATTTGTTTAATAATAAAATGGTCACGGTTGATATTTACCATCTGCCCAAAATGCATTACATGGACTGCCGACAAAACCCAATGCCCGACAAACTTTACGATGAAATGAATGCAATGAAAGGCGTTACTTTTCTGCATGATGGAAATGCGAAAGACTGGAAATAATCTATGGTGAAAATGTGTCACTACCCACGTTTGACCGGCCTTTTAATGTCAGGTCTATTACTTTCTGGCGCGATATTGGCAAATGATAGTCCAGACAATAAATTAGATTGGAGTGCGCGGAGCCGCTATGCCGATTTATCTGGCTCTGAATCTGCGCGTGCGGCTTCCTTATTGTTGCGCGCTACTTGGGATGCGCAATGGAATGATATTCTGAGCAGCCACTTGCAAGTGGATAATGTTAGTCGCGCGTTTAAAAATGATCATAGTGACGGCGTAGATCTTAACGGCAAACCAATTATTCCAGATGCTGGTGGAGCCGATCTCAATCAAGCTTATGTAGGAATGGATTTTGATTCAGTACACCTTAAATTGGGGCGTCAGAAAATTAATTGGGATGATCAACGCTTTATAGGTGGTAATGGCTTTTGGCAAAACGAACAAACCTTTGATGCTGCATTGGCTACCGTTAAATTTCTCTCCAACTCACAATTTTCTTACGCTTATATTGGTAATGTGAATCGTATTTTTGGTGATCGCGCCGATAAATATTTAGATTCGAATGATCAAGGTTATGGCAACCCTAGTGTTGAGCGCTCTCCCAGCTTATTAGGTGATCATAAACATCACACTCATATTGCGCAGCTGGCTTTCAATGAGTGGGATTACTCGCAGATAGTTGCTTATGGCTATCATATGGACAACCTGACTATGCCGAGTGCATCCAATAATACTTTGGGTGCTAATTACACCTTTACCTACAAATGGGATTCTATAAAGTATCGCTTGAAAATTGAATCCGCTTTGCAAAAGCAACCTGAATCAAATAGCAATGCAATGCTACCCTATTATTTGTTGGATGCGAATGTGGGGGTTAATCGTATTGAGTTTTCTGCACGTTATGAAGTATTGGGCCACAAAGATGATGTGAATTTTATTACGCCTTTAGGCTCTGCGCATGATTTTCAGGGGGCTTCTAATGAAATACAAAACTATATGAAGTGGGGTGTAAAAGATGCATCCCTAGGTATTAGCGTGCGTGCCACCCCCTTTAAAATTGAAGCGCAATATCATCAGTTTTTTGCCCACACCACATCTGATTATTTGGCTCAGGAATTGGATTTTACTTTTAGCTATAGGCCATCACGTAAGCATGTTGTTAGTTTGTTGGCTGCCTATTTTCAGCCGGATACTGGAGCGTTGAAGGGGCGGAGTGAGCGAAAATTGTATTTGGATTATTCGTATAATTTTTAATAGGTAGTAGGCTCCTCACTGGCTTGTGTTAGGCATAGATTATAATTGAAATCACATCAGCTCTCTTTTTAAATAGAAATTGTCTTCCTCTTAATTCGGAGTCGTCATCCTCGCGTAGCGGGGATCCAGCTTTTGAATTTTTACTGAGATTTTTAAGACCTGGATCCCTGCTTCGTAAGGATGACGGAAAAATTGATTCAAAGGTTCAATAATAAAAATGCAACTGCGCAAAAATATTCGTGTAATTACCACTGATCTTTTGCGGAATATCTTTCCCGTCTCTCAATCCACCGCGAATTTGTAAATTTGCAAAGGGTGTATATTCCAATAATAGCGAATGACGCACCCGTTGGTTTTCGCTGATATGAGTATCTGGATCAAAATATTCCGTGGTCGCTTTTATATTCAAACCCTTGATGACTTCGCGGTTAACTTCTAAAAAACTAATGCGTTGTTCTTCATAAGTGCCTGCGACATGCGAAATGGATTTATCTTTAATGGCATCAACTTCGGCTAAAAAAGTGAAGCCTAGCCAATTAAAACCACCGAATAGATTTGTTTGGTAGCGCGTACCTAGATCAGCATTGTTGTAAACGCCGCTCACACCTAGTCGCCAATTATTGCCAAGGTATTCAACACGGGTTAAATATGAAAGGCCTTTATCATTATTGGTTAATCCGCTTGAGCCATTGCTGACGGCTGCGCTGACAAAGGTATGGTCGGTTTGCCAATCCCATTCAATGCCATTGTCGCTGTTGTCAAAATTAAACCCTGTGGCTTGACGAATAAATGCGGTGTCATCTTCTAAACGAATACCGTAAGGCAACATAAGCTTGCCCACTTTAAGAATGTTATTGCCTGTAAGCTTGGTTAAGATAAATGCTTCACGATTAATTGCACCGCCAGGTGCTAGCTGCTCATCAATATACAGTGAAAAATGTGAATCTTTGGGTTGTAAGATGACGTAGAGTTGTCCGGATTGTGTTTCGAATGTTTGTGTATCTTCACCTTTTTTTAAATCTGTTTGCGTATAGTTCGTGCGAAAATTAGCGCCAATACGTAAAGCCTCTGTAATATTTCCTGTGTCAAATTGCGTGAGGCTACCAGCGTTTTGTGGTAGAACATTAGTGCCATAGTAGGCTCCGTAGCTATTGCGCGCGCCACCGCCAATGGGGTTGACGTGACACCCGCTACAAAACATATTGTTTTTAAATGCTAGATAAGGTTCTGCTCGGCTGGACAATACAAAGCAGCTAATTACAAGGATTAAAAATGTGGCTAAGCGTTTCTTATTTAAGAATCTGTTCATAGTGAAATTCGCCTTCTTCGTTGTGGTCATCACTGCCATTAATATTTTTTAATTGTGCATCCACTATGGGGGTTTCATTGGGTGATTTAAGCGTGATATTTAATAGGTCTGCATTCGGGTCTATATCAGGAATATTAATTTCCAGCGATTGGTCTAACACCAGCAGATAAAATTTATCGATTGGATATGACTTATCTGAGTCAACAGATTTATAAAATAAATTAAGATTTTTTTCGCTTATCGAATCAACTTCCAATGAACGACTAAAGTGGATACTTGCAGCTAAATGGTTGTTTATTTTTTCTACTTTTATGTTGCTGATTTTGGTGGGGCTTGCGCCTGTACCTGAGCGCGGTGCGCCGTTGGCAATCCAATCCCGGACACGATTAATTTGTTCTTGGCTTAAATAAGGGCCGCCTAATGGCATGCGGCTGCCTACAATTCCAGATGCACCTTCCAGTTTGCGAATAATGTAACTTGCATCGGGATTGCCGGGTTTAACGCGCATTAAATCGGGAATTTCATCGGCGGCATGATTTACTAAAAATGCGTAAGAATTTTCTTCTGAATCCAAACGTAAACCGCGAGGAGCATTGCTGCCTGTGTGGCAATTAGTACAAATAGCGCCGAAAATGGTTTGCTGCAAACTGGTGAGTGTTACGCCATTGGTTTGTGTGGGTGGTTCATCTTTAATGGGGAGACCTTGGTTGTCCAAGCCTTTCCCGCTGCCAGCGCCACAAGCAGTTAAGGTGAGGGTAAGTGTTGGTATTAATAATTTTTTTATCATAGGTGTTACCCCAAGGGCTAAAAATAGTGCGAAAAAAATGCAGCAAAGCAATTCAGCCTTACTGCATTTTTTGTGTTTTACGGACGAGAAATTGTCCAGTCGGTGTACTCACCGTTTACATCGCCTGCTGCGCTATCGCCTACATAAAAGTAAAGTGGTTTGCCATCGTATGCCCATTGTTTTTCACCGCTATCGCGCACAATGATTGTGAAGTCGCCAAAGGCTTTTGCATCAGCAGCGGCATAAAATGCGGGCCAAGTAATAAGGCAGCCACCATTGCAGGTAGATTTACCCGAGTTAGCGGTATCTTTGTCAAAGGTGTAGAGCGTGAAATTATTATGCGTCGCATCAGAGCCGCCGCTGGCATTAATTAAGTTGCCGTGCGCAATAAATATTTTGCCTTTGGTTGCATTATTGCTAACCGCTGCGGGAACACTGCGTGCTACTAACCATTTGCCACCGACACCTTCGCCTTTGGTATCGCCTGCTACAGTATCGCCAATAAAAAAGTACAGCGGCATGCCATTTAATGCCCATTGTTTTTCGCCACTGGCGCGGGTAATTAATGAGTAGGGCGCTGATGCAACTGCACCTTCATGCGCAATTAATGCGGGCCAATTGGTAAGGCAAGTGCCTGTGCAATTGCTGGTGCCTGAGGTGTCGTTATCAAAGGTGTAAAGCGTAAAACCATCGCGTGCTACTACCGATGTTTTTTCAACACCATTAACAGGTGTTGCACTTTTTACTAAACCGCTTGCCACTAAAATATTACTTAAGCTCGCATCATCTTTTACGGTGAAAGGAAGTGGACGTGCTAAATGCCATTTAGGAAGTGCTTTGCCGGTTGTCTGTCCGGCAAGAGTATCGCCAACATAAAAATAAAGCGGCATGCCGTGGTAAGCCCATTGTTTTGCGGCAGGATTAGTTCCCATGCTGCGATCAATAATCGAGTAGGGCGCTACTGCAATATCATTTGCATCTGCAAGTAAAGGTGGCCACGCAGCGAGGCACCCTCCAGTGCAATTGGATATACCATCAGTGTCTGAATCGAAGGTATACAAACTAAATCCGTCGCGATCGTGGCGCTCGCCAACAAATTTTGTATTGTCGCCACTGGGCATGCCTACCAATAGATTTCCAGATGACACTAAATAATCGCCATCTAATGAATTCACCGTGGGCTTATTTAACAACACGGGTTCAGTCAGAGCGGTGTGCCAAATGCCACCTACACCTTCGCCAGTAATATCTCCTGCTTTACTGTCCCCACTAAAAAAATAAAGTGGTTTGTCGCGCAGTGCCCACTGCAAGTTGCCATCGGTGCGCGTAATAATGGAGAGCGGTGCTTGAGCGACGTCACTGGCTTTTGCTAAGAGCGGTGGCCAGTTGGTGATGCATTGTGTTGATGTGCAGGCAGATTTTCCTGGCGCATCATTATCAAAAATATAAAGTGTAAGTTGATTTTTATTTTGTGTTTGAACAC
Source organism: Cellvibrionaceae bacterium (assembly GCA_021151525.1). Lineage (GTDB taxonomy): Bacteria > Pseudomonadota > Gammaproteobacteria > Pseudomonadales > Cellvibrionaceae > Cellvibrio. The sequence goes on along the minus strand of JAGKXD010000025.1, from coordinate 16,838 downwards.
TTAAGTCAGATCCATTTGCAGCCAAAACATTAACGCTATTTTTAGCGACTAGAGCAGAACCTGCATTTGTTTTAAATCTGTCAATTGGGGCTTCAGTTGCAGCTGCTGTGCTGGATGAAGATGCTGCAGATGAGCTCGATGTTATTGTCGCGCTCGATGAACTGGAACTTGATGCGGCTAGCGATGCGCTTGATGAATAACCGTAGTCGGGTGTTTGGTTGTAACCGCTATTGGATTTTCCTCCCCCGCCACCGCATGCACTTAGCAAGCTGATGAGTGCGCCTAAAACAATGAAATTTATAGTTAACCGTTGCATAGGTAATTACCTCCTTCAATGAATGTCGGAGGTAACTACGGGGTGCGCCGGCAAAAAGTTGCAGTGAATTTCAATCCGCTGTGCGCCTAGGTCTAACCCAGTTTTTGCAGCTTGAGCACTCTTTGATCAATCCTTTTAGGGAATATTCCAGGTTCAGGCAGTAATCGTCACCCAATTTGAGTAGAATGCCGCCCTCAATGTAGTCCTCCATCTCCTTTTAGGTATTTCTTCGTGATCTCCACCGCTAATATCACCATGCAATTCGGCGCCAAGCCGCTGTTCGAAAACGTCTCAGTCAAATTCAATAACGGCAATCGCTATGGTTTGATCGGCGCCAACGGCTGCGGTAAATCCACCTTTATGAAAATTCTGGGTGGCGATCTCGTGCCCAGCGCTGGTCAAGTGATGCTGGAACCTAACGTACGTTTGGGTAAATTGAAGCAGGATCAATTCGCCTACGAAGAATTCACTGTGCTGGATACGGTAATCATGGGCCATACCGAACTGTGGAAGGTAAAGGCCGAGCGCGACCGTATCTACAGCCTGCCGGAAATGAGTGAGGCCGATGGTATGGCTGTGGCTGAGCTAGAAGTGCAATTTGCGGAAATGGATGGCTACACTGCTGAAGCCCGTGCAGGTGAGCTGTTGCTGGGCTTGGAAATCCCGATTGAGCAGCACGCCGGCTTGATGAGTGCGGTGGCACCGGGCTGGAAGTTGCGTGTGCTTTTGGCGCAAGCGCTCTTTGCTGATCCTGATGTGCTCCTGCTGGACGAACCGACCAACAACCTCGATATCAATACCATTCGCTGGTTAGAAGATGTGCTTAACCAGCGCAACAGCACCATCATTATTATCTCGCACGACCGTCACTTCCTGAATGCCGTATGCACTCATATGGCGGATTTGGATTACGGCGAACTGCGCGTTTACCCCGGCAATTACGATGATTACATGATGGCATCGACTCAGGCGCGTGAGAAACTCCTGTCTGAAAACGCCAAGAAGAAAGCACAAATTGCCGAGCTGCAAACCTTCGTGAGCCGCTTCTCGGCGAATGCCTCTAAAGCTAAGCAAGCAACATCGCGTGCAAAACAAATCGACAAGATTCAGCTAGATGACATCAAGCCATCGAGCCGCGTGAGTCCTTATATTCGCTTTGTGCAAAACAAGAAGTTGCATCGTCAAGCGGTGACCGTGGAGGCGATTAGCAAGGCGTTTGATCGCCCATTGTTTAAAGACCTCAGCTTGCAAGTGGAAGCGGGCGAGCGTATTGCAATCATCGGCCCTAACGGTGCAGGTAAAACCACCTTGTTGCGCTGCTTACAGGGTGACTTGGCTCCAGACACGGGCACCGTAAAGTGGGCTGAGCAGGCGGAGATTGGCTATTTCGCGCAGGATCACGCCGACGATTTCGCCAGCGGCGATAACTTATTTGACTGGATGAAGCAGTGGACCAAAGGCGACGAACAGTTAGTGCGCGGTGCTCTGGGCAGAATGTTGTTTTCTAATGACGAAGTGAAAAAATCCGTAAAAGTGATTTCCGGTGGTGAGCAAGGCCGCATGTTGTTCGGCAAATTGAGCTTGATCAACCCCAACGTGATGTTGATGGATGAGCCGACTAATCACTTGGATATGGAATCTATCGAAGCGCTTAACCTCGCGTTAGAAAATTATCCCGGCACTTTAATTTTCGTCAGTCATGACCGTGAATTTGTATCATCGTTGGCAACGCGCATCATCGATATGCAGCCAAGCGGCTTGGTGGACTTTAGCGGAACTTACGAAGAGTATTTGCGTTCGCAGGGGATTTTTACGCAATAGATTGTTCTGCATATGTTTCCAAGCGAGAAGCTTGGAAACAATTCTTCAATATGAAGGGAAATTATGGGGAATTTTATGAAAAGCCCTTTTTTGATATTGCTAATGCTGGCTATAAGCTGTTTTGCTCAAACTGAACAGTGGACTAACACTAGAAATCTTTCAGTATCAGCAAAAGTGTGTGAGTCCCAAAGCATTTATCTTCTTAGGCAAATGGGAGTCACTCATATAGTTGTCGGCAGTATGGCAACGCAAGGGGATTATCAAGGTAATAAAGTATCTGTTTTTTGTGAGCCTAAAGCTAACGCTAGCCGATTTCTTGTTGCAGTTAGTGGAAATGATAAATACTCAACTGGCCAACTAGGAAATATGATTCTTAACCACGAACTGATTGGTTCAACACGTTTCACCGATAGCAAAAATGTAGCAGACGAGGCTATAAAGCGTAATTTAATCGCTGACGAAGATATTTTAAAAATGGCGCTGGCAAAAGAAATACAGGAATTTTCTGCGATCTATAAAAAATATAATGCACTAAACCCTTCATTACATGGGAAGGTCGTTTTTTCATTTACCGCTTCCCCGTCTGGGGATGTTGTCACTGCTAAGATTGATTCAAGTGAGTTAAATTCAAAGGAGTTTGATAGTGAATTTGTAGCATTTTTAAAAAATAGAAAGTTTCCGCCAATAAATAAACTAACAACTATTAGCTCTTCTATCGTATTCGTTCCAAAGCCTTGAGTTGCTACGTTCAATATTTGGCGGGGGAACACTATCCCTCTTCATATGTGATTAAATTGAGTGCTAATCGTGAGTCTTGGGTTCTCTATTATTGTCGCCGAGCCCATTCTGTTTCGCCTTCTTTTCAATAAAAATTTCGGGTTCTTTCACCGCGTCTAAATTAACGAGTTTGTGCGTCACTCCTTCAAAAATCGTTCCCCACAATTCGCGGTTGTGGCGCTTGGTTTTTAAGTAGGTAATAAATTTTCCTGCAAGCCACGCGGCAATAAAAATCGTCAGTACAATTCCTATTTGCACGTATTCGTAATCAGTCATCGTCCATTCCTTCCACTAAAATTTATTTGATTTTCTATCTATCAATATCCATGACGTGTATATCTGGAGGCGGTGTGCGAGTTTTCAATGGTGGTTATGAAGCGGTCTTCTTGAGAATTGATTTATCGCAACTTATCAGCTATTCCTTCCTGTACATTTATACCAGCGCGCTTGAAATAGCCTGATGCGCCCCCACGTCTATAACAACCCTTAATTCAATTCCAGAGGTTTTCATGCGTATCGATCGTTTAACCAATCAATTGCAGCTGGTGCTATCAGATGCCCAATCGCTTGCCGTTGGGCGCGACCATAGTCAGCTGGAACCTATTCACATGCTCTTCGCAATGATTGAGCAAAAAGGCGCTGGTGGCGTCCGCTTGCTGTTAAATCAAGCGGGGTTTGATGTTGCTGGATTGCGCGAAGCCCTGAGCAAAAAGTTAAATGATTTGCCAAGCATTAAGAACCCAACGGGTGAAGTCGGAATGTCGCCCGAAATGGGGCGCTTATTAAATTTGGCCGATCGTTACGCGCAAAAAATTGGCGACAAATTTGTGTCTAGCGATACGGTTCTTGTAGTTGCAATGAAAGATCCGCAAAGCAGCATTAACGAACTCTTAAAGCAGTTTGGTAATGAGCAGCGTTTGCAACAGGCTATCGAAAAAATTCGTGGCGGCGACTCAGTTGATGATGCGGATTCGGAGGGTAATCGCCAAGCATTAGAAAAATATACCGTGGATTTAACCGCTCGTGCAGAATCAGGCAAGCTTGATCCTGTAATTGGTCGCGATGACGAAATTCGCCGCACCATTCAAGTTTTGCAGCGCCGCACAAAAAACAATCCTGTATTAATTGGTGAACCGGGCGTAGGTAAAACGGCGATTGTTGAAGGTTTGGCGCAACGTATTGTGAACGGTGAAGTGCCTGAAGGTTTAAAAAATAAACGTTTGTTGTCATTGGATTTAGGTGCGCTTTTAGCGGGCGCAAAATTCCGTGGTGATTTTGAAGAGCGTTTAAAATCAGTGATTAATGAACTCGGTAAACAAGAAGGCAAAATTATTTTGTTTATCGACGAAATTCACACCATGGTCGGTGCAGGTAAAGCTGAAGGTGCAATGGATGCAGGCAATATGCTCAAGCCTGCACTCGCGCGCGGTGAGTTGCATTGCGTGGGCGCAACTACGCTTGATGAGTATCGCAAGTTTATTGAGAAAGATGCAGCACTCGAACGTCGCTTCCAAAAAGTTCAAGTTGATGAACCGAATGAGTCAGATACCATCGCTATTTTGCGCGGTTTAAAAGAGCGTTATGAAATTCACCACGGTGTGGATATTACCGATTCTGCAATTATCGCCGCGGCAAAATTATCGCAACGCTACATTACTGATCGTCAATTGCCGGATAAAGCAATTGATTTAATTGACGAAGCAGCAAGCCGTATCCGTATGGAGATTGATTCCAAACCGGAAGAAATGGATCGTCTTGAGCGCCGCTTAATTCAATTAAAAATTGAACGCGAAGCGGTGAAAAAAGATGACGATGAAGGCAGTAGAAAACGCCTCGCGAAAATTGATCAAGATATAGATAAATTCGAGCGCGAACTCAATGATCTTGAAGAAATTTGGCGTGCAGAAAAGGCTGCGCTGCAAGGTTCGCAGGAAATCAAAAGCCAATTAGAGCAGGCGCGTTTAGAGCTGGAAGAAAAGCGCCGTAAAGGCGACTTGGCGCGCATGTCTGAGCTTCAATACGGCATTATCCCGCAACTTGAAAAGCAATTGGATATGGCCAGCCAAGCCGAAATGATGGAAATGAAATTGCTGCGCAATAAAGTCACCGACGAAGAAATTGCGGAAGTGGTTTCTAAATGGACTGGTATTCCCGTATCAAAAATGTTGGAGGGTGAGCGCGAAAAACTATTGCGTATGGAAGAGGCGCTGCATAAGCGTGTGATTGGCCAGCACGAAGCTGTGGTTGCTGTCGCCAATGCAGTGCGCCGTTCGCGCGCCGGTTTAAGTGATGCTAATCGCCCTAATGGTTCGTTTTTATTTTTGGGGCCAACCGGTGTAGGAAAAACAGAATTATGTAAATCGCTTGCCGAATTTTTATTTGATTCCAGCGATGCCATGGTGCGCATTGATATGTCTGAGTTTATGGAAAAACATTCAGTCGCACGTTTAATTGGCGCGCCACCGGGTTACGTAGGTTATGAAGAGGGTGGTTATTTAACCGAAGCTGTGCGTCGCAAACCCTATTCAGTTTTATTGCTCGACGAAGTTGAAAAAGCGCATCCCGATGTGTTCAATATTTTGTTGCAAGTATTGGAAGATGGTCGTTTGACTGATGGCCAAGGTCGTACGGTAGATTTTCGTAATACGGTTATTGTAATGACATCAAACTTGGGTTCAGATCGCATCCAAGAATTAGCGGAAGATAAATCGTTTGATACTGTAAGTTTTGATTCATTCGTGACTGGCGACATGAACAATTCGCTCAACAACGAAAATCGCTACAACGCCATGAAAGATGCGGTGATGGAGGTTGTGGGTGGACATTTCCGTCCGGAGTTTATTAACCGTATCGATGAAGTGGTGGTATTCCATCCACTCGGACGCGAACAAATTCGCGGCATTGCAGATATTCAACTTGAGCTATTAAGAAAACGTTTAGCAGAGCGCGATTTAAGTTTGGAATTAGATGATGCTGTAATGAATAAATTGGCTGCAGTAGGTTTTGATCCAGTGTATGGCGCGCGTCCGCTGAAAAGAGCTATTCAGCAATTAGTGGAAAATACCTTGGCCAATGATATTTTGTCGGGCAAATTTATTCCTGGCTCAATCATTCACGGTTCGCTCAAGGGAGATAAATTAGTGTTTGAACCAAAACGTTTGCAGTAAATCGTATGTAGTAAATTGTTGTTCAATAAAAAAGGCCGTCAATGTGACGGCCTTTTTTATTTTCAAATGAGATTTTTATTCACAGCTTTCTTCAATAGCTTTATTGGCTTCACCTAATTTCTGCTTTTGCTCATCGGGCGTTATATAACGATATTCACCATTATCATCTTTCACGCGAATACGCGCATAGGTTTTAAGCGTATCCGCATTTTTACGAGCAACTTCACAGCGCTCTTTATCTTTTGCGGGCTCCTGCTTGGTCTCTTCTTTCTTTTCAGGTTTGGGTGCAGCAGTGGTGTAATTCACGGGGTCACTGTGCCCGGTTTGAGGCTTAATCACCTCGGTTTCCGTGTTAAGTGGCGGGCGTTGGCTGTAGTGGGTTTGCCCCTTGGCATCTGTCCACTTATAGACTTTTTCCGCTGCTGCAAATGCCGAGCTGTAAGCCAACAGGCTGACAAAACTGATAACTAACGTAAATTTGGGGTTCATAGCCGAAGCTCACGAGGGACTAATAGTAGATGAACTATAGCGCTAATTGTCATATGACGAAACAGGGGCTCTAACACAACTAACGTAATTGTGGATTGGTACGAACAATGGTTGAAATTGGCGACAGTTTTTTTATTTAATGGATGTTTTTTTATAGGTAAAAATATTTACAAATCTTTACGGGATGCCTTTGGGTCTAATCACTTCTTTACTTAGGGTTACATTGATCACTATGAATGACAGCTATAGCATGGAAAAGTTGCAAGCAGTGTCTAAACTTGCAGCTGTAGCCTATAAAAACAACAGCGAATGTCGTTTTAGCTACGAGAGAAAAAACACAAAAATTACCTAATCATAATGTTAAAAAAGGGGTTGGCTATGGATTACAAAAAAAGTAATCACAGCGAAGCATTCAAAGGCGTGACATTCAAAAGATCAATGCTGGCAATGTGTGTGATGGCGCTTAGTGCACCATCTTTCGCTCAAACCGCAACAAAAACAGATGCTCCCAAGAAAGACGAATCCGTTGAGGAGGTCGTTGTAACGGGCATGAAAGAAGCTCTTGGTAGTGCGCAAGAAATCAAGCGTAACGCCGATACCGTTGTTGAATCCATTACCGCAAAAGATTTGGGCGCATTCCCAGACAAATCTGTTGCTGAAGCATTGCAACGTGTTGCGGGTATTACCGTAAACCGTTTCGCTGCATCGGGTGATACAGCGCACTTCTCTGCGGAACCATCAGGCGTAATCGTGCGTGGTTTGAATCAGGTTCGTACTGAATTCAACGGTCGCGATTCATTCAGTGCAAACTCTTCACGTGGCTTGAGCTGGGGTGACGTTTCGCCAGAGTTGATGTCAGGTGTAGATACCTACAAAAACCAAACGGCTGAATTGATTGAAGGTGGCTTGGCTGGTTCGGTAAATATGCGTACCCGCGTACCCTTTGACCAACCGGGTGAAATGAAGGCGCTGTCTATTGATGCAAACTACGGCGACATTTCCCAAAAACTGACTCCAGAGCTTTCAGCGCTTTACAGTAATCGCTGGGAAGTAAGTTCTGGTGAAATGGGCTTCTTGGTAAACATTGCTCATTCTGAAGTTCAAACAGCGACTCAAGGTGTTCAATACGGCCGTATTGGTCGTTTCGAGAATATCTATGCACCAAACAGTCTCTACTACATGCCAACCTCAGTTGTATTCCGTGACAACGTATACAATCGCGACCGCGATGGCGTAGCCTTAGCTGCGCAGTGGAAAGACAACGATGGTGTGTATGAAGCAACTGTTCAGTACAACCGTTCTAAGTACAAGAACGCGTGGGAAGAGTATGTAGTTACTGCAAGTATTGGTGCTGATGACTACGGTAAGAGTACCAAATATGTTCACAAGCTGAATGCTGATGGCTCTATTCCTACTGCTGATGTGCCATTACCTTTAGCGGGCACCCCAGATTTCACCTTTAATGATAAAGGTTTGTTCCAAACCGGTACCATGACCTCTGATATTGGTTGGTGGGGCTCTGACGCTGCTGGCTCAGCGCAATATGCCGCTAACGCAGCGGGTCAACCAATGGTTACTCCTTGCTATGGCTGGAATGGTTGCTCACCAAACCGTCGTGGTCGCGGTATGAGTACTTCTACTCGTTCAAACAACAACGAGAACTTGACCCAAGATTTGGGTTTCAATTTGAAGTGGAATCCTACCGATACCGTTCACGGTACCTTCGATGTTCAGTATGTTGACTCTACCGTTAACAACTACGATATCTCTACTGACTTCAACTCTTTTGCAAACACTTATGTCGATATCTCCAAGCGTTTGCCAACTGTTGCGTTTTCTGCCCCGTTGAATGTTAACCAGTCTGCAGGTGGTTTAGCTAACCCCAACAACTATTACATCAACGACATCATGGATCACCTTGAAGACAGTAAAGGTCATGAGTTCGCTGCAAGAGCAGATTTCAAGTTTGATATTGATTCAAACTGGATTAGCTCTGTGAAAGTGGGTGCGCGTTATGCTGATCGTGAGCAAAACGTAAACTGGAGTGGTTACAACTGGCAAAACGTGGCTAACACTTGGACAAGTACTGTAGGTAGTGGCTATCAGTCTGCTTACTTTAACCTTGATAAGCATGCTGCAGATGCTGCTACCGGCTTTAAAGGTTACCCAACAGGCTATTACGTCAACAAAACCTTTGATACTGGTTACGGCAACCTCTCTCCAAACGAATACGTATTTGCTGACATGAAGTTGCTGCAAGACCGTAAGAAGTTTGCCAGCATTATGTCTGCGTCTGCACTGGGATTGAAAGGTGGTACAGGTTGGGATCCAATCTGCTCCAACACTGGCGACCGTGCTAACGAAGTTGCGGGTACTTGCTTCACTCCGGCTGAAAGCGCAGACGTATCAGAAATTACTTCAGCGTTCTATGCTCAGTTAAACTTCGGTGGGTCTGATGCAACCATCGGTGGCGTACCTTTCTCTGGTAACTTTGGTGCTCGCTTTATCGAAACTACCGTTGAGAGTAGCGGCGGTCTTGTAATGCCGAAGAAGCTAGATGCAACTCAGCTAGAGTGTAAGCCTAAAACGTCTGAGCCTGGTCAGCCAGCTCCGCAAGTACCTAATACTCTGGGTTGCTACTTGTCAGCAGAAGATATTGCCTTTATGGACGGTGCAAACTTCACCGGTACTTCTAAGTCAAAATCTCATGACATATTGCCAAGCTTCAACATCAAATTTGATTTGACCGATGAAGTTCTGTTGCGTGTTGCCTTGGCAAGAGCTATGGCGCGTCCAGATATCGGCAACCTCAAAAACTACGTAGGTGTTTCTAGCACATTGCCCGATGGCAACAATGCTAACGATCCGCTGTGGGTTAAAGACAGTAGCGGTAAGATCACCGGCGCTAACGTTAAGTACAGCGGCAGTGCTCAAAACCCCTTCTTGAAGCCTATTACAGCTGATCAGTTGGATGTGTCTTTCGAATACTACTTCGCAAAAGTAGGTTCATTCACCTTCACTGCGTTTGAAAAACGCTTCAACGATTACATCCAGTTCGGTACCTACAACCGTCAGTTCACCAACAATGGTGTAACGCGTACGGCTGAAATCCGCGGCCCATTCAACGGTGATGGTGCAAGTCTGAACGGTTTCGAAGTTGCTTTCCAAACCTTCTTCGACTTCTTGCCGGATCCTTTGGATGGCTTAGGTATGCAAGTTAACTACACGCACATCAACAACAAAGGTATTTCTAATACCAACTTGTCGAACGTGGGTGTGGACACTTCAGGAACAATTACCGGTCAAGCGCCTGACTCAATCGGCGTAAATCGTTTGGAAGGTTTGTCTGACGACTCTTACAACCTCGTAGGTATGTATGAGAAAGGTGATTGGGCTGTGCGTTTAGCTTATAGTTGGCGTTCAGCGTATATGGTTACAGCAATTGACTGCTGCGTGTCTTATCCAATTTGGAACAGCGCAACCGGTCAGTTGGATGGATCTATTCGCTACAAGGTTAACGACAATATTGAAGTTATGTTGTCAGGTAGTAACTTGTTGAACGAACAAACTACCCTTGAACAACAAGTAAGTGACCAAAGTGCGGGCGGATTGCGTTTACCAAACGCTTCTACTCAACAAGACCGTCGTCTTACTTTTGGCGTACGTATGAAATACTAAGCCGTTCGTAAAAAATGCGCTGCTATTTCATATAGCAGCGCATTTTTTATTTTTGGGTGCATGAAATGTCAGAGCCAATAGAGATTGTTATTGTCGGCGGTGGAACTGCCGGCTGGATGTGTGCTTCTGGGCTTGCGAGTCTTATAAAAGCAAACATCTGTCGCGTTACCCTAATTGAATCAGAAGAAATTGCGAGTGTTGGTGTTGGCGAAGCAACTTTGCCACACATGAAAGAATTTAATGATCACGTCGGCATCAATGAAGTCGATATGATGCAAAAAACCAATGCCACCCTTAAGCTTGGTATTGAGTTTGTGGATTGGGGTTTTGAGGGTTCGTCCTATATTCATCCCTTCGGTACATTCGGTGAAAAAATTGGCGGTGTCGATTTTCATCAGCAGTGGGCCAGAGTTAAACAGACCGGTGATGTTGAATCTATAGAAGCTTTTTCCTACGCTATCCAAGCTTGCCGTAAAAATCGTTTTGAATTCCCTGTCGATAATCCTGCTGAAATTAATTCCACCTATTCCTACGCCTATCATTTTGATGCAAGCCTTTACGCAAAGTATTTGCGTCAGTTTGCAGAAGCTAGAGGCTTGAAGCGTGTCGAGGGCAAAATCACGGATGTAAATTTGCATCCAGATACGGGTTATATTTCCTCGGTAACTATGGAGTCTGGAAAAGTAATTTCCGGCGATTATTTTATCGATTGTTCGGGTTTCCGCTCTTTGCTCATGGGCAAAGCTATGCAGATGCAGTTTGAAGACTGGTCGCCATGGTTAGTATGTGATCGTGCACTTGCCGTTCCTTGCGAGCGTGTGGAAATTCTTACGCCTTACACTCGCTCAACTGCAAAAGCGGCGGGTTGGCAATGGCGTATTCCTTTGCAGCATCGCACGGGTAATGGTTATGTTTTCAGTAGCCAATATATTAGTGAAGACGAAGCAGCTAGTAGCTTGCTTAAAGACTTGGATGGAGCGGCGCTGGCTGATCCTAAATTAATTAAATTCAAATCAGGTCGCTACAAAAAATCATGGCATAAAAACTGTATTGCTATGGGGCTGTCGAGTGGATTTCTCGAGCCGCTTGAGTCAACCAGCATTTATTTGATTCAAGTTGCGATCATTTATTTAACTAAACTTTTCCCAAATAAAAAATCAGATCAAGCACTGAGTGATGAATTTAATCGCTTGGTGGATATTGAATATGACCGCGTGCGTGACTTTTTAATTTTGCATTATCATTTGAACAGTCGTGATGATTCTGAGTTGTGGCGCTACTGCAGAAATATGCAAATTCCTGAGTCACTGCAGCATAAAATTGATGTGTTTAAGCATAGAGGTCACATCGATATTTATCGTTACGGTTTGTTTGCACCACCGAGTTGGATTTCAGTATTTTTAGGGCAGGGGCTTCAACAAGTTAATGTCGATCCTTACGCGCACAATCTATCCTTAGATGAAATTAAAAAGAAATTGCATGAGCTTTCGGTGTCTATTAAAGAGCGTGTAGAGATTATGCCAATGCATGACGAATTTATCGCAGATTACTGTCCATCAAAGTTGGGATAACAAATTGACTAAGCCAATAAAGAAAATTGTAGTCGTTGGGCGCGACGCTGATGCATGGTTAACGGTATTGATGTTGCAGCTGAGTTTTGCATCATCAGAGAATGCAGTGGAAGTGCATTTGCTTGAGTTACCCTCGTATTTGCGCCCGCAAGATTTTTATAATGTTTTACCTAGCCATAGAACCTTGCACACTATTTTAGGTGCAAATGAAAATGCATTGATGAGATCAAGCGCAGGCCTCTACAGTGTGGCGCAACGTTTTTCTAATTGGTCTGGTGCGGCAGCTCCTTTTTTACATGCCTATGATTCCCATGGTATAGATTTCGGTACGGTCGATTTCTTGCAGTATTGGCTCAAAGCGCGCAGCAAAGGTTTGAATGTTCCTTTAGAGGAGTTTTCATTGGGCGCTATGGCTGCCAAACATGGCCGCTTTATTTTGCTTGATGAGAATACGCGTACTTTTTCGAAGGCAGCTCATGGTTACACATTCAGTGCAATGACTTATTTGCGTGCCGCTGGCGCCGCTGCCGTTAAAAGTGGTTTGAAGTATCAGAACGGTGCGCTCAAATCAGTAGATGTCAGTGATGGTCGAATTCAATCAATAACCTTGCAAGACGATTCACGAATTGAAGCCGATTTGTTTATTGATGCTACAGGCACAGATGCGCTTTTAATCAGTCAGCTTGAAACAAACAATTATGAAAGTTGGTCACAGTGGTTGCCTTGTGACCGCATCATGGTGGCATCCGCACAGCGTTTAGATCCGGTTCCTGCATTTTGCCAAATCTCTGCGTTTAGAGAAGGTTGGTACGGCATGTTCCCTTTAATGGATAGGACTGCTGTTACTGCATGCTATTCCTCTCAATATGCAACCGGCCAAGCAGTAGCACAAAAAATTGCAGCCTCATCGGGAATGCGATTGGGCGATGCAGTTGAATCGTCATTTGCTGCGGGTGGCCGTAAAAAATATTGGATTGGTAACTGTATTGCGCTGGGCTCTGCCGCTGCAAATTTAGAGCCGCTCGATGCAACCCAATTGCATGTGTTGCATCTCGGTTTGTCGCAATTGCGCGCCTTCTTTCCTGTTTGCGCTGAGAATATGCTGGAAGCAGATTCCTTCAATGAAAAAATGTATTCGCACATTGTTAATGTACGCGATTTCCAAATTGCACATTACAAATTGAATAAACGCTTTGATGAGCCTTTTTGGGATCAGCAGCGCCATATGAATTTGCCAGATAGTTTGGCGAGCAAAATACAATTATTTGAGCACCGCGGCGTAATTGCTATGCGAGAAGATGAAACTTTCCAAGAGGAGAGTTGGGCGTCTATATTTGTAGGCCACGGATTAATTCCAAAAACCTACGATCCTTTGGTGGATCAGACGTCTGATTCTGATCAAATCGAGCAGTTTCAAAAGATACTAAAATATATTGCGACTGAAGTTGAGAAAATGCCGTCTTTGCAAGCGCATGTCGAAATGAATATGTAAAACCACAACAAATAATCAGCCTGAAAATTATGAATAAACAAACAATAAAAAATATAGTTGTTGTCGGCGGCGGTACTTCTGGGTGGATGACTGCAGCGGCACTTTCCAAAACCATTGGCTGCCAAAATTACAACATCACTCTGGTTGAGTCTGAACAAATTGGAACCGTGGGGGTGGGTGAAGCCACTATTCCTATGATAAGCCTGTTCAATAAAAATGTGATGGGTTTTGATGAACATGAATTTGTACGTGAGACTAATGCAACCTTCAAGTTAGGTATCGAATTTGTAAATTGGCGCCAGCAGGGGCACAGTTATTTTCATCCATTCGGTCTGCTGGGTGTAGACATGGATGGTATTGGTTTTATGCATTACTGGCTGCGCTGGCAAAAGGCGGGCGGGACTTTGGATTATTCAAAGTTCAATGCAGAAACTGAAGCTGCGCGTGCTTGTAAGTTTATGCACACACCACCGCAAACGGGCGCAAAATTAATGCCCGACATTAATTATGCTTATCAATTTGATGCAAGTTTGTATGCAGTATTTTTGCGCAAGCACGCTGAAATGAATGGCGTAAAACGCGTGGAAGGAAAAATTAATCAGGTAAAACAAGATCCAACCTCTGGTTTTATCCAATCGGTTGTGCTCGAAAATGGCGAGCAAATTAATGGCGATCTTTTTGTGGATTGTTCAGGCTTTAGAGGCTTGTTAATTGAGCAAACGCTTAAAACTGGCTATGCCGATTGGAGTCACTGGCTGCCAGTGAATCGCGCGCTTGCGGTGCCCTGTGAGAGTGCTGGCGAATTGTTGCCTTACACGCGTGCAACTGCGCAAGAAGCGGGCTGGCAATGGCGTATTCCATTGCAGCATAGAACCGGTAACGGTTATGTTTATTCCAGTGAATATATCAGCGACGATGAAGCAAAAAGTAAATTGCTAGAGCGCTTGGACGGTAAGCCGCAAGCAGAACCAAAGCCTCTGCGTTTTGTTACCGGAATGCGCAAAAAATGTTGGGAAAAAAATTGTATCGCTATTGGTTTAGCTAGCGGCTTTCTTGAGCCTTTGGAATCAACCAGTATTCACTTGGTGCAGGTTTCTATTTCAAAACTTTTAACCATGTTCCCAAAAGATGGTTTTAGTGATGTATTAATTAATCGCTACAACGCTGAGATGCAATACGAATACGATAACATCAAAGATTTTTTGATTGCGCATTACAAGATTACCGAACGCGAGGATACTCCGTTTTGGCGCTATGTAAAAAATATGTCGATACCCGATTCGCTCGCAGAAAAACTTGAAATTTTTAGAACACGCGGTGAAGTTATGGCGCGCCAATCGGAATTGTTTAAGGAGACAAGTTGGTTTGCAGTATTGGCTGGCCAAGGCTTAATGCCTGAGGGCTATCACCCAATTGCAGATTCACTTTCTGAAGATGATTTGCGTTTGCGCTTAACGAAAATTCGCACGGGCGTGCAAAATAGAGTGAACAGCATGCCGAAGCATGCTGATTATATTTTGGCGAATTGTAAATCGGCGATGAGCAAAATTAACTAAGACTTGTACAGCATTTTAGATAAATTCGCACAGAAAGTTTTTACGGCATCCGGCAGCATATCGCCTAGGATGCCGCGTCTTTTCTCTGGCAAGTGTTCGCCAATGTTTCCATTGGCTTCAAATACATAGTGCTCAAACATAGTGTGCCAAGCTGCACGCTGATTTGGTGGCAAATTTCGGATAGACAGCATTGCATGAAATAAAGCATTGCGTGGATCTACCGGCTGCTTTTCAATTCCTCCCCACCAATAATTCATTAGCGCATTCACGCTTTCCAATGAGCGCACGTGGTGCCACCATAAATAGGGAATATAAATCGCATCGCCCGGTTCTAAGTCTCCAACAACAGCAACCGCTTCCGCCAATTTAAATTTTGGATATTTCTCGTAGTCTGGCTTATCAAAATCCACCATGCTGATGGCGGCACCTGCGGGCGTAGATTCAAAAGGGCCAACATATAAATTGGCAACTTGCTCCGGCGGAAATAATGTAAAACGTCTGCGCCCTGCAAGGCAGCATGCAATATTTTCTGAAGGGTCGTAATGTGCGGCAACAATGCTGCGGCCATTAATCCAAATTCTTGGTTCTATATCACCTAATAACGCGAGGCGATTTTCAATTTCTACGCCGGGAATGTAATGCGGTATTTTTACTGACTGTATCGCGAGTGCTGGTGGTGGGTTGTCATCTGCGTGTTCTAACAAATAATCTAATGATGCAGATAGTTTTGCTTGTCCTGCTCTAAAGTTTAACCCGCTCATATCGGCGTTATAAAAAAAGCGCCCTTTAATTGATGGCGGCCCATAAGCGGTATTAATGTCGTAGCCGCGATCAAAGCGTTTTAAATAATTGCAAAACTCTTGTGCGCCCGCTTTGCCCGCTTTAACCATTGGCCAATCATTGACGAGGCCGCGCATAACGAGCGGTTTGCCTGCAGGCACTATCTCGTTATGAAATTTTTCAAAACTTATGCCGTTAACTTCTTCGATCTTATTAAACATGATTTCTGGCAACTACATGAGGAAGGGTTAAGCGAATTATACTCAGTCTCAATACTTGGGTGGGACAATTTTGGTTAAGCTAAATCAAACAGGCCAATAAAAAAGGCCAATCAATATTCAGGTTGATTGGCCTTTTTTCAGTTTGTTACACGCGCTATTTCGCGTCTGCAACACAGCCTTTATCGCCTTCTGGCAATCGCAGTAAGCGAACTTCTGCAATGCTGATCCCCAGCTTGCCATCGGTACTAATACCAAAAGGGCCGTTGACTTTAGAGAAATCGAAGCCGTCTTTGACTAAACAATTTAATGGAATGGGTACTGTGGTCCATTGATCTTTTGGGAGGTCTTTTAGGGTTTTGCCTAAATGAATTTCACTTCGGCATGGCCAGCCGCAATCCATGCTAAAAATTACGTCTTTGTTGGGCTTCATATCCAAGCGTATATCCAGTGCGAGCGCGCCTTCATCCTTAAATTTGCTGAGATCAAGCGGTGAGCCGTAAAGTGCAATAACGCCTTTTACTTCTTTGCGTGGCGACCAGGAAATTTTTAATGCGTCACCCTTACCCGTTTTATCGGTTGGCTCTACGGAAATTTTACCGGTGGCAGATTTAGCTATGCGTGTTGCATCTACGGGGGTAGACCAACTTTCAGGATCGCCCAATTGAAATCCCCAACCACTTACAGCTTGGCCTTCGTGAATGTAAACGAGTTTGGGGTTGATGGCTGGTTTCGGATCTTCTGCGTGAACCGCAGAGGTATTACAGAAAAAAATGGCTGAGATAAAAAGTGAAAGTCTAACAATATGGGGTTGGACTGCTAACATGAAAATTACCTCTTTTTATTGGTTATTAAGTAATATTTATACGTGCAGGATTATCTTTGCAAAGCAGCTGATGATTGTCAAATAAGAGAAAGTTCTTAACAGATTGTTAGCGTGCAACAAATAAAAAAGCCCAGCATTTGGCTGGGC
>JAGKXD010000107.1 GCA_021151525.1 Cellvibrionaceae bacterium | reverse complement strand
GTATTTAAGCAGGGAGTAAAGCACCTCCCCCTTTTCAAGGGGGAGGTTGGGAGGGGGTTGCTCTTCGCTTTGAAAAAGGATTTAAAACACGCAATAAAAAACCCGCCGAAGCGGGTTTTGATCGAGCAAGTTAATGGTTTAACCATTAACCAAATCTTTATGCGATGTATGCAATACAGAAATCATGCGGTCTTCTGCACTGAAGCGAATTTCAAGTGTTTCGCCCAAGCTTGAAAGGTCGCGATCAAGACTGCCGAGGTCGTCGGTTTCAAGATATTTGTCATTGAAGTCGAGCAATTTTTCAGTGGTGCCATCAACAACAGTAAATAAACGACCTGCTTCATGCAGAGCTTCTTCGTCATCAAATTCACGGCCTTCTTTAATCAATTGGTCGTAAATTTCAAAGTGACCTGCAGAAACATAATCCACCAGAATTTGGCAGAGGTTGCGCAATTTTTCGCCGCGAACTTCTTCGCTCTGATCGGCACCGCCAACGTCACAATATTGTACCAACATGTCTTGGCGTTCTTGTAACCAGCGGTCGATGATAATGCTGACACCACCCCAGCGTTCTTTAGCGTTTTGACAATTTTCTAACATGCTTGGTTTTCCTGATTACTACTTGATTATCGGATTTGTTTTTTTAAGTGCCAAGGCTTGTGGCCTTTAGCGGCGGTAGACGCTAGGGCGCTGGGTGAAGCGCGGGTTTGTCTTTCGGATATGGCGACACAATAGGCCATATTATCCAGTGCTTCAACTGGCTTTTTGCATTTTCAGGCCGCGTACCAATTGCCAAATGTTGATCGCTGCAAAACCAGCGAATGCAATTAGCGACCATTTTGGCAGGCTTAAGCCCAAAACTTTATCCACATGAGCGCAGGTGCCATCGCCTTGCAAAAGCATCTTCATGGCTTCTAAAAAGGGGAAAACTTCGAACATGTAGGCGAGGCCGGGGCCACAGGCGGGCACTTGATCTTCCGGCAGGCTTTGCAGCCACACTTGATGTTGCGCGAAGTAACCGCCGCCCAATGCAGCGATGAGGCCGAGCGACGCGTATATCCAAACACCTTTGCCGCGCGGGTTATGGATGGCGGCAATCAAGCCGAGTAAACCCACAAGATCAAAAAAGGCGCGCTGGGTAATGCACAAGGGGCAGGGCTCCAGCTTCATGACATGTTCCATGTAGACGCCACAGAGAATGGTAAATACACCGCCTAGGAACAGCAGCAGGTTGGTTTGGCGAATCGATGGAATCATGGTGGCTTCTCACTCCAAATGGGAGGGCTATAGTAAGCAAAAAGCTATTAAGAGAGCCAGATGTTTGCGACAAATCGTCTATGCTGTAGATAAACGTCGCCGTAATCGCGATGGACGATTAACCGCAGTGCATTGAGTTGGGAGTTTTCATGAAGTTAGCGCGCAAGTTGGGTGTGTTTTTGGCTCTTGTGGGTAGTGGTTTCTTGGCTTCGATGGCTTTTGCCAAAGAGGGGGGGGAAGCCTTTAAGGAAGGTGTGAATTATATTGCCGTCAAACCGCCTTTAGTGGTGAATTACGGCGGCCCTGGCCGAGTGAAGTACATCAAGGCCGAGCTTTCACTGCGTACTGAAGATGCCAAGAGTGCAGAAGAGGTGAGCCACCACATGCCGCTGATTCGCGATACTCTGATTATGCTGATTAGCAGCATGACGGATGAGCAAATGGCGAGCGGCGATGGCAAAGAAAAGATGCGTGTGGAAGCCTTGGCGAAAATTAACGAGGCTTTGGAAAATGTTGAACACCCTGCGGGCGATCATGCTGCTGATGAGCACAAGCCTGCAAAAGACGAACACGCCAAACCTGAAAAAGCTAAGGCCGATAAAGCCAAGAAAGATGAAAAATCAAAAGATGATGAGAGCAAAAAAGAATCTCACAAGGGGCCACTTGTCAGTGATTTATTGTTTGATAATCTCGTGGTGCAAAAGTAATCGGAGCATCGCACAACAATAAAAAAAGCCCCTGTTTTCAGGGGCTTTTTTTTATACTGGGATCTTTTCCGGTGCAGCGTTTCCCGCGCAGCTACAGGATTGGTATTGCTGATAATACTGGCGCAAATACACATCAAATGGAATTTGCGATGAGTGCTCTAACTCGCGCTGTTCCTGCAGTGATTGGCTCGCTAGAGCCTTGCATTTTTCTAACGCATCTGCCGCTAAAGGCTGATCGGCAAAATGCTGGCGATGAGCATCGGCCAGCGCCAGCGTGTGCTCAAAAAAGCTGACGCCCTTAGCTTTCATGTCTGCCAATACCCGCGCTGAAGGCGTGAGTTCCGGGTTGCTGAGTTTGGCGTATTGCGCGTTTACGGCCTTGGCATAATCTTCCCCACCCATGCTTTGATCGAGTAATTGGGAACAGGCAAGCGAGCTATCCAAAATTTCTTTGGCCCAATCGACAAAGCTAACTTCCTCACCATCGCGCAGCAATTTCAACTGCGGATCGCGTCCGAAATAAACGATGCGTTTTTGGTTTTCCTGCCATTCTGCGTATTCGTCTTCTGGAGTTTCCGGGCTATCACTCAGCAGGCAGTAGAGCAGGAAGGCATCTATAACGCGCAGCTGGTCTGCACTTACGCCCAAAGGCTCGTAAGGGTTCAAATCTACGCAGCGCACTTCAATATACTCCACGCCGCGCAAACGCAATGCTTGCAGCGCCGTCTCGCCGGATTGGGTGGTGCGCTTGGGGCGAATGCTGGAGTAAAACTCGTTTTCAATTTGCAGCAAGCTGGTGTTGAGCTGTTTGTAATGGCCTTGCTCATCTTTTACGCCAATGGTTTCGTAGGCGGGATGAGGTTGGGTAATGGCACCGCAAAGCGTGCGCAAATAACTGCTGACGTTGTTGTAGCAGACGAATAGCGATTGCTGCGCATCGCTTTGGTAGCCCAAATCGCCCATACGCAAAGAGGTTGCGAAGGGGAGGTGTTGGGTATCATCGCCAAAGGGTTGTAAGCGGTGTTTGCGCCCTGCGACAAAATTGTTGCTGACTGCAGGTGCCGCACCGAAGAGATAAACCAACAGCCAGAAGTAGCGGCGGAAATTGCGGATTAAGGCAAAGTAGCGCTGGGTTTTAAACGCTTGTAAATCTTGCGTGTCGCCTTCCTGTTGCTGCAGCTCGCGCCAGAAATCATCGGGTAGCGAGAAGTTGTAATGCACACCGGCGATGGTCTGCATGCTGCGGCCGTAGCGGTGGCCGAGGCCTACGCGGTAAATCGTCTTCATAGTGCCGCTGTTAGATGTGCCATAGCGTGCCACGGGGATTTCGTCATCGGCGGGAAGATGGCTGGGCATGCTAGCCGGCCACAGGCGCTCATTGTTTTTAGCGAGTTCCTGAAAGGTAAAGCGATGAATATCGTTTAACTGATTCAAAAGCGCAGGAATAGTGTCGAAGGGCTCGGTAATAAATTCGAGCAGAGCTTCGCTGTAATCAGTAGTGATATGGGGATGCTTAAGCGCAGAACCCAAGCCGAGCGGGTGATCAGTCTGTGCTAAATTGCCCGCGGGGGTAATGCGTAGGCTTTCCTTTTCCAAGCCGCGCAAAATACCGCGCAGGCTGGTATTGGCAGGGGCTTCCGCAAAGGCGGCGAGGCGTGCGCGCCATATAGCTTGATTGATAGCTGGCAAAACCGAACCCCTTTTGAATTGTTGTTGGGTGATTGTCGTAGGGCGATTGTTATAGATCGCTGTTACGGCTTAAATGAGTGTAGCCTGAGTTTGGTCTTGGCCTTCGTCTTCGGCAGAATCGGCGCTGAAGCTGAGCTCTTCTTCCGCATCATCTGGCTCGTCATCGGCAGCTTCTGCGGCTGGTTCGGCAAACAGATCATCGCCCGCTTTCGGTGGCTTGGGTGCTTTGGGGAGCGGTGCAGGCATGATCTCACTATCAATAATCGGCAGCGCTTTTTCATCCAGCTCACAAGCAATCACTTTTACTCGCTGTTTGTAATCCTTGGAGGTGATTTCAAACATCTGGTTCACCGCTTCATCTTTATGCGGCGTTTTGAACACGGCATTGGCGTCATAGCCATCTACCCACTCTTTGCTTTTGCCAAAGAAAAGCTTGTCCTGGTTTTGCAGAATAAAGGTCTGGTTCATAGGTTTGACTCAATGGACGGGGTGTTTCCAAGCGGCAATAAAATCGCACGCCCGCAATGATGGACAAAGATTGGGGGCGGTGCACGAAAACTTCAAGGTTGAGGGATTAATTTTAAACGTTGATTTCCCTTGAATCTGTAGGGATAAACTGCTTAGCTAGGCTTGTCAGATGCGCCCAGTAGATTTAACTATGTATCAACAAGAACAAGCCGCTTTTATAGAATTTTTGCGCAGCGAGAAACAACTTTCGCCGCATACACAAATCAATTATCAGCGCGATTTGCAAAAATTTTCTGAGTGCTGTCAAAAATTTTCGCTCGCCAATCTTGCCGATATTCGCTCGCAGCATATTCGCCAAATGGTGGCGCAGTTGCATCGTCAGGGCTTGGGTGGAAAAAGTTTATCGCGCTGGCTTTCGGCCATGCGTAGTTTTTTTGAATTTGCAATGCGCAACGGCTGGGCAACAAATAATCCGGCCGATGCAATTCAAGCCCCTAAAAGCCCCAAAAAATTACCCAAGACCTTAGATGTTGATCAAACGGCGCAATTTGTCAGCGTGGAAGGGGATTCTGTTTTGGCAGTGCGAGATCGCGCGCTATTGGAATTAATTTATTCATCGGGTTTGCGTTTGGCAGAAGTGGTTGGATTAAATTTGCGCGATATGGATTTGCAGGATGCAATGGTGACAGTCTTAGGAAAAGGCAGTAAAACGCGTATGTTACCCATAGGAAGCCATGCGGTTGCCGCGTTAAAAGCCTGGTTGCCACAGCGCAAAATGTTATTGAAAGATGAAGCAGAGCAAGCGGTATTTATCTCGCAAAAGGGCACGCGCATTACACACCGCGCAGTGCAATTGCGTATGCAGCAGCTGAGTGTAAAGCAGGGAATGGATACGCCAGTTCACCCACACATGCTGCGCCATTCGTTTGCCAGCCACATGTTGGAATCCAGTGGCGATTTGCGCTTGGTGCAGGAAATGTTGGGGCACGCCAATATTTCCACCACGCAAATTTATACCCATTTGGATTTTCAGCATTTAGCAAAAGTTTACGACAACGCGCATCCGCGTGCGCAACGCAAAAAGCCAACACAAGAATAACTATTTTAAGATGACGGCTCCCTATAGTAAAAATTTTATCAGCAAACGGAAAATAAATATCAGGCAATAAAAAAGCCCTATGCACAATAAGCGCATAGGGCTTTTTTGGTTTCAGCGAATATTATTTCGCTGGCGTTTTATCCGCTTTGGCTTTTACTTGTTCAATAGCTTCCTGCTGAATTTTTTGGATCTTCGGCATAACCGTCGACATCTGTGTTTGCACATTGGTCATTGTAGATTGCATAACCAAAGGCATTTTTTTGATCACGGCTTGGCCTGCTTTGCTCTTGTAAAAAGTCAGCATACCATCGACTTCTTCTTGCGAAAAAGATTCTTTGTAAATGCTAATCATCATGGGCTTTAATTTTTCATAGCCAAACTCTTCTTTGAAGACAGTAGCGATTTTAGCGTTGGCATCTTGCATTACTTTTTGTTGTTCGCCGTTTAGGCTGGTGTTGCCAAGGGCTTGTTTGGCGGCGTTGTTCATCATGCCTTCCACTTGTGGCCACATACCATCAACCAGCTTTTGCGAATCGGTGATGGTCAATAATTCGTTTAGCGATGCATCGCTTGGCTTGGTTTCCGCAAAAGCGGTAGCTGATGCCAAACAAATTCCTGCAATAGCAATTAATTTTTTCATATTTATTTCCTTTTAGTGTTAAGTAGGTACAGGCCGCTTACACATGGCAGCGGTTGCTAGAGTAAACCTTGTTGAATAAAAAATCAGCGGGTTTGCGCACAAATATACTGGGGTCAGAGGCGAACGAAAAAGGTAAAAGCTGTGGTAAATTACCGCCATACCAACGGCTACTTATTCTTATGTCTTATTTCCCGGTTACATCTTCGCAACTTACATCGTCTTCGCTCAGTGCGAGCACAGCTATTAATGCGTCGGGCTTACGTATTGCGCTCTTGGGGTATCGTAGTCATCCCCATGTGGGCGGGCAGGGAATCTATTTGCATTATTTGAGCAAAGCCTTGGTTGAACTTGGGCATAATGTAGATGTTATATCTGGCCCGCCTTATCCCGAGTTAGATTCGCGCATCAACTTAATTAAGCTGCCGAGTTTAGATTTGTATGCTGTAGAAAATCCCACGCGCGCCTTGCGCTTCAAACATTTATTTTCTGTCGCAGATTTTTACGAATGGTGGAGTAAATTAACCGGTGGCTTTGGCGAGCCTTATTGTTTTGGTCGCCGCTTGGTAAGTTATTTTAAAACGCACAAACCGCAGTACGATATTGTTCACGATAACCAAAGCTTATGTTACGGCTTATTGGAATTGCAAAAGCGTGGCGAAAATATTATTGCTACTGTTCATCACCCCATTACACGCGACCGCGAAATTGCTTTGCAGGCTGCAACTACAAAAGGTCATCGCTGGCTTATTAAACGCTGGTACAGCTTTTTAGAGATGCAAGAAAAAGTAGTGCGGCAATTGGATCATATTATTACGGTATCCAAAACTTCGCAGCAGGATATTGCCGAGGCGTTTAATCGGCCTGCGCAAAAAATAAGTGTTATTGCCAACGGTATAGATACCGAAATTTTCCAGCCTCTGCCGCATATCAAGCGCAAGCCTTGGCAAATAATTACTACAGCATCGTCTGATCAGCCTTTAAAAGGCTTGAGCGTTTTATTAAATGCTTTAGCTTCATTGCGTGCAGATTTGCCGCAGCTGCATTTGTTGGTCATTGGAAAACTAAAGCCCGATGGCTCCACAGAAAAAGAGTTGCACAACTTGCAGTTGGCCGATTGCGTGGAATTTAAAACGGGTATTAGTACTGAAGAACTAGTTGCTGCCTATGCTGAATCTAAAATGGCAGTAGTACCTTCACTTTATGAAGGCTTTGGTTTGCCAGCAGGCGAAGCACTTGCATGCGGTATTCCACTTGTTTGTAGTGATGGTGGTGCCTTGCCAGAAGTTGTTGGCGATGCCGCATTGCTCGTCAAAGCTGGCGATCTGGATGAACTTGCGCAAGCGATTCGCCATTTGTTAACTAGCGAAGATGCCTGTGAGGCTTTAAGTCTTGCGGGGCGTTTGCATAGCTTGCAGCATTTGTCGTGGCAAGTTGTGGGTGAGCACTTGAGTGAATATTATCGCCAAACAATTGCGGCCAAGAGAAATGCATAATTGCTAAGCATAAACTATAAATTACTGAACTTTACCGATGGCGACAAGTTGTTGGATGTAGGTTGTGGTGAAGGTCGCCATGTAATTCATGCGTGCCTTGAGCATAACATTGTTGGCATTGGTGTTGATCTTTCGTTGCGGGATTTAAAAATCACCGCAGAGAGGTTTTCTCCTTTCGCCGCTTATAATCCAAAGAGCTATTTTTCAATCCAACAAACAGATGCGACTAAATTGCCTTTTGCGGATGAGACATTCGATAAAATTATTTGTAGCGAAGTGTTAGAGCACATTGAAAATTATCAAGGTGTGCTGCAAGAAATAAAGCGTGTATTAAAACCCAATGGCATTTTGGCAATTTCTGTTCCGCGCGCATGGCCGGAAAAAATTTGTTGGAAGTTAAGTGCCGCCTACCACCAAGTGGAGGGTGGACATATTCGTATCTTCAATGCCAAGCAACTGCGCAATGAAATTACAGCTATTAGTTTTGAATTTACCCATCGCTATTGGGCTCACGCATTGCATTCTCCCTTTTGGTGGCTGAAGTGTTTGTGGTGGGATACTCAGGATGAATCGCGTTTAATAAAGCTCTATCACCGTGTACTGGTGTGGGATTTAATGCAAAAGCCGTGGATTACACAAGCACTGGAAAAATTGTTGAATCCAATACTGGGTAAAAGTGTAGTGATGCATTTTAGGAAAGCTTAGAAAAGTTAAATGTGTCTTGCAGCTTAAGATGATTCTGCGAGGCACGCCGTAAATACATCCATGTAGGCTCGTCGTCGGCATCCATGACGCCGACGGTCTCGCAGAATCATCTTAACCTGCCGGCAAGTTTTGGGTTTTATGTTATGAAAAATTTATTGCTCACTAAAGGATTTTTTCCTGAGGCGCTTTTGCGCCCCACGGTCAATTACATTTTACAAACCCAATTGCCTAATGGTTGCATCCCATGGTTTAAAGATGGCAAGGCTGATCCGTGGGATCATATTGAAGCTGCAATGGGTTTGAGTATTGGCGGCGAATTCGAAGCGGCTGAACGCGCTTACCAATGGCTTGCGCAAGAACAACTATCCGATGGAAGTTGGTGGGCTAATTATTTAGATGATCAACCTGTCGATAAAAATCATCGCGAAACCAATTTCATTGCCTATATAGCAACAGGTGTGTGGCATCACTATTTAATTTCGAAAAACACCGCGTTTCTCAATCAATTGTTTCCTGCGTTAAAAAAAGCGATTGATTTTGTTGTGAACTATCAATCGCCCACGGGTGAAATTTATTGGGCGGTTGCTGAAGATGGTTCCGCAAAAAAAGATGCTTTGATAACGGCTTGTTCTTCAATTTACAAGAGCCTTCAATGCGCAATTTTATGTGCACAAGAATTAAATCATGACTGTGATCAATGGATAAGTGCATATCAAAAACTCGGTAACACTTTACGTCATCACCCGGAATGCTTTGATCGCACTTGGGAATCTAAAGAGCGTTTTTCAATGGATTGGTTTTACCCAGTGCTTGCCGGTGTTATGCAAGATAAGGCCGCACAAGAGCGAATTGAATCGCGCTGGAAAACATTTGTAGAAAACAATATCGGCTGCCGTTGTGTGAGCGATGAACCTTGGGTGACTGTCGCAGAATCTTGCGAATTAACCCTCGCACTATTGGCTGCAGGCGAACACGCAAAAGCATTGAGCTTATACAGTTGGTTGCATCAATTTATGGATGAAGATGGCGGTTATTGGACGGGTTATAACTTCCGCGACAAGGTTATTTGGCCGCGCGAAAAAACGACTTGGACTGCGGGTGTTATTTTATTAGCGGCAGACGCATTGACTGAACACAGCGCTGCATCGAAATTATTTATTGAGCATTCTGAGTTGGCCGTGCGGAATGCGCAGCGCGAAATTAAATGACTTTGTTGGTAAGGGCTTTAGTGCAATCCTTTTTCAAATGGGAGTCGTCGGCAACTGCTCCTGCGTTACTCTACCTTCTGCATCCATGCAGTCGTCATCCTCGCGCAGCGGGGATCCAGCTTTTGATTGTACTAAAATGTTTTTTAAGAACTGGATTAGCATCGCTGGTCTATGGCTCCTGCTACGCGAGGATGACGACTCCCTTTCATAGCAATAAAGAAGTAAACCCATAAATCAAAGTTACTCTCAATTTAATTTAGGGATTTCCGCCTGTCGCCCACAAACAAAAAGCCCCGCACACAAAGTATGCGGGGCAAGCGGAGTGACTCAGCTTTCAACAAATTACTGTTTTTGCCAAATCATTTTTGCAGGGTCGATTAATTTCCGGTAATGCGCACTTCCCAAATTGAATAGCCCCATTGGTTGCCGGTGCTGCGCGCTGTGCCGTAAATGCGCACATAGCGATAGTTGCCGGTAACGGCAGTGGTATCTGTACGGTTGCCAAAAGTGCCGCCAGTTTTGGATGCTAATTGAACCCAATTGGTGTTGTCGTTCGAGCCCTGAATTAAATAGTTAGCGGCGTTCGCTGCTTCCCAATCAATCGCAACACTGCTCAAATTTTTCGCGCTGCCTAAGTCCAGCGTCAACCAACTTGGGTCAGTATTGATTGCAGATTCCCAACGAGTGCCTGAATTTTTATCAATCGCGTTGGCTGCTGGTTGCACTTGCGTGCTTGCAGTTGCGGTGGCGATATTCAGGTTGCCAACACTCGCTGCCGATGAGCTGCTTGAGCTTGGTGTGTTGCCGTAAACTTTTAATTCCCAAATTGAGTAACCCCATTGGTTGCCAGCGCTGCGCTCGGTGCAATACACACGCACGTAACGATAGTTGCCAGACACTGCGTTGGTGTCGGTGCGGTTGCCGAAAGCTCCGCCGGTTACTGTCTTGAGGGTAGTCCAGTTGGTGTTGTCGTTAGAGCCTTGGATTTGATAAGTCGCAGCGTTCGCTGCTTCCCAATCAATCACCACGCTGGTCAAAGCTTTGGCTGCGCCAAGGTCAACCGACAACCAGCTTGGGCTTACGCCAGTGGTTGATTCCCAGCGTGTTCCGCCGTTGCCGTCAGTCGCATTTGATGCTGGTTGGACATTGCTGCTACCGGTAGCTGGGCGACCACTGGAAACCAATGTACCTGCTGAAGTCGCTGTTGATGAAGCGCTGCTAACCGATGAACTGGTTTTTGATGAGCTAGCCACAGACGAAGACACACTGGAAGCAGAGCTTGGTTTTGATGAGGATGATGGAGTTGATGATTTGCTTGATGACGATGAAACCACAACTGTTTGGCAAGCCGCGCTGGTGCCACACTCCCAAACAATATCGTCAATCGCCATATCAAATGCTGCTTGTGGTAGAGCACCGTCTACGCTTGCGAAGCTAAACAATTGCGACATGGATTGCAGAGCGTTAATGCCGCGAATATCCGCAATCGGAATGGTCGCCTGTGCCCAATCGCCATTGCGCACTAAACCGTAAGTGGTGGTGTTCGCAGGGAAGGTCACAGAAGCGCTGTTGGTGTAGGTATCGTTAATTGCAATTTTGAAGGCAACATTCGCAGGAATTTTGATTCTGAATTTCAACGAACCGTTCGCGAAATTGCTCATGTCGTGTGCTTGGCGCGATGCAATGCCACCGCCAAACCATTGGTTAGGTGCGGTGTATTTCAACGCGAGCACATTTGAACCTTCATAAGCAGGCAAAGTGCCTGGGCTCATAGACGCCGTGTTCCAGATCCAGAAATCAGCAGTGGTGCCTATGGTTTCTTTCGCGCTGGTTGGGGTGTTGTCGGTGAATACACCGTAGGTGCCGGTTTCTTTCGGAACCTGACTGCCCAACTTCACTTCGCCCTTGCCATCCAACTGATAAACGCGCACGTAGTCGATATACATTTTACCCGGCAGCGGCGCGGTGACTTGTGAGCTGTTTGCCGCATCGGTGAAGTTACCGCCTACCGCCAAATTAAATAGGAAGTAGAAAGGCGCGTTGAATTCAGTTGATTCAGCGGTGATTGGAATCGGCGACTTGTACATGTCGTGTTCAACGCCGTTGTCGATGATGGTGAAACGGATTTGGGTGTCCGTCCAATACATGCGGTAAGTCACAAAGCGATTAGCCAGGGAGGTGCTGGCCAAGTAAGAGCTCGGCGTTTTCCAGGCAGTCATGGCTGCGCAACTTTCGTTACCCACAACACATGCGGCTGAGGAGTAAAAAATCGCGTTAGAGCCAACATAGGCATTCACATCGCCACCACCGTAACCGGCGTCGGCCATAGTCGCGGCTTTGTGGCCCATCTCCATAATGTCCAGCTCGCCTTTTGAAGGCCAGCTCGCCAAACTGGTGCCGAGCATCCAACCCGCAGGCCACAAGCCAACACCCACTTGTGGAACAGCCATACGGAATTCAACTAAGCCGTATTTCACTTGTAATTTGTTGGCAGAATCGATTTTTCCTGAGGTGAAGGCGCTGTTATTAAAGGCTTCACGTTTGGCGGTAATCGCCAAGGCTTTGGTGTTGGGCTCAAAGGGCGGGCTTTCAATGCTCAAGTTATTCGCGCGGTAGTATTCCAGCTCCGCGTTACCCCAACCGCACAGGCCAATACCGCAGCCATCGCCTTCAATGGTGTTCCATACATTGGGGTCGAGTGTGTTGAAGTTTTCTTCGTAAAGGATGGGGCCAATCACCGGATTTAATACATCGGCCATAGCCTCTGCGCCAGTGAACAGCATGGCGCTAGTCAATAATGCGAATGTGGTTTTCAAACCACGCTTGCCACGGCAAGCAGTTTGCGAGTTGGTTGTCATAGGAGACCTTCTTTAGCTATTTTTATAAAAAGGGACAAGAACACATTGGTGAAACGAATAAGATCTGACATCTCTTGAATCAAGCTGTGAATTATTTTTATGTTCACTTTCCGCTTGCAGTGCGCAACACATCCGCGTGGCAAAGCCCTGTTGTGCAGAATCATAATCGGCCAAAAAAGGCCGGTTCTCTTCCCAAATAGTCTAAAACGACAAAAGTGGGGCATCTCACCTTTGTCTTCTTGGGTTGTTTTTCGTCCACGGCGCCTTAAAAATTATTAGCGACGAGATAAGAAGACGAATTGAGCATTAAGAATTGATTGCGGTGCGCTTCGCCCCCATCTAGCGAAAATGGAATTCAAAAACTCAACGAGCACAGTCATGACCCCCGTACAAATTACCTGCCCCAACTGCAACGCCGCCAACCGTCTTCCCGCCGAACGCTTGGGCGATAAACCCCAATGCGGCAAATGCAAAAAGCCATTGTTCGCGGGCAAGCCGGTAGACATGCACCCCGGCAACGTGGGCGCGATCATCGACAAAAATGACATCCCCGTATTGGTAGATTGTTGGGCGCCTTGGTGCGGCCCCTGCAAAACCTTCGCCCCGGTTTTTGAGCAAGCAGCCGGAATCCTTGAGCCCAAAATCCGCTTGGCCAAACTCAATACCGAAGCTGTGCCGAGCATCGCCCAGCGTTGGGGCATTCGCAGTATTCCAACGTTGATTTTGTTTAAGCAGGGGAAAGAGGTTAAGCGGGTATCGGGCGCTATGTCGCTACCGCAGTTGCAGCAGTGGTTAAGGTCGGCGGGGGTATAGAAATGGGATCTAGGTTGTGATTAATCTACGAAGTGAGATTTGGCCCCTCCCCGCTTTTCAAGGGGGAGGTTGGGAGGGGGTTAAGCTTTTGCTTCTATAGCATGAGCTATTACCAAAACAACCTCTTCAAGATTGCTAACCACCTCAATATTAGTAAACCTCAAAACCCGCAAGCCTTGTTCCCGCATAAACTCATCACGAGCCCGATCATACTCCTGCGCACCATCCTGATAATGACTATCACCATCAAGCTCAATTACCAGCCGAGCATCTGCACAATAAAAATCAACAATATATTTTCCAATACCATGTTGCCGACGAAATTTTACGCCTAGTTGTTGATTGCGTATTTTCGACCAAAGCAATCGTTCAATTACCGAAACGGAGTTACGTAAATTTTGACGCGTGGATTTTTGAGTTTTTTGGTTGAAGATTTTTTCTGATTCTAGATCCATTGAAATTCCTTTTATTTAAATCTTTTCTTAAAAGCTAAACCCCCTCCCAACCTCCCCCTTGG
>JAGKXD010000106.1 GCA_021151525.1 Cellvibrionaceae bacterium | reverse complement strand
ATCAGTGTGTGTATACGTTTACATTTCTATTTATCCTATAAAAGTAAACGTTTACATGAAGGTTTTTGTCGATTAATTGTCCATATGGCGCAAGAAATGGAAAAATTTTATGCTATCGGCTTGCAAATATTAAACATGACATACAGAATGTTTTTCGTCCTATAGGAGGATAAGTATCTTCCTTTAAGAAATCCGGCCCAACTGGCCTGTCGGTAGTTAATCGATTCTCAATTTGCTCCTGTAATTCCGGAGCTCGATGGAACTGCGGACATGGCTTTGCTGTATGGTCCGATCTATAACAACAAAGCCGTCAGTCGACTTCACACAAGAGAACATGCAGTGAGAAAGATGTACCCGGAACATGCAGATCTCCGCGCCTCTAGCTGCCGCCGTGACTTTATTCAACAGGGGCTTGCCACTCTGGCGGGCTGTGCGGCAGTGAGTGCGCTTGGTGGGTGTAGTTCCGGCGGCGCCAAGCCTGTTGCTACGAATGTATGGGCGATGGCCGAGCAAATTCGCCAACAAGTCCAACCCCCGGTATTCCCGGCGCGCACCTTTGATATTCGCGACCATGGCGCGAAAACCCGGGCGGGTTTTGATAATAGCCGGGCGATTGCCGCTGCCATCCTTGCCTGCCACAACGCCGGCGGCGGTAAAGTACTCGTGACCGGCGGCAGGTACCTGAGTGGCCCCATCCACCTACGCTCCAACGTTAATTTGCATATTGATGAAGGTTCCACTATCGCCTTTATCACCGATCCTAACGCCTACCTGCCCGCAGTACTCACGCGCTGGGAAGGTATGGAAATCATGGGTTATTCCCCGCTGATTTATGCCTACCAGCAATCCAATATCGCCGTGACCGGTAAGGGTACGCTCGATGGCCAGGGTAATCGCACCACCTGGTGGCCCTGGAAAGGCGGCAATTTCAGTAGTGTTAACTGGGGGATTCCCGGTGTGCCTACCCAGGAAGCGGCGCGCAATAAGTTGATGCAGGACATGGAAAACAATGTGCCTGTGGCCAAGCGTATTTACGCTGATGGCGCTTACCTGCGCCCGCCCTTTGTGCAGCCTTATTCCTGTAAAAACGTATTGATTGAAGGTGTCACTATCACCAATGCGCCCTTTTGGTTGCTGAATCCGGTGCTCTGTGAAAACGTAACCGTCGATGGCGTTAAGCTGGTGAGCCTGGGGCCCAACTCCGATGGTTGTGATCCCGAATCTTGCAAAAATGTAGTCATTAAAAATTGCTTATTTGATACGGGTGATGATTGCATTGCGATTAAATCCGGTCGCAATGCCGATGGTCGCCGTATCAATATCCCTTCTGAAAATATTGTTATCAGCCATTGTGAAATGTGTAACGGTCATGGCGGTGTTGTGATCGGCAGCGAAATTTCCGGTGGTGTGCGCAATGTATTTGTTGAGCATTGCACCATGAGCAGCCCGGAGCTGGAGCGCGGCATTCGTATAAAAACCAATTCGGTGCGCGGCGGTGTGATTGAAAACTTTTATATTCGCGACATTACCATCGGTGAAGTGCAAACCGCGATTGTGATCGACTTTCACTACGAAGAAGGCGATGCCGGAAAACATACGCCAAGAGTACGCAATATTTCCATTAGTGATCTTAAGTGCGATAACGCGCAACAGGTGTTTCAAGTGCGCGGCTACCAGCGCTCACCCATTCAAAACCTGCAGCTCACCAATTGCGATTTTAAAACCGTAAAAAATATTGGTGTACTGGAAGAGTTGGATAACTTTGTCGCTAACAACGTAAAAATCCAGGGTGTTGAATTTAAGGTTTGATGTATTTATGACGAATGCATCGACCTGGTTTTCTATTTGTTGTTGATGCAGGAAATCGAAAAATAAAATTTTTTGAAGAGCGCCAATCACTGTAAAAAAAGAAAGGCGAAAAAAATTGCCCGTGTTCAATGCAATTACAAAAAACTGATTACAAATAAACGCGAACCTTGTGCCACCGGGGTTTGCTCGTTTGTGAAATTGTACTGCTTGCCGTCATCAACCTGACAAAAACAGTACGGCTCTTTAGCTCAATGATTTAATCACAATAAAGATGGGGAATAGCTATGAGAAAGTTTGCCTTTAACCCGCTCGTACTGGCTATGGCGGCAGCCGCAATGCCAATGAGTGTATACGCGCAAGATAACCAAAGCGGCGACAGTACTGTCGAAGAAGTACTGGTAACCGGTAGTTTCCGCGATAGTTTGAATAACGCGTTAAATATCAAGAAAAACCAAAATGGTTTTGTGGATGCGATTGTCGCTTCTGATATTGCTGAGTTTCCAGACAATAACCTCGCTGAGTCCTTGCAGCGTGTTCCCGGTGTAGCTATTCAGCGCTCCGGTGGTGAAGGTCGCGGCATTACTGTTCGCGGTCTTGGCCCAACGTTTACTACTGTTCGTTTGAACGGCATGGAAACTATTTCTACCACTGGCAGTACCGATGCTGTAGGTGGTAATAACCGTGGTCGTGGTTTTGACTTCAATACATTCTCATCCGATTTGTTCAGTTCTTTGACTGTACGTAAAACCAACTCGGCTGAAGTTCAGGAAGGCTCTCTCGGTGCAACTGTTGATCTGAAAGCTGCACAGCCTTTTGATTATGACGGTTTCGTATTTTCGGCTTCTGGTCAGTTGGGTTACAACGATTTATCTGAAGAAAATGATCCAAGTGCAGCATTTTTAGTGAGCAATACCTTTGCTGACGGAAAGTTTGGTGCACTTTTCTCTTTGTCTTATTCGGAGCGAAAAATACAGGATGAAGGTACAAGTACAGGGCGCTGGTCAAAGGCCGCTGGCGACCGTTTCAACCGTATTCAATTAGAAGGAAGTGCAAGCCCAACTGTAATTCCTGCTAGTCACGAAGTGAACTCTGCATTTCACCCTCGCTTGCCTCGCTACGATTCATACCAGCACGAATTAGAGCGTGTAGGCTCGAGCTTGTCGTTGCAATTTCGTCCGACTGACTCTACGGAAATTAGTGTCGATAACCTCTGGGCAAAATTTGATTCGACGCGCGAAGAAACTTTTTTCTCTACTGTCCTTAATGGCACTATTGGAAGCAATGCCAATAATCCGACTATGAACATGATCGTAAGAGATTACGAAATTCAAGATGGCAATCTTGTGTACGCGGATATTGATAACGCGCGTTTATGGTCTGAAAATCGCTTTGATGATATGTCCACTGACTTTGCGCAAACGACTGTTTCGTTAAAGCAAGATTTTACAGACAGCTTCAGAATGAAAGCGATGATTGGTACAACTAAGTCTGATTACGACAATCCGATCCAAAATACTGTGATCATGATTGCTAATGGCCAAGATTTCACCTTTGACTATCGTGACTACGATAGTCCGGTGCTAACATTTGGCGATAATGCTTATAACAAAGCATCATGGGTTACTAGCAGTATTAGGCAGCGTCCGCAATCTACGTTGAATGAAAATGATGCAGGCAACATTTCATTTGAGTTTGATGCCTCTGAGTCTTTCAAATTGAAAGCAGGCGTTGATTATAAAGATTTTAGTTTCGAAACTGATGAGAACCGTATCAATGAAGGTACGCAAGGTGTAAATATTCAGTCCAATCCAGACTACATCGTAGAGTATGATTCTGGTCTAGGTGATGGTCGTCCTTGGCTTATTCCTAACCGCGCTCTGATCATGTCTGAAAACAATTTGTTTAGTGCTGCATTAACTCCGCAATGGGCTAACAAATTTGCAATTTCAGAAACTACAACAGGTGTGTATGCGCAGGTAGATTTCAACTTTGAATTGGGGGCTGTACCTGTTCGCGGCGATCTTGGTGTAAGACGTTTTGATACTGACCAGACTGCTGCCGGATACGATAACAAAGGTGTAGAAGTTTCCGTAGATCACAGCTACTCAGATACTCTCCCATCGTTGAATGTTGTCGTGGAACCCATTGAAGACTTCCTGATTCGCGCGGCTGCTTCTGATGGTATTGCTCGCGCTGGACTTGGCGCCCTTGCTCCTAGCACCAACGTTTCCGTTTCAGGCAACGCGTTTACAGTATCTAGTGGCAATCCTTACCTTGAGCCTACTAAAGCAAGAAGTTATGACCTCGGGTTCGAGTGGTACTTCAGTGAGGGTGCGAGTGTTGGTTTGACTCTGTTTAAAAAAGAATTGGATAGTTTTGCGCAAACAGCTCGAAAATCAACTACGTACACTCAGCTGATTCAAGACTTGGGCTTGTCTCTTGACACCATGAAAGCGGCGTGTGGTACGAACCCGAGTTGTACCGCAGATGCTGAATGGGGTTACAGCGCTCAAGTGAATAGCCCAGGCGGTGACTTGGATGGCTATGAAATCAGTTACCAACAACCATTTACATTCCTGCCTGGTATCTGGGGTAATTTCGGCTTTATTGGATCTTATACTTCAGTTGAATCGGATTTGGATTACCTAAACGCTACCGATATAACCAAGGTGGATCGTACGAGTCCGTTGGTTAATCTCTCTGATGAAACATATGCCGCGACCATTTACTACGAGCAAGATAATTTTGGTGGCCGTGTTTCAATGGTCAGCAGAAGTGATTATCTGACTACGGCTGTGGGGCGTAACGATAACTTCGAAGAAGGTACTAACGGTACTTTGAACGTCGATGCTTCGTTTAATTATTCTTTCAATGATCAGTGGAAAGTGACTCTTGAAGCGCTGAACTTGACTGATGAAGCGGACGATCAATGGGTAGGTAATATGGATAGCAATGAACGTCTGTCTTACTACCATCAAACTGGCCGTCAATATTACCTCGGCGTCCAATACAAATATTAATTGCCAATCTTTTTACGTTTTTTGCAACAAGAGTGAAATCAAAAGGGATGTCAGTTCGCTGACATCCCTGTTTGATTATTAAAGTGCTGTATTTTGTTGAAATTACGACAGTGCTCATTATTAGTTAACAGAGAGAAAGGTGAAGCGCGTGAGTTTATTGTTGAAAAGCAAAACGCCCATCAAGGCTATTTATGGCGGTATTTTTCTGGCAGCAATCAGTGGTTGCTCACCGGAAAAAACCAATGAACAACAAACCACAGCTACAACACCTGTTGCGCAACCGGCTCCGGTAAATTATCAAATTGCCACTGCAGAAATTACCAACGCCAATAATTTTTCGTTACAAAAAGAGCCAATTTATTTTCCGTTTTATGATTTGGGTGTTAGCCCAACGGATGAAGCGGTAAAACATTTAAGCGTTGCTGCCAATGGAAGTGTGCAGCCCAGCCAAACCGTAGATACCGATGGTGATGGCACTCTGGACAGTTTATTGCTGGTCAGCGATTTTGCCGCAGCAGAGATCAAATCATTTGTCATCTCCAGTGATCCCGCTATCCAAAAACCTGCCCTGAAAAAACAAACCCAGGCAGAAATTTCTATCAAAGACGGTGGTGAATGGAAAGGTAAGGAATATGTTGGCGGTACATTTAAAAATGTGGACAAGGTAACGCCACCCCCGCAGTACACCGACCACTCCTACTGGATTCGCTATGAAGGCCCGGGCATTGAGTCCGACAAAGTGGCCTATCGCGTTTACCTCGACTGGCGCAATGGCTTCGATATTTTTGGCAAGAAAACCCATGAGGTGGTGTTGCAAAATGTCGGGCAAGATGGCTACGACTCCTATCATCTGAATTCCGATTGGGGCGTGGACGTTTTAAAAGTGGGCAAATCACTCGGCATGGGTGGTTACGGCTTCTGGAATGGCAAGAGTGTTGATCTGGTATCCCTGGTCGATACACGCGATGCCATAATTACCAACAATGGCGATTTGTATTCCGGATTTAAAATTAATTACAACGGCTGGCAAATAAATAATCAAAAACTGGATTTATCCGCGCATCTCACCATGAATGCTGGTAGCCGGTTGGTGAATGTAAAATTGCAAGCCAGCCAGCAATTGCCGAATTTGGCAATTGGTTTGGTAAAACACCCGAACACTAGCTTTATTGAAGGGCCGCAAGAAATCAGCGGCTACGCTTGGACCTATGTGGCCAGTTGGGGCAAGCAAAGTTTAAGCGGTGAAAATGATCATTTGGGGATGGCGGTTATATTCCGTCGCGATGATCGCTTACAGCAAACTACCGATGAAACCTCCTATGTGTCAGTGATGAAAGACAAGGGCGGTGAATTGGAGTATTACTTCCTCGCGGCATGGGAACACGAGCTGGATGGCATTAAAACCGAAGCCGATTTTAAAGCCTATCTTGATCAGGAAATCCAACGCTTGACCAAAACACCGCGCGTGCGTTTTGAATCGGCCATTAGTGCCGCTGCGAAAAAAAATCCGATTGATGCAAATGCTGCATTGAATTGGGCCAAGCAATTGGCCGATTCAGAATTGGAGCGAAAAACCCTGAATTACCATTACCAGGGTTGGGATGAATATCGCAAGCGCCCCGGCAAATTTGAATACGATGTGGTGGGTATGCAAATCGCGGCGTTACAAGATCTGGATGCAATCAGCCCAAACCCCGCCTATCGCAAAGCATTGGAAACGGTAACGGGAAGCTATATTCGCGATGATGGCCATATTGAAACCTTTGAGCCGGATTTATTCAGTATCGATTTAACCAAGCCAGGTGAAATGGTGATACTGCTGGAGCAGCGCACCAAACAGGAAAAATACCGCAAGGCGGCGGATTTCCTGCGCGAAAATTTAAAACGTCACCCGCGCACCAGCCAGGGCGCATTTTGGCACAGGGTGACCTACCCCAACCAATTGTGGCTGGATGGTGTCTACATGGGCATGCCGTTTTTAGCGCGCTACGCCGCTGCCTATGAAACGGGTGCACAGCAACATGAAAGTTTTAAAGAAGCCGTGCATGAATTTACTATTGCGCGTGAACATTTGCGCGATGCCAAAACCGGTTTGTACTACCACGCCTGGGATGAATCCAAACAAGCATTCTGGGCTGATAAAACAACGGGTCGCGCGCCACAATTCTGGTCGCGCGGTATGGGCTGGTATGCAATGGCATTAGTGGATGTGCTGGATTTTATTCCTGAGTCAGAGCCCGAACTGCGCAAGGAATTAATCGATATTATTGTTGAATTTGCGCCGGATATTTTGCGTTATCAGGATCAGGCCACAGGCACCTGGTGGCAAATTACGGATCGCCCCGGTGATATTGGCAACTATCGCGAATCTTCCGCCAGCGCTATGTTTACTTACTTTTTGGCAAAGGCGATTAACAAAGGTTATTTGCCGGATTCCTATCGCGCTGCCGCAGTAAAAAGTTATCAGGGCATCATCAATGAATTTATGACGGTGCATAAAGATGGCAAGGTCAGTATGAATGACCAATGCCTGGTGGCCGGTTTGGGCTTTGGTCGCGACGGCAGTTATGACTACTACATGACTGAGCGCATTTTTTCTAATGATCCCAAAGGCAATACACCGTTTATCGGCGCCAGTTTGGAAATTTATAAATTACTCAAACAATAACAATTCACTGCATAGCGTGGTATCAGTCAGTTAAGTTTTTTGAAATCCCTCCCGCCTCCCTTGGCTGAGTGCCCTGTTTAACGGGAAGAATCGGTTTCCCCTCTTTGACAAAGAGGGGCCAGGGGAGATTAAAAGCGTTAAATGGTTATACATTCGTTAAACTTATATTCACCCGTGTTGGAAATCAGTCTGTACGCATTTTTAAATTTAGGGTTTAAAAATTTGAGTGCTAATCAGCAGGTCATTAAGAAGGTTTTATTATGAAAGTTTTAGAAGAACGTTTTGCAGTTCATGTAGACGACTACAAGCATTACGACACCGAAAAACTGCGCAAGCATTTTCTGGTAGAAAATATTTTCGCCGCCGATGATATTTTATTTACCTACACCCATTACGAGCGGTTGATGGTGGGTGGTGCCTTTCCCGTGAACAAGCCGGTGAAACTGGAAACCTATGATCAGCTGAAAGCGGAATTTTTTTTGCAGCGTCGCGAACTGGGGGCAATCAATATTGGTGGCGCGGGCAAGGTATCGGTAGATGGCGAAATCTACGAGATCAACACCAAAGAAGCGCTCTATATTGGTCGCGGGGCAAAAGAAGTGATTTTCTCCAGTGTGGATGCGAGCAATCCGGCAAAATTTTATTTGAACTCGACGCCAGCGCATTGCACCTATCCCACCAAAAAACTGAACAAAGAAAACAGCAAAGTGCTGCACATGGGCGCGGGCGAT
The DNA here is from genome assembly GCA_021151525.1 of Cellvibrionaceae bacterium. Lineage (GTDB taxonomy): Bacteria > Pseudomonadota > Gammaproteobacteria > Pseudomonadales > Cellvibrionaceae > Cellvibrio. The sequence continues at coordinate 5,234 of JAGKXD010000106.1, read as the reverse complement.
ACCTGTAACGAGCGCGATATTTATCAGCTGATGATCAGTACCGTGCTGGACACTTGCCAATTGCAAATGGGGATGACCGAATTAAAACCCGGCAGCATCTGGAACACCATGCCGATGCATACCCACAGCCGTCGGATGGAAGCCTATTTCTATTTCAATATTCCGCGAGACCACGCCGTGTGTCACTTCATGGGGCCAGCGGAAGAAACTCGCCACCTGTGGATTGGCAATGAGCAAGCGGTAGTGTCTCCGCCCTGGTCAATGCATTCCGGTGTCGGCACCGCAAATTACACGTTTATTTGGGGGATGGCTGGTGAGAACCACGATTACACCGATATGGATCACCACAAGCCAAGCGAACTCAAGTAATTTGGATGATAAATTCGTAGCCCGTATGGAGCCTAACGAAATACGGGTTTTCCGATGTAATTATTTATTCTAGAAAAAATTTTAAAAGACTCCGACCGAGATCACTCTATGACTCATCCACTCTTTGATTTAACCGGAAAAGTTGCGTTAGTGACTGGCGCCACCCACGGTTTGGGCATGGCGATGGCTGCAGGCCTCGCCAGTGCCGGCGCAAAATTAATTATCAACGGAAATTCCTCGCAAGAAAAAATCGATAGTGCCGTTAACGAGTATCGTGCAAAAGGTTTTCAAGCCTTTGGTTACAAATTTAACGTAACTGATGAAGACCAGGTGATCGCTGCCGTTGAACAAATTGAACAAGACCACGGCCCCATCGATATACTGATTAACAACGCGGGCATTATTAAACGCACACCTTTGTTGGAAATGTCGCTGGCGGATTTTGAAGAAGTTATCAAAATTGATTTAACCGGTGTGTTCACCATGACGCGCCCGGTCGCACGCAAAATGGTAGAGCGTCGTCAGGGCAAGATTATTAACATCTGTTCCATGATGAGCGAACTGGGGCGCAATTCTGTTGGCGCTTATGCGGCGGCAAAAGGTGGCTTGAAAATGCTCACCAAAAACATGGCCACCGAATGGGCTAAATACAATGTGCAAGTGAATGGCATTGGCCCCGGATATTTTGCTACCAGCCAAACCGAACCCATTCGTGTAGATGGTCACCCCTTTAACGATTTTATTATCAACCGCACCCCCGCCGCCAAATGGGGCGACCCGGATGACCTGCAAGGCGCAACCATTTTCCTTGCATCAAAAGCGAGTGATTTTGTTACCGGGCAAATTGTTTACGTTGATGGTGGTATTCTTGCCACGATTGGCAAACCTTCGAATGAAGCTTAAACGCCGCTGAGTTTTACCCGCTTTTGCGTTTCAAAAAAAGGCCGCCTCACAAGGGCGGCTGTAATTTTTGCTCACTCGATTATCCAGTCAGTGATGTCGTGTGTGTCGGACATTAAAGGTGACTTTTTTTTAGATCCTCTCGTACAATGAAGTGGCATTCGTTTTATGTTGGCCCATTTCAATGTGAAATGATGCAAAGGACCTTGGAGTTAACGCAAATAGGAAGAAAATATGAAACACATCATTGCATTACTGACGATATTTTTTACACCTTTCACGCTTGCCAGTGTCGTTGTTATTGATCCCGACAACTTTGCAGAAGATACAAACCTCACCCATATATCCAGCTACGTGACAATTGACTCCACCGAACATACCGGTGTTTTTGCCAAGTCTCTCGCTCCCGATGCTGCCGATGGTTTTAATACGCGAGGTTTGGGTAAAAAGGTTTTCAGCTTCACGGATTCAACGGTTGAAACCTTTGCCAGTGAGTGGTCATACAACCCTTACTCGAGTGGCTCGCCTGCATTGGAAATAACATTCCTTGCGCCGGTTACCGGCTTTTCCATTTTAATTGCAGAATTATATCGCGATGCATCTTATGGGGATGATCCTCTGTGGATCGAAATCTATGACACCGACAATAATTTGATCGAATACCCCTCAGATAACAGTTTTAATAAACAGGTTATTTTGGGGCGGATTGCTGATGTTGAAGAAGTAGAGGTCTACTGGGCGTACCACTCATTTGAATGGAGCGGTGCGAATCTGGGTAGGGTTATTATTGGTGGTGATAGTGAACCTACCACTCTGGATCACCTGGAGTTTACCCTTGCAAAAGTGCCAGAGCCTTCGTCCATTTTATTAATGCTTGCTGGTTTGTTGGCGTTGCTGGGCTGTCGGGCTTTTTCTCATAGCAAATAAATTTTACGTTTTGAAATGAAAAAAATCGCCTCATTAAGAGGCGATTTTTTTAGTGCCTAATAAGGCTTTACCGTTATGTCATAACTGCCGATATTGTCGTTCAGTTCGGCGGGTGTTTGTTTGTCATTAATTCCAAAAATTAAATCACCGGTGCGATAAGCGGTAAATATTTTATTATCGCCAATCAATACCCAATTACCATCGGCGCCAATTTTCACTAGTAATGCACCCTGCGGCCCACCGGGCAATGTGCAGTGACCCACATTACAGGTTGTGCCATTACCTTTAGGCGTTGAAATCGGAAAACTTGCATTTGCTGGCCAGGTGCTTACTTGGCCGGTTGCGGTAATCACTACGCGTTGACCTGCTGTTAGGCGAATACTTGCCTCTTTGTTTACGCTATTGCCTTGCATGGTAAAGGTGTGTGGCAGCGTTTGATAAATGCGTTGGCTTTTTAAGATTCGATAAAATGCAGTACCTTTGTACAGAGTCGTTGAATCTTTCAGTATTCCAATAGTTAATTCGTTAACCTCCTGCGTAAATATTGAATTATTTTGCTTTTTGCAAAGCAAATAATTATTTCCATATGCGGTGGTGCGATATTGGTCGGTGCATTGACGCAACCAGGTGGTCATATCAATACCATTGATGTTTGCCACAATTTGGTAAGGGCTATTGGCAACAAATACTTGCGGAGGTAATTCCATTGGCAAGCCAACGGCAATATCAAATTCCTGTACATCCAGGTATTCACCGCTTTGAGGATAAATTGGGAGTGGCGGTACTTCTTGTGCGGTTGATTGAAGACTCATTCCCAAGCCGATTACCGTACTGGCAACAATAAAAACCTTTTTAAATATCATATTTATATCCTATTGATTTATGAATGCGGCGCACACAAATAAATCGGCAGTGCGCGAATATTTGTGCGGCAGGAGATTTGCCCTTTTATGGGCTAGATAATCTTAGCGGCTCTTGTCGCTAAACTAAACCCGAAGTGATCAGTGGCCGTTGTTGGTGATGGGTAGTGGAAGGAAATGCAATTTGCTCAATCACATTTCCTGTTGTAGGGCGGGATATAAATTATTTGGAGTGAGGCGAGCTGAGCGAAACTCGCTCAGTGAGTAAAGGCGGTTCTTGTACACGCAAGCTGTGCATAATTTTGCAGGCAACAATCACGGCTCCGATCACCAGTGCTGCATACAGGAGCATCACAAATTCATATTGTGCGGTGTAGTTCCAAGGGCGCGCGATGCCCAGGAAGCAGGCGAATAACCATGAAGTAGATGAGATGGCACCGGTAGCGGCAATGAGAGATTGCTCCAGTGGCGAGCGGCCCAGCAAACCTGTGTGGGAAACCACGCGCGGAAAACTGAAATAATGCAGCAATAATCCATTCAGCGTGAGAATGGAAACCACAGTAAATTTGGCCCAGAGTTTGGGGTTCATTAAATATTGTTGCGGGTTCTCGAGATAGCCAACAATGACTAAGGCTAAACCGGTAACCCAAAGTACAACCAGCGCTGCAAACATAATATCGGCGGCGGTACGCAGGTCATGCACCATTTTTTCCGGCAGTGGGTTGCCGCGGGTTTTGGCGAGGGCGAGATCCTGCAATAACAGGATTCCCACAGAGACACAGGCAGCCAGCAAGTGTGCATAGACAAGTAAGGTTTTCATTTTGGTTCCATTTTTTGTGGTAGTGAGCCTGAAATCAACGAGTTAACCGCAAAGCTATAGAGCAACACCGACCTGGTGCGGAAAGCACAAGGTGTGGAAAAATAGTTGCCGAAATTGGGTTGGGTGTTGTCCACTGAATTTGTGTTGTCAGTTTGACGCGGGAGAGGAGCGTTAAATACGACAACTTCAGTTTGTAATTTTTGTTCTAATGAAAATACGTTTTTATGCAATTTAATCCGGCTGGTTGATATTTTAAGTTGCTACCGGAATTAGTTGATGTCTTGCCAATCTACCCGGCCTGTCGTGCAAAATCTGCTTTTTGGTTCTCATTTTTTATGTATGAAGAGATACGTGTGAGACTTTCTGGTTCTAACCAAGCTGTTTTGAAATAACACAAAAATGAATAGCCAGCTGATAACTGAGTTACCAACTGGCGCCAATCCAACTTGAAACCGCGCACTTAACCCGGTTTTGACGATGCTGCAAGTTAACCACTTTAAATCAATCAAAAGGAATACCCGCGCAGAACAGGGATTATTTAACTAGCGAGCATTCAATAGCAGCTCCGCGCTTTCGAGTGTATCTGAACTCGCGCTAATGCTGAGGCCAGTCAAATCGCTGCCAACTTCAACCAATGCAACCGCATAGCCGCCGCTGGTGGTCAGGCTTGCAGGGCTCAATAATTTTCCGTCACCTTTCAGTGCGAAACTCACCTCGATGTTATTTGCCGGCACCGGATTATTTTTCGCATCCAGCAACTGCGCGCGCACAAACACCACATCTTTCACGCCGGGCTGTGGCGTTTTGCCGCTGGTATCCAGCGTCAGTTTTATTTTTGCCGGCGCACCGGGGGTGAATACCTTGTGCTCCGCCACAACTGTATCGCCACTATATGCCAGGGCTTTTAATTCGCCGGGCTCAAATTTTTCCAGGGCGAAAGTAAATGGCGGGTGCTTCAGGTTTCTAGTGGTTTGGGTATTTCTATTTTCTGCCGCTAATTGCTTGCCAATCAGTTTGCCATTTAAGAGTAATTCGACGGCTTCAGCGTTACTGAAAATGCGGATATCAGTCGTAGATTTTTCAGTCCATTCGTTGGCGATAAATACCATAGGGCCGGACGCAAATTTATCGGAAATTTCACTCGGATCGCGCTGGCTTTGATAGAAGTAATAGCTGTATTTGGGTAGGCGATCGATGCTCATAATACCCGAGCTTTCCAAATCCGGCGCATAGCCGCGGTTGTAATCGAACATGACCCAGTAGCCATCGGCAAAGGCGGGCGTGTTGAAATTATCGTTGTGCGCCTCCTGGATATTGGACGCTTGCTGCAATAAACGTTTTTCGCCATCGCTTAAGAG
>JAGKXD010000210.1 GCA_021151525.1 Cellvibrionaceae bacterium | reverse complement strand
GCAGGAGGGGCCATTGCTGGTGTGGCGGTCAGTGCTACAACTGCTTCAATGGCTGCTGCATTTGCTGGTGGGGTTGTCGGTAGTATTGGTTCTCAATTGGTCGGTGTGGCAACCGGACAGCAAGAAAGTGTCAGTTTGCGAAGTGCCTTTGCGAGTGGTTTAACATCTGCTTTCACAGCAGGTATAGGAGCCTATGCAAATGGTGCATCAGCTACAACCAAAGCAGTTTTACAAAACGGCTATGCCAGAGGGGCCTCTGCATATTTATCAAGCCAGGCGGCTAATCGTATTGCAGGTGTTGATGTTAGTTTCAGTTGGAAGGATATGGCAGTCGGCACACTCGCGTCTGGTCTGACTCAAAAGACTGGCAATAGCACCTTTGACGCAGTTACCGGTGCGAGTGCAGGTGAGGGCTTCTTAGGTAGCTTTTATAAGAACTTTGCCAGCTCTGCTATCCGATCTACAGCATCGCGTTTAATGGGAGTCGGAGGAAAGCAGGATTGGGGGCAAATTGCTGTTGATTCGTTTGGAAACTCGCTCGCCTCCTCGATAGTAGAGACAATGACAATTAACAGTCGCGCAAGTTACCTTCTTGAGAAGGCAGGCTTGCAGTCAGATCGAATAGATCATCGATTCAGTTCAGACTTTACTCGATCATTAGCCAGAGCGAATCTGTCTGACGAGGATATTCTGATTGTTTTGAATCAGCCCGGCATTCGGGCAGGGATGCTTGATAGGGACATTTCTGTATCAGGTGGTATTAGTGACGGTGAGGCAACAAAAAGAGCAGATCGATTTATAGATGGTCATCGTCGCGGAAAAGTTACTGTATCTGAACCAGTAAAAGTTTCTGAACCTTCAACAACCGCAGGTGCAGCACTTCAAGGTGCACCCGTCGAAGAGGTTTTGGTAACAGGAACACCTTTGAGGCCGGGACCCAGTGGTGAAACTATCACTGAAAAGGTATTTAGTGGAGGAATTCAGCTATTAGATGGATTTACGACACTGTACGCAGAGCACTCCACTCTCGCTAGTATCGCATTTGAAGCTGGAAAAGGCGTGATAACTGGAGGGCCAGTTAAAACTGTTTTAAGCAAAATTGCGAAAACTGCATTTGATGGGGCTGTGAGTCAGGTAGGTGGATACCTTTCCAACAAAGCGCAAAATGCTGCAACAGAGTTTGTTACGGAGCTGGGAATAACCACACAGTTAAACATTGCAGGCAACAATGTTAATGTAACACCCGAAATGTTTGGTAAAGGCGCCGGGCAGCTTGCAGGAGGTGTTGTTGATACCATTTTTGAAGGTGGAATCAACGAGATAGCTAAGCGAGGCACCACTGTTCGAGGTATTGTACAAGTTGGTCCTCATACTGTGGGCTCATATAAGGAAGTTAAAGGACATCATCCTCATCAGCAAGCTGCTAGAAGAGATAATGAAAATTATGACAAAAACAAGGCTATTGCTGTTGCTGATGATAAAACATTTGACCATGATGTTGTCTCAGCTGAACAGATCCGACTGAATGCCGAGCATGCTAGGACTGGCAAGCCTTACACATTAGAAGTTGAGGAAAGCATCCAACGCAAAGCAATGCTAAAGGGCGGGATGAAGGAAGAGCACATTGATGAGATTCTGAAGTTAAGCCGTGAAGAGTTAAAAAGGCAAGGCGCATTGGAGCCAACAAGAACTCCAGGTACGAGAAGAGGTAGATAATTTAAATGGATGGATATATTTTAGAAATTACAGAGGAAAAGGCTTCAGTTAAAGAAGATTTTTTCTCTGGAGTTGTTGATGAGCTATCGCTGCCAGCGTGTATATGCCCTAACTGCCAGTCGCTTATGTTTCCTGTGATTAATGTTCGTTACGATTCGGTAAGTATGGGAAGCTTAGTAGACAAAAAAGTATCACATGGAAACTACATTACTTTTGATGTATGTCCATGTTGCCCCCACTCGCTTCGAAATTATTGCGTCACCTTTGATGCAGATAAAAAAAATGTTATTGGTGGGTACATGGATCATCGCGGAATCGCAAGCAAAATGGATACGCCCTATGAAAGCAGGGTGTTAAAGATTAACAAAATATCTGGGGCGCTTTGGAATGATGACGCTTTCGTTGATAAGTATCAGCGGCGAAATCTATTTGATGGGGTTTGCCATCAGCTTGGAGGTGTTAAGCTGAAAAGTGAGCGTTACCCTATTGATTCATGTATGTGTTGCGGAAATGATAATTTGAGTTTTGTCGCTATGATTGATAACGATGACTTAAATGTGCCTCTGTATGAGAGTGGTGAGCCAAGAGCATTAACAATCGGGGATCAATCTAGCCTTAATGTGTTTGCTTGCAATAAATGCTATGCCTTAAATTATTGCATAACAGAATAATTATTATTAAAGGGAATTGTTTTTTGATATGCGCCAAAAAACTCTGTGTCACTTAGATTGGTTAAGTCTTAGGTGTACTACTCGCGACCAAATCTGACAGTTCAGCTTGAAAGAAGAGAGTTAGCGGTTTTTACAGGTGTCTGTCAGATTAGATTTGAGCTAAATTTTTCTCCTCCCAAATCTGTTGTAAGGTTAGTATCACCAATGCCAACGGCATGATCATCGACTACGACAAAGCCGGTCGTCGTTGGCACACCGAAACCGCGGGTGGGACCCAATATGCGTCACCCACCTCG
>JAGKXD010000024.1 GCA_021151525.1 Cellvibrionaceae bacterium | reverse complement strand
GAATTGTGAATGTAAAATTAAAATTACTTAAAACTCATAACCAAGCTTAACACCCACCGCTAAATTTCTACCGCTAGCGGATTCGAATGCACGCCCATTAGTTTGATTGACAATAACTGAACCCACGTAATTTTTGTCAGTCGCGTTCGCAAGCTTTATCCACCATTCAATATCTGCAACAACATCTATGTTACCAGAAACTGAAATATCCATTGTGGTATAGGCTGGTGCTTTAATTTGATTGTTATCGTTGGCCGCTACTTGATCGCGATGTACTGCACTAACACCAAATTTAAGCGCATCATTTGCAAAAGGTGACCAATTGAGTTGAGCATAATGATTTTGCTTAGCCACGCCCGGCAACTGCAAGCCGTCAAATTGATGTGCGTTATAGATTGCATTCAAATAATTTAATGCAATGCGGAAATCCCATTGCGAACTTATGGAATAACGCGTATTAAATTCCACGCCTTTGCGACTGGTTTCGGTTGCATTCACATAAGTTGTGCGGCCATTAATAGATTGATCAACAACCAGCTCATCTTGTGTGTTAACCCTAAATGCAGTTAACCCCATAGTCATTCTTTTGAGTTGAACATCTACACCCACTTCTTGTTGGCGATTGGTTGCTGCGCTCAGTGTGTTATTAAAGCCCTTATCGCCATTGGTATAAGCGAGTTCGGTTAAGGTTGGAGCTTCGAATCCATGTCCAGTTGCAGCACGAACTGAAAGGTTTTCGTTAATCTGATAGCGAGTCGTTATAGATTCAGATGTATGGCTAAATTGCTGTTCACCACTATCATCCGCATTTTTTGAGGGAATAATAAAATAATCAGCTACCGATAACTCTACTCGGGATTTACGCGCACCGAATAGCCATTGCCACTGATCCGTCAATTGCAATTGCACCAGTGCGTAGCCATCGCGACTATCGGCTTGGTCAAGTTCATTGCGACGTAAATCACCAGCAACGCCCGCATTGTTAACAAAACCTTTGCGCAAATCATTCATGGATGACCATTCACCCCCCAGCGTAAAACTGGCTGGCAAATTCGCAACAGCAAAATCCCATGTGTAATTGCCATTACCGCCGCTGAAACGGCGATTCAAATCCACTACACCACCAGAATTCGCCAAGGCATCGCCTTTTTGTGCAAGGTATTGCTGGATATGGCGGTCTCCACGCCACAACGCAATTTGCCAGCGCTGATCGCCGCGCTCTTGTCGCAAACTAAATGCATTTTGCTCGTGTTCAATTGTTTTGCGCGTATTAAAAAATTCTGCGCTGGTGTTCAGTTGATAGGGATCTGTTTGCCATTGCGCTTGCGTAAGGCCTAGCGGATCTTGCAGTAGCGGTGCATCCTCTTTATCGAATCGATATTGGGCTTCAACGCCGTTCTCAAATTGATAGTAAACCTGCACACCTAACTGCTCGCGCTCGGCTTGAGCATGAGGGCGATTGCCATCGGCCTCCAAACGACTGGCTTGAACACGTGCACCTAATTCACCATCGCGAAATTCGCTCACAAGGTGATGACGAGCGAGCCCGGTTTCATCGGCAGCTGTATCTACCGATATACGGTTGCGCTCGGGCGCAGATGTTTTAAGGTTAATCACTCCGCCCGCACCATTGCCGTACAAGCTCGCAACAGGGCCAGTAAGCACACTCACCTGCTCAACGCCATCCAACACTGCACCCGAAAACTGGCCTTGGCCATCGGGCATAGTGAGCGGAATGCCATCCACCTGCAGCCTCAAACCACGCACACCAAAGGCAGAACGGGCCCCAAATCCTCGCAGGCTAATGCGTGTGTCCTGCGCGTAGTTTGAGCGGCTATCGGCTTGCACACCGTTTATTCCCTGTAAAAGTTCGGCTACATCGGCACGGCTCCCGGGTAACATTTGATCAGCCTCTAATCTTTCTACGCCACTTACGGGATCACCAACACGCTCACCTACGACTACCAAGGTTTCAATGCCACTCTGGGCAAAAGATTGCACCGAGGCCAACAACAAGCAGCCAGCAAAAGGAAGCCTTTTCACATCATTTTTCATTAGAAAAGCCATTTATAAACATGGATGCGATCCTAACAGAATCCCCCCCACAAACGATTTTTATCTCTCGGGAATTTGACCTTCAAAAGGGTGCTCGCCAGTTTTCCCCAGCGAGTTCAGATTTGCATCCTATACTGAAAGACACAGGCGGGAAGTCAGTATAAATGTGAGTAGGTTAACGATGCCCCAAGTATTCAATAACAATGTCCAACATTTACAACGCCAATTTCTGGAGAGCTTGCCGCAAAAGGCTCATCAACTTGAAGACTTATGGCGCCACCTGCGCTATTTGCGCTGGAGCGAGCAAGGTTTTAAAACTTTTCAGCAGTTGGCCCATAGATTAGTGGGCTCAGGTGCCACCTTCGGTTTGCCTGAGGTCAGCCAAACTGCTCAACTGCTCGACCAATACCTGCAAGATTATCAAGAGCTCGGCCAACCCATGGGTGGCATTGAGTTTGAAATGATTGATCAAATGGTTAATGCATTGGGGCGCACGCTGGCCAATGCCGGAGCCGCTCAAACACTGACAGAAATTGTTGCCCCAGAAAATACGGGCTCAGGAAAACATATTTTTATTGTGGAGTCTGATCACTCGCTCGCAGCCTTGATGACGGTTTATTTGCGTCAAGCAGGGTTCAGTGTTCAGCATTTCAATTCAGTTGGCACCTGTATTCAGCAATTGAATCTACAAATACCGCATGCCGTATTAATTGACCCAAATACTGCCGACGAAATTAATTTTGGTTTTGATGCGATTCATCAAATTAAAAATCGTGTTGAGAAAAACGTACCTATCATTTTTTTATCGGCGCGCAGCGATATGCACACGCGCTTACGAGCTTTGCGCGCAGGCTGCGCCACGTATATTACCAAACCGCTTGAGTTTACCTCATTAGTTCGCACCTTAATTCACACGATTAAGGCCAGTGAGATTTCGTATAAAGTTATGGTGGTTGATGACGAAGAATTGGTTGCGGAATACCATGCTGAAATTTTACGTAACGCCGGTATGGATGTAATTTTTGTTTCCAACCCCATGCAAAGTTTGCAGCGGGCGACAGAATTTAAACCTGATTTAGTTGTGCTGGACATGCACATGCCCGAGATCAACGGCATCGAATTGGCAACACTATTGCGCCAGCATGAACAGTTTTTATTGTTGCCTATTATTTTTGTGACCGCAGATACATCCAGCAAATTACATCAAAGCATTGAAAGCTTAGGTGTCAACGGCATATTAACCAAACCGGTTGATATGGATGCATTAGTCAACGCCTGCGAGCGCGCTATTCGCGACACATTTGCGCTGAAACACCGGATAGAAAGCATTACCCAGCGCGGTCATCACAACAATCAAATTACGCGCAGTTATTTTTATGCCGCTATAGATAACGAACTGCAAGCTGAGCAATCACACCAAACTCCCACTGCGCTTTATTATATTGCTCTTGATATTGAAGAAAATTTTTATCAAGAATTTGGCCCTTCAGGTACTGCTATTTTACATGAACAATTCTGTCAGGGCTTAGGGCAAATTATTGGCAGCGAAGAGCAGTGGTCTGATGTATCTAATTTTGTAGCATGCATATTGGTTGGCAAACGCACTCGCTCTCAACACCAGCAACGAGTCGCACAAATTTTGGAGCAAATGCAAGGCATAACCTATTGCATTGAAGACGATGTATTTGCCATTAATGCGCATATAGGTGTTCATTTTCTTGATACCGAAACGGGCAATGCCAACACCGCACTCACTCACGCAGAGCAAGCCTATGAACGCAGCAAAGAAAGCGTTTCACCACCGTCTCCCCCCACCGATAAGGCCGACATTAACGAAGACAAAATAGCAGCCTCAACAGCGTCGATCACACTGAGCAACCGCTTACCAGAAGAGAACCTGCGCATTTGTTATCAACCTATGATTAGCCTTGAAAGTTCGCAAATAGAACACTACGAGGCGTTAGTTCGCTGGCGAGTTGACGATGAACTCATTCCCGCTGCTAAATTTTTGCATTACCTTGAACACTCAAGCATGCGAGTTGATTTAGATCGATGGGTCCTGCAATCAGCCATTACTGCCATTACCGTCGACAGTTACGCGCGCGAAAATGCCAGCCTGTTTATTCATCTTTCCGACGAAACGCTTGCGCAAAAATCTTTCTTTTCATTTGCAGCTAATGTATTACGCAGTTCTCGCTTACGCGGCCAACGGCGATTAATTTTTATTTTTCAAGAATCTTGGGTTGCACAACACCCAGCAGACGCTCGCGCCGTACTGAACTCATTGCGCAATATTGAATGCGGTGCGTGCCTTTCTCACGCAGGCTCGACAAATGAAAGCATCGACATTATGAATACCTTCGGTTTTAACTTTGTTCGCTTATCACCTACGCTCACATCGAACTTAATCACCGACAGCGAGCAAGAACGACAACTCGCAAAATTGGTAGGCGCTGCCAAAAACTCCGGCGCAGAAATTATTGCCACCCAAGTTGAAGACTCTAAAAATCTTTCAACTCTCTGGATAAACGGCGTGCGATTGTTTCAAGGATTTTTATTGCAATCTCCTGATCAATCGATTCATCCGCATAAAGATATGGATGCATTCAAAGAGTTTTTTACACCGAAAACCTAAGCTGCAGATCGCCCCAAAAGGCGCTGAACGCCCCTCTCTCAAGCATTCAGGAATTACTCACCCCAGAATTATTTGCTCATAAAATGGCAGCACTGGACTGCATTTTTGAATAGAAGCGCCCACCCAAAAACTCCGTAAAACGGCCAGTTTTTGCGGCCTAAATTTGCCAATAACGCCGTTTGCTTATACTATTGCGGCTCATTTTGTGGTTTTTGCTTATAGATGAAGCAAGATCTTGTGCCAAAACCCCAAAAATCCCAGTTTTCACTAACAGCCGTCACCTGAAATTCATGGCTGTTTTGTTTTAGCGCTGAGGTTAATTCCCTGCCCTTATTTGAACCGAGCCAGATCCTTTGGCTTCGGCGATGTATTTTTTATTGATTTGTTTTTATTGATTTTTAGTGGAGCCCCAAATGACTACCTTGATGAACACCTACGGCGCAAGAACCCTCACCCTCGTAAAGGGCGAAGGCAGCCGAGTGTGGGATGACAAGGGCAACTCATATCTGGATGCTATCAGCGGTATCGCCGTGTGCGGTTTGGGCTACTCACACCCTGCCGTTACCAAAGCCTTGACCGAACAAGTTAGCACCCTGATCCACTGCTCCAACTACTACAACATCCCCAGCCAGCAACGCTTGGCCGACTTGCTGATTGAGCAATCGGGTATGGATAAGGTTTTCTTCTCCAACTCAGGCGCAGAAGCTAACGAAGCGGCAATTAAAATCGCACGTAAATACGGCAACGAAAAAGGTGTGAAGAACCCCGCCATTATCGTCACCAGCAACAGCTTCCACGGCAGAACCCTCGCCACCTTGAGCGCTACCGGCAACCCCAAAGTACAAATTGGCTTTGAACCGCTGGTAGAAGGTTTTATCCGCGTTCCTTTTAACGATGTTCCCGCCATTGAAGCGGCAGCCGCAGAGCACAGCAACATTGTGGCGATTCTGGTTGAGCCTGTACAAGGCGAAGGCGGTATTCGTGTTCCTGCACCCGATTACTTGAACAAGTTGCGCGCCTTGGCAGATGCCAAAGATTGGCTGCTGATGGCAGATGAGATCCAAACTGGCAATGGCCGGACCGGAACCTTCTTTGCCTATCAACACAACGGTATATTGCCGGACGTGGTAACTACCGCAAAAGGCTTGGGCAATGGCGTACCTATTGGTGCCTGTATCGCTCGCGGCAAAGCAGCGGACGTATTACAACCCGGCAACCACGGCACCACCTTTGGCGGCAACCCTTTAGCCACCAGAGCGGGCGTTGCCGTTGTGGAAACATTGTTGGCAGAAGGTTTGATCGAAAAAGCCAAAGTTCTTGGCGATAAAATCTTGGCCGACTTTAAAGCCAAACTTGCGGGCAACCCCAAAGTGGTTGATATCCGCGGCAAAGGTTTAATGATTGGTATTGAATTAAACGCGCCAGCGGCCGAGCTGATGGATAAAGCCCGCGCCAAAGGTATTTTGATTAACGTAACCTCAGTGAACACCATTCGTTTGCTACCCACCTTCATCCTTACCGATGAAGAGGTCAACGAGCTGGTTACCAAAGTGGTCGAATTAGTCACTGAGTTTTAACAAACGCGGGCACGGCTCTCGTAGCCAAAGCCCGCAGCAATGACCTGCAGTTATAAAATGCGCTTTCGCATTTTTTCAGCAGCTCGAAAAAGAGAAGAGCATTATGGTTCCCCCAAAGGCACCGAGACATTTTTTAACCCTCGAAGACGTTAACCGCGACGAGTTAAACCACATCATCAAACGCGCTATAGAGTTAAAAGCTTTGCAGCGCAAAGGCATAGCCACAGAAATTTTTAAAGACAAAGTGCTGGCGATGATTTTCGAAAAATCATCCACCCGCACCCGTGTCTCTTTTGAATCTGCCATGGCACAAGCCGGTGGCCACGCTATTTTCCTGTCCACCAAAGATTCACAACTAGGGCGCGGCGAACCTATTGAAGATTCCGCACGCTGCATCGCCAGCATGGTCGATATGGTTATGATCCGTACCTTCGCCCACGCTACCGTTGAACGCTTCGCCGAATATTCGCGCGTACCTGTTATCAACGGTTTGACCGACGATCATCACCCCTGCCAATTACTTGCAGACATTCAAACCTTCGTTGAGCAACGCGGTTCACTCGCGGGCAAAACCGTGGCATGGGTTGGCGATGGCAACAACATGTGCCAAAGCTACATGCAGGCCGCCGAGCTGTGCGATTTTGAATTGCGCATTGCAACGCCCAAAGGTTTTGAACCTTGGGAACACATGCTGGAAAAACACAAAGACCGTGTCTCCATCAGCCAAGACCCAATTGCCGCTGTTAAAAATGCCGATTTGGTTGTGACAGACACTTGGGCATCCATGGGGCAGGAAGACGAGAAAAAACAACGCGAGAAAATTTTCGCCGGCTACCAAGTCAACCGCGAACTTTTAAGCAATGCAAAATCAGACGTTCTCTTCATGCACTGCCTACCCGCCTACAGAGGCAAAGAAGTCAGCGCAGAGATAATGGATGATCCAAACGCAATTGTGTGGGAAGAAGCAGAAAACCGCTTACACGCCCAAAAAGCACTGATGGAATTTTTGTTTAATCAGTGATGGATGAAGATAAAAATAAACCCGCCCTAGTGCGGGTTTATTTTTATTCTTAATTTCTAATCAGGAATAAGCAATGACCTCTATAGACCAAATTCTCAATTTCATCATCGAAATAGAAAAACTTAAGGGCACACTTCGTAAAACCAAAGTTGTAGGTATTGATCGTTATGAAAACTCTGCAGAGCATAGTTGGCAGATTTGCTTAACAGCATTACTTCTCAAAGAATATGCGAATGAGCCAATCAACATCGATCGTGTAATAAAAATGTTGCTAATTCATGATCTGGGCGAAATTGATGCTGGTGACACTATTGTCTACGCAACAAACAAAGAAGAAATAAAACAAAAAGAAGCAGAGGGCTTCAAAAGGTTGTTCGCCCTGCTACCACCTGAAATTGCAAATGAGTTACATACACTCTGGCAAGAATTTGAAGAATGCGTAACACCCGAAGCTATTTATGCAAATGCGATAGACCGCATCCCGCCCGTTTTACAAAATCTGGAGAATAACGGACAAAGCTGGCGGGAAAATAATATTTCTTTTGCACAGATCATTAATGTTAATAGCAAAATAGCTAATGGCAGCACTCGGGTTTGGGATAATCTTAAGCCAAAACTAGAGACCGAAATTGAAGACATGTTAACCAAACGATAACACCTAAAATTATCCACACGGAATTATTAATGGAATATTTCAGAATTCACACAAAGGACATCGCCTATTCCACAAACCAACCTCGTGGAATATTTGTCGCCATATGGAAATTGGTTGATGCAAAGATAGTTACTGAAGGCGAGGCTACCACCTACTGGCAACAGCGGGCACTGTTTTAAAAACTACTTCCTGTTCCACCATTTTACGAAGACGGCAACTCCGTTAAAGCTATCGTTTATTTTAAAAATAACAAAGAAGCAATCGACCTGATTGAGAAAATGCAATTCTATTTTGCGATAGCCGAGAAGTACGGCGTAGAACTTTACAAATCGACCTTATCTCATATATCGGATACAGACGCCCTAATCTATGAAGATAAATTTCAAATAGCGCTTGTTCATACAACAAATAGCTACCAGATTGTGACAACAAAGTACTCTAGCAAGTAGGTTGGGCCGCAATGCCCAACCTATGGAGAAAAGTTGTGCTTAGCTATTCAAGGAAAACGCGAATTGGATGCTCAAGCCTAAGCATCATGCTCCGAACAATAACCTCGCACAAAATCCTCATGACTTGGTAATTGCATTGCGTGCTTTTTAACGCTATCTGCAAATTCCATCATGTATTTGCAAAGATCTTTGTGGTTTAACTCATCAACGTAGCGATGATAGTCCTCGGGAACAATTCTCTGCCCAATCATCACTTGCGACCATGAATCTTTTTCAAAGATTTCACCTTCGGTTCGATAAGCTATTCCCGTCTCCTTGAACAATTGAATCCGCTGCGCCAGCGTGTCTGGCACAATCATATCTCTGCAATAACGCCAGTACGAAGTATCGTCGCGTTCGGTTGCTTTGTAGTGCAATATCACAAAATCTCGGATACGTTCAATTTCAGTAATTGTTTGCTGATTATATTCAGCCACATTAGATTCTTTGATGCCATTACGAGGAAAAAACTTTGCCAGCCTCATTGCGCCCATCATAATTAAATGAATGCTGGTAGATTCCAAAGGCTCAATAAATCCGCTCGACAAACCTAATGCGATACAGTTTTTATTCCAACTTTTTTTACGGCGGCCAGTTTTAAATTTCAATACAAAAGGTTCATTAAGTGCTTCGCCGGGTAAATTTTCGATAAATGTTTTTCTGGCCTCCTCATCTGAAATATATTTACTGCAATAAACATAACCAGTTCCAATGCGACTTTGCAATGGAATATGCCACTGCCAACCCGCTTGATGCGCAACCGCTCGTGTATAGGGCAAGGCGGGCCCTGGATTTTTTGTCTGTGTCGCTATAGCGCTATCATTGAGTAGCCACTGCGACCAATCTTCATAACCCGTATGTAAGGTTTGCTCAATTAACAAACCACGGAAGCCGGTGCAATCGATAAACAAATCACCTTCAACAACTTCACCTGACGCGAGGGTCACACTTTTAATAAAGCCGTTATCGCTATGTGTCGCGACATCAACAATTTTTCCTTCAGTACGCCTTACTCCACGCGTTTCGCTGTATTTACGCAAAAACTTTGCGTAAAGGGATGCATTAAAATGATACGCATAATTAATACTCGGATTTTCCGTAATGGCAAACTTTCCCATTTTGGCTGCTTGTAACTCTAAACAAAAATCTCCATAGTCATTTTGCAATCCCATTCCTCGTGCCTTTGTCCAAAATTGTACCCAGTCTGCCAACCAAAATACTTTTCCTGTTATTCCAAAGGAGTGAATATACTCATCGCCTTTTCGTGCCCAGTTTTCAAAATTTATTCCCAGTTTGAATGTTCCCTGAGTCGCTCGCAAAAATTCTTGCTCATCAATATTCAACAACTTATGGAACGAACAAATCGGCGGAACAGTTGCTTCACCGACACCAACCGTGCCAATTTCTTCAGATTCAATCAGCCGAATATCTAGTACCGACGAAAAGTGGTGAGAAATTGTCGCAGCAGCAATCCAACCCGCTGTTCCGCCACCAGCAATTACAACTTTTTTTATTGAGTTGTCCATTTATGACTCCAAGAGAATTAATCTATGCGCCTTTTAGTATCGAGCACATTTTATTATTAATAGCGTTTAACTTTTGAAAGGATATATATGGGGTTCAGAGCATGACCGTATACATTTATGTAGTTTTGTACCCAACAATATAGGCAACAAATGCACCTAAAAATGTGCGCACAAGTGTCTGCAGAATGCTCTTCGATGTACAGCCAAACATCATCAATATTTACTATGAGATTTTGAGGAACAAAAAATGCGTTGAAGTGTGAGACGGCGGCAAGTAGACATATGGGTAAGGCTTCCAAGCTCACAAAGCTATTATTTTTGATTCAAGTCAGCTTGTTTGCCTAAGGATCTTCTACACTTAAACCTAGCCCCCGAAATAAAGGAGTTTTTATGTTTACCCTCTACAAGCCAGCAATAGGTCTAGGTCTTTTGTTGATATGGTCAATGGCGGGTGCAGAACCGTCATCCTCGCTACCGGCTAAAAGCCTTCAGGAACGCATTCAGTTGGGTCAGACGATTTATGAACAAAACTGTTCTCGCTGCCATCAACCAACCGGCGAAGGAGTTCCTAATACATTTCCCCCCCTCGCCAAATCTGATTTTTTAATCAAAAATAAATTACGTGTTATAGATTTTGTTATGAATGGGCACGATGGTACTGTTCTTGTTAAAAATAAACTTTATATGGATGCTATGCCTTCATTTAATTTTAATGATGAAGAAGTGGCAGATGTATTGAGTTATGTAATGAACTCGTGGGGCAATAAGGGCGGAGTTGTAACACCCTTGGAAGTTGCAAAGGAACGCACCAAGAAAAAGCCAAAGGCTCAATAGAAGTAGCCGCCTACAAACGTCATATCGACCTTGCAATAAGCACCATTAAATCGGAACTTTATAAATGGCAGATCACATCGCTAAAATTCTTTGGCTACGCGGCGATCAGAATTTCCTAGACAATCATTACAGCCGCAAGCACGTGATTCAATTGGATGGGGGCTTGGAAATTCCTGCATCGTCTTCACCGCACAATGTTCCACTTCCCTATTCCGACGAAAGCGCGGCTGATCCAGAAGAACTATTGCTTGCCGCACTATCTAATTGCCATATGCTATGGTTTTTAGCCATTGCCGCTAAACGAAAGTTTTGTGTGGACTCCTATGAGGACAACGCGACGGGAACAATGGCCAAAAATGCCAATGGAAAATTGTTTTTAGCGCAAGCTACACTAAACCCTATAACTACATTTTCCGGCGAAAAAATTCCTTCTCAACAAGAACTTGAAGGCTTACATCATAAAGCACATGAAGAATGTTTTATTGCAAACTCTGTACTAACTGAAATTATTTGCAGACCCGTCTTAGGTAACGGCTAATTGTCTGGCATGCCGAATAACTTCATCAACTTCCCAATGATCATCTGCATGCTTACCATATTTAACGGCAAGCACCTCGCCTGTTTTTGCAATCAAGAAATCGGCTGGCAGACCAAAAAAACTTTGGCCTTTTTCATAGGGAAGTTGCTTGAACTTAATTAAACCCGTTACCGCTGGAGCCCAAGCAACGGGGTTAATAATGGATAATATTGAAGACTCAACACCGAAGGACTTGTATAAGTTTTTTCCCGGGTCAGCAATCATCGCAAAGGGAACATCACTACCGTACTTTAGCATTTCATCTTGTGTAGAATGAAACACAACCACCTCTTGAACGCCGGTTTCAACCAAATCTAAATGGCGTTTTATGAATGTATCTATATGCAGATTGCAAATGGGGCAGGATGCAAAACGTCGAAATTGAATATGAGTGACCTGCTGTGCTGCTGGAATTTCTATGCGCGAGGCACTGATAGTTTCCAATTTGTGCTGAACAATAAAATCACCCGCTTTTATTTTCGCCACACCTAACTCCTTTAATGCCAGTACCACAAAATACTCAAGTTTTTATATATAAAGAATCAACGTATTCACACAGAGATTTAAACAGCTCCTGCGCCAAATCCATCGATTGCATACATTTTACAACACCCATTATACCTTGATAACTGCTCAACAAAAATGCTGATATTTGTTGCGAGTTTATATCTTTACACACAATCCCATCAGATTGGCCTTGCTCCAACGCCATTGCAACAGCGCTGACAATATTCAACATAACCGCTTTTAATCGCTGATGAAAGCCTTCATCCAAGGTAGACATTTCTTGCACTAAGTTCGTTAGCGGGCAGCCGTTTAAACATTCGCCCGACGTAATATCAGAACACTTCTGATTAAAGAAATCTTTTAATGCCTGCAAAGGGTCATTTGACTTTGCCAAAGATTCGCTCCAATTCACCTGAAAATATCCCATGATAACTTCATCTAACACGGCATACCCTAAAGCTAACTTAGTTGGAAAATAATGATAAAGCGCGCCCTTCGCCAATTGTGTTTTTTTCAGGACAGCATCAATCCGCAAGCCTTGAAAACCATGCTCATACATTTCTTCATGCGCTGCCTGCAAAATTCTATCGCGCGTTGATTCAACGGCTACTTCATGGGCAATATTCATAACATACCTGACCGATAAAATTTAGGAGCAACTTTAGCAAAAGCACTTTATTTGCAAGAAAAGCTGCCCCTAAGTATTAACTCTTTTTCACCTTGAACCAAGCAGCATAAAGCGCCGGTAAAAATAATAACGTCAAACCTGTAGCCACAATTAAACCGCCCATAATTGCCACTGCCATTGGCCCCCAGAATACAGAGTCTGAAAGTGGGATCATGGCAAGTACCGCCGCTGCCGCAGTTAAAATAATTGGACGGAAGCGGCGTACGGCGGCTTCAACAATTGCATCCCAAGGTGCCGTTCCACTCGCAATATCAGTTTCAATTTGATCAATCAAAATTACCGAGTTGCGAATAATCATTCCGAACAACGCAATTACACCAAGCTGAGCAACAAAACCCATAGGGCGATGCAAAATTAGCAAGGCCATAGCAACGCCAGCAACACCGAGTGGCCCCGTTAGAAACACCAGCAAAGAGCGCGAAAAGCTTTGTAGTTGCAGCATCAACAAAGTAAAAATAATAAAAATTACCAAGGGCACATTGGCTGCGATTGAATCTTGCGCTTTGCTACTGTCTGCTGCCGCACCCGCCAAACGAATTGCGTAACCAATTGGCAAGGCTGCTTTCAAGGCTGCAAGCTTGGGCTCAATTTGGCTGGATACCGTTGGGCCTTGAATTCCATCCACAACATCACACTGAACCGTAATTGCCCACTCACGGTTTTCACGCCAGATAATCCCCGGCTCCCACACAAACTGAGCGCGCGCAATCTGCGACAAAGGAATGGATTGCCCGCTGCCCGTTGGCAAATAAGTATCGTTTAACATTTCAATAGTTGAACGTTCATCTAGAGGTTGACGCACAACAATATCTACCAAACGATTTTTTTCACGGTACTGACCAACCGTTGTACCACTCAAAATGGTATTCGCAGCGCGCATAACTGTTTCTGATGTCACACCAAGCGAACGCAACTTACCTTGATCCAAATTTAAACGTAAAACTTTTACTGATTCATTCCAGTTGTCGTTTACGCCTAGTGCATTTGGATTAGCGCGCATAATATCTTTTACTTGATCGGCAATTTCACGCACTTTGCTTACATCTGTGCCGCTAACGCGAAATTGTACTGGGTAAGGAATTGGTGGCCCTGTCGGTAAAAATTTAACGCGACCACGAACCTCAGGAAAATTCACTTTAAATTCGTGAATAATTTTTTCACGTAAGGATGTACGCGCTTCTAAATCTTTAGGTAGAACCACAATTTGCGCTACGTTTGACTGCGGGAATATTTGATCTAAAGGCAAATAAAAACGCGGACTGCCTGTGCCTACGTAGCTAGTCACACTTTCGATTCCTGCCTGCCCCTTTAGAAAAGCTTCAAACTTCTTTACTTGTTCTTCCGTTGCGGAATAGGAAGCTCCCTCAGGCAACCACATCTCCACCATTAATTCTGGGCGCACTGAATCTGGAAAAAATTGCTGCTCAATAAACTTAAACCCAAAAATTCCCAGAGCAAAAACACCCAGTGTTATGGCTATAGTGGTTTTGCGAAACTCTACGCACCAATTAACCAAGGCTCTAAATTTTAGGTAAAAGGGTGAATCAAATAATTCATGAGGGGCTTCATCGGCCGCGTGAGGTTTTACTTTCAATAACAAGTAACCAATGTAGGGCGTAAATAAAACCGCAACCAACCATGAAATCAATAATGCAAGGCAATTTACGGAGAACATAGAAAAGGTATATTCACCCGCTGCCGATTTTGCCAAGCCAATTGGCAAAAAGCCTGCTGCCGTAATTAAGGTGCCCGTAAGCATGGGCATAGCTGTAGATGTATAGGCGAAGGTTGCGGCATCAAAGCGGGAATAACCCTCCTCCATTTTGCGCACCATCATTTCCACCGCAATGATGGCATCATCAACAAGCAAACCCAATGCAATAATTAATGCACCAAGTGAGATTTTATGCAGGTCAATGCTAAACACGCGCATAAACAAAAAAGTAATTGCCAACACCAGCGGAATGGTTAAGCCAACAACCAGCCCCGGGCGAAAATCTATGCGAATACCTTTCTCATCTTTGTGAAAACCCAAAGCCACAAAGCTTACCGCCAACACAATTACCAGCGCTTCCACTAACGCCTTGAGAAATTCGTTAACCGATGTTGCAACAGCTTTCGGCTGATTGGTTACGCGATCCAACTCAACGCCTACCGGTAACTTACGCTTTACATCTGCTGCGGTGATCTCAAGATTTTTGCCTAGATCAATGATGTTGCCGCCCTTCTGCATAGAAATAGCAAGACCGATAACTTCCTTTCCGTTAAAGCGCATCTTGTCGTGTGGTGGGTCTATGTACTCGCGTTTTATTTCCGCAAAATCACCCAAGCGAAAATTGGTGCCGTTTGCACGCAAGGTCATATTCTCTAAATCTTTTGGCGATTTAAATGCACCTGTTACACGCACCTGTACATTATCGGTATCTGTTGTGAGCACACCTGTAGATTCAACTGCATTTTGCGTATTAATCTGGTTGATAATTTGCTCAAGAGAAATACCCAGCTGAGAAAATTTCTTGTGTGAAAAGACGATATTAATTTTTTCGTCTTGCACACCGAGCAATTCTACTTTTGCGACCAACGGAACACGCAGCATTTGCTGACGAACTAAATCTGCATAATCTTTTAACTCGGCGTAAGTAAAACCATCGCCAGATAATGAAAAGATTGAGCCGTAGGTATCACCAAACTCGTCATTAAAAAATGGGCCTAAAACTCCCTGAGGCAAGGTGTATTTCATGTCGCCAATTTTTTTGCGTACTTGGTACCAAGATGCGGTTGTCTCTTTGGGCGGTGTTGATTCTGCTAATTGCAAAATCATTGTTGTTTCACCCGGTTTGGAGAAACTGCGAATCACGTCTATGTAAGGCGTTTCTTGCAGTGTTTTTTCCAATTTATCAGTAACTTGATCGGCCATTTGCAGTGAGCTTGCGCCCGGCCATTTAGCGGTGACCACCATGGCACGAAAAGTAAAAGGGGGGTCTTCATCCTGCCCGAGATTTTTAAAACTCATAATGCCGCCAATTAACAATGCGGCCATCAAATAACGAATGAGCGGAACGTGTTCGAGCGCCCAGCGCGATAGATTAAAGTGAGAGCCTTTCATTTAACGGCTCCTTGCGCACCTTGTGTTGCCGGCGAATTTAACAAAGCCTGTGAAGTTAAATAAGGCTCGGCTGCTGCTGGTTTTGATTCGGGCTCCATGATTACAACATGTTGGCCGGGATTTAAAACATGCACACCCGCCGTCACAAGGGTTTGACCAGAAACAACACCGCCTGTTAAGAGAACATCATTACCACTCACACCGCCAACCTGTACTGGTACTAATTTCACCGCACCCTTTTCAACAACCCATACAGAGGTCACACCTTTTTCTTGATAAAGCGCGGTGAGCGGAACCTTCACAAAACTGCCAGGAGTATTAATCACAAATTGCACGGCGGCAGTCATACCCAATTTCACTGATGCAGCTTGTTTTGGTGTTGGATTAACAATTGAAATTTTTGCGATAAATGTACGCGTAGCTGCATCAGCCACAGGGGAAAGTTCACGGATTTTTCCAGTGAGAATTTCTTTGGGATTTGCCCATAAGCGAATATCGATTTGATTCGCACGCTTAACGACTTCCACATTATTTTCAGGAATGCCGACAACAATTTCTAATTCACCAGATTTGGCGACTTGCACTACGGGAGTTCCTGCCGCAACAACTTGACCAATCTCTGCCCGTATCGCAGTAACCACACCATCTACATCTGAATTTAGAGATGCGTAAGCCGCTTGATTAGATTGGCTTTTGTAGGCGGCTTGCGCCTGTTCAAAACTCGCTTTAGCAGATTCAAAGGCAGTATTTTTTGCATCCATAGCACTTTGACTTACTGCGCCGGTTTTACGTAAATCCTGATAGCGCTTTAATTCAAATTCTGCCAACTCAAAATTACTTTTTGCAGCTTTAAAATTAGCTTCGGCTTGAGCTTGCGCTAAACGCAAATCTTGCGGGTCAAGCTGCATCAATACTTGACCGGGCTTTACCACAGTACCTACATCCACTTTACGTGTTTGAATTTTTCCACCCACACGAAAGCCCAAATAAGATTCCACACGCGCTTGCACATTGCCGGAGTATTCCGATTTAACTTGCTGCTGGGCGGCATCGAGCACGATTGCTCGCACAGGGCGAACATCCTCACTTTTCTCCGCTTGCTTGCTGCAGCTGCTAAGGAAAATGCCGACAGTCATTAGACTCGCTGCAATAGCGATGTGGGAAAAAATACGCATGTGTTCCTTGCTCCTTAAAACAACCGCCTTGTGAGCGGCAAATTGAATGTCTCTGCGATAACAAGCTTAAGTCAATGCAGAAATGAATGAAATGAACGACAAACCGACCAGTTGGTCTGCAAAAAGATAACAACCGACCAAGTGGTCTGTCAATTGAATAAGCCAGTTTCTCGCTAAGTTGTGACTTTTGCCATTACAGAAATTAGACCCAATCCACAAATAAACCATATTTGGTGTTTTAATTACCAAATATGGAAATTACAATGAAATGGAAATCCGGCTACTGGGATAGAACCCAACACGAGGTAAACAACAATGACTAAGCATTCTTTACTCACCCTTATCATCTCCGCGAGCTTGGTTGCCTGCGGTGGCGGCTCAGGTGGCAATTCTGGCACCAGCGCTCCCGTTCAAAGCAACGCAAGCAGCCTTGGCAACCCCGTCTCTTCAAAAACAACCAATATTGCCCAAGGTACTGTTACGGGCTTTGGCAGTGTCATAGTGAATGGCGTGCACTTTGACGTAAAAGGTGCAGCTATCGACATCGACGGCGAGGCGCGCGTTGAGTCAGATTTGGCGGTAGGTCAAGTCGTATCTGTGACCGGAACGGTTGACGATGATGGGATTCACGGCAAAGCCACCAAACTTTCAGCGGAGACAAAAATACGCGGTCCAATCGCAAGCATCGATTTAACCAATGGCGTAATTGTCGTATTGGGTCAAACTATCCTCATCAACGCCGATACCTTTTATGAAGATGGCGTGACCGCAGAAAGTTTAAAAGTGGGCGACGTGGTGAAAGTGAGCAGCAGTATCAATGCTGACAGCGCATTAGTTGCTACTCGCATAGAAATTAAAACCGGCACAGAAGCCAAAGATCTTTTCTTAAGTGGTGCTGTTGCAAACTTAGACACCGCGGCCATGACATTTACTATCAACGGCACCAAGGTAGATTACAGCAAAGCAACAATTGCAGATCTTCCTAACAAAACACTCAAAGACGGTATGCTCGTTCGAGTCCACGGCACTGTCGTGAACGGTATTTTCGTTGCAAACGGCAACGTACATTCAAGCGTGTTGGATTTAAAACATGATGGAGAGCTGGATACCAAAGCCAACCTAGAATTGAGCGGCCTCGTTTCAGCACTAACGCCAGCGGCATCATCAAACTCAAGCTTCGTTTTAGGAAACACAACCGTATTTTTTACCACTACGACAAAATTTGAAGGTGGAATACTATCTGATTTAGCAGACGGCATTCGTGTTCGTGTAAAAGGAAAGTTTGATACCGACCGTAATTTAGTTGCAGAAAAAATTACACTCATCCTGAAAACAAAAGTAGATGACGAAGGCCTTGTTCAGGCAACTGATCTCACTGCAAATACACTTACACTCAATGGTGTAACCTTTGAAGTCACCCTAGACACCAGCTTTAACGACCGCAGCAAAGCAGACGTTCGCTTGTTTAGCTTGAAGGATATTGTTGTAGGTGATTTTGTTGATGTACGCGGTTATAGAATTGCAGCGTCAGGTGCAACACTAGAGCGAATTGTTGCAACACGTATTGAGCGCAAGAATCCGTCTGAGAAAGGAAAAGAAGGATTTAAAACCGAAATTAGTGGAAAAGTTGAATTGGTAAGTGCTGATACTATTAAAGTTTCCGGTCACACCATCAAAATCACTAATACAACCGCCATTTCTGGCTTTAATAATGTTCAATTATTTTTAGCGAACGCACTCGGCTTAAGTGTTGAAGTAAACGGTGTTATTGAAAATGATGTGTTCATCGCTCGCGTCATCAAGATTGAAAATGAGGATGACGACAACGAGCATGGCAACAAATCGTCCAGCAGTAAATCGTCCAAAAGCTCAACCTCATCGTCTAGCAGCTCGTCCGTAAAATCCAGTGCTAGCTCAGCAGCATCTTCTTTAACTCAATCTAGCCTTAGCTCATCAAGCGCAAGCTCAGTTGCTTTCGGTGATGCGGTCGCAGGCAAACAACTTTACGATGGTGCGACTTATAACTGCGCCGGCTGTCATGGCCCTAAAGGCGGCACCATTTCAATCAATAAAAGTAAAACGGTTGAAAGTTTAGCGTCTTACATTACGGCCAATATGCCGCCCAGCAATCTGGGCGCATGCAATACTCAATGCGGAAAAGACATAGCGGCCTATATTAAAACTTGGTAAATCTATTTAAGAGATTGTTGCACCTAGCGTTCGGCAATGCTTTCTCTGTTAGTCACACATCCCTAGTGTTGGCTAACAGAGTTTTTTAATTTATAACCGCGAATTAAGGTACATTTTCTGGTAAATTTCCGCCCTGAGTATATTCACATTTTTTAGGCAACGCATGTCCACACCCAAAACAACTGTCCTCTCTGCATGTCGGCACCTTATGGCTCCGATTGTGGGCATTTTGTTGCGCAATGGTGTGACTTACAAAGAGCTAGCGAATCTCTGCAAACAAATTTACGTTCAGGTTGCAGCCAAAGAATTTGGCATTCGTGGACGCGACACCAATCTTTCTCGCATAGCAATACTTACAGGTATTGATCGAAAAGAAGCTGCACGTATCAAAGCCGAATTAGGGAATAACGACGAAAGCGATGCCTTTCAACAAGGCCAAGACCGCATGACACGTGTGCTGTCCGGCTGGCACCAAGACAAAGATTTTCTCAACGCAGAAGGGAGCCCTAAAACACTAAGATTTGATGGCGATGTTTGCAACTTCTGCCAGCTGGTAAGACGTTATGGTGGCGATATGCCCGCCGTTACAATCTTAAAAGAATTCAAACGCTGCGACATTGTCAGCGAAGATGGCGAAGGCAATTTACAGGTTTTGAAACGTTACTATATCCCCTCGCAATCTGATCCTGGTGCGCTATTGCGCGCAGGCAGCGTAATTAATGATTTAAGCAGCACACTCTATTACAACCTCTATAAATCAGAAACGTCAAAAAATAATCCCCTGCACTTTGAGCGGCGCGCAACCAATATGCAAATGCCCCCAGAAAAAGCGGAGGCATTTCGTAAGTTTGTTGCGCAGGAAGGCCAAATCTTTTTGGAAAAAATGGATGCATGGCTTACCGAAAATGAAATAAAACCAGACGAAAATAACACCTCGCCGGAAACACAAGCGATTCGCTTGGGCGTTGGTACCTATTTAATCGAACAAAATTTCAGCGAGACAATTGCATCTAATAAAGAGCAATAGGAGCGGAGTACAACATGAGTAGCCCATTGAAATTTTTATTTTTAAGTTTGAGTATTGTTATTTCACTCATTATTACTGCATGCGGCGGTGGGTCAAATTCAGTCAGCGGAATTGATGGCAGCGGTGCCCCAGTAATTGCAGGAACGATTAACACGGGCGCAATCAATGGCTTTGGCAGCGTCATTGTGAATGGCGTGCGTTTCAATTCCGATAAAGCAAAAATTTTAGTGAATGATCAAATTGCCACAGAGGACAATTTGCGTGCAGGCTATCAAGTAAAAATTACTGGCAAGTTAAATAGTGACGGTTCAAGCACTGCCGATACCATTGAGTTCTACCCTAACTTGATTGGCACTATTAGCCAAATAGATTTAACGACTCAAGAATTAACAATTCTCAATCAACAAGTGCGTGTTAATAATGCAACATTATTTGATGCAGCAATCACACCCAATTTCCTAAGCGGCTTGAAAGTTGGTGATGCTGTTCTTGTCAGTGGCTTCGCAGACGATAAAGGTCTCATCACCGCAACACGCATAGAGCCCGCAAAAACTGCCAGCCGTCAAGTTATGGGCTACGTAGCAAACCTAAATGCATCACTGTTTACATTTACGCTAAAGAATCAAACAGTGAATTATGGCAGTGCAACCTTAACCAACTTTGCCAACAACCAAATTGCAGCCAGCAATCTGGTTGTTGTAAGTGGCACGCTGGATGGTAAAGGTATTTTACAAGCCAAGACTATTACCAAAATCAACAACACTTTTGATAAGGATATTAAAACTGTAGAAACAGAAGGCTTTATCACTCGCTACCAATCTGCAAGTGATTTCGATGTGGCGGGAGTTACTTGGACTAGCAACGCTCAAACGAGTTTTGAAAATGGTACAAGCGCAAATCTCGCACAAGGCGTAGCCTTAAGTATTCAAGGTGAACTCAATTCAAGTGGGCAACTCGTTGCACAAAAAGTGGAATTTAAAAAAGTATCAGTCAATGAAATTGTGGGTGAAGTGACCAGCGTATCTGTTTTAACTAGCAGCAGTGTTGCTACTGGTTCCCTGCAAATTGGCGCAACTACGATCCAAACAAACGCAAAAACCTTGTTTGAGGATAAGGGCAACGCCAACCTAAAACGTTTTAATTTTACAAGCATCAGTGTTGGCGACTTTTTGAAAATATCTGGCTACACCAGCCAAACAACGTTCATTGCAACCAAAATTGAACGCGAAGATATTCAAAAGGAAAAGGATACCGAGTTAAAAATAGACGGCATTATTTTAAGTATTGATACACACAGCTTCATTGTTTATGGGCGCACCATTGTGACTAATAGCCAAACAGAAATTAAAGATAGTCATGGCAACAAAATAACAGAAGCACAATTTTATCTGCAGGCTCTAACTAAACGTGCAAAGGTTGAGGGAGTGCTGAAAAACAGCATATTTACTGCAACGAAAATTGAACTGGACGAAACCAACGATGATTAACCGATGCGGGCGAAGCTCTCTAATTCTGATCTAGATGCCTCACACTTATCGGCGCTTAAGCTGCTAACCGTCACAATAGTTTGTCGGGATACTTAACACTTGTCAGAGCTCATCTCGCCGCGAAAAAGGAGATGAGCTTGATTTTATTAGATTATTTCTTGTTGGCTTGCATATTGCTCTTCTACAGGTGCAATCAACGTTTTGATGCCTGCACGGAAAGCTAGGCAAGGGCATTAAGGATGATGCGGAAGCTCAAGGAAAGAGCTCCAGTTTGCACAGCTAGCCAAACTAATTGATTTACACGTGGGTTGGGTAGACATAGATCTGGTCGCCCAACACACAAGGAACTTCGCGCAGAGTTTTATTTCCCTTTTAGCATTTCCGCCAAACTTGCCCCCATCAATACTGCCCCACCCTGCGCCCAACCACCATCAACAGGAATAATTGCTCCACTGATATAGCTCGCAAAATCTGAACCTAAAAACAAACAGGCATTGGCGATATCGTCAGTTGAACCCAAGCGCTGCAGCGGAACAGATTTAGTGACGGCTTTACGAATTCCCTCTGTGGGCGCCAATCGTTGCATGCCTTCTGTGTTGTCAATAGGGCCAGGAATTACCGAATTAATGCGCACACCTTCTCCTCCCCATTCCAAGCACAGCGTACGCGTAATCATATCCACACCCGCTTTTGCAGCGCATACGTGAGACTGCCCTGCCATAGGAATAAAAGCTTGCGGAGCAGAAATATTGATAATGGATGCTCCGGGCTTGGTGAGAAATGGATAGACTGCTTGCATAACATGAAAAGTGCCAAGCAAATCAATTTCCACAACTGATTTAAAACCATTGGGTGACATTCCCGTTGCGAGTGCTGGAAAATTTCCTGCAGCGCCGGAAATAACTACATCAAAATTTCCCCAAGCTGCATGTAATTCTGCAATACCGCTTTTAATGGCGTCAGGCTGGCGAACATCAGCAGCAAAGCCTTTTGCGTCAGCTGCACCGTGTTGTTTAAGCGACGCAATAGTGTCATCTACTTTTTCTTGAGAGCGACTTACCACCGCGACGCGCGCGCCAGCTTTCGCAAAGTTTTCTGCAATGCCGCGATTAATTCCGCTGGTACCGCCAACCACTAAAACGTTTTTGTTTTGGAAATTAAATGGAGATGTCATAAGGATTACCTTGCAAATATTTTAAGAGGGCATTTAACCCCCTCCCAACCTCCCCCTTGAAAAGGTGGAGGAGCTGACTACCTATTTACGAAGTACTGCTTTTACTCCTCCCCCTTTTCAAGGGGGAGGCTGGGAGGGGGTTCTTCAAATCTCGACTATCTATTCAAACCTTGACTCTCTATTCAAACCGTGAAAAATCTGGCGCCCGCTTTTCAAAAAAAGCCGTCACCGATTCTTTGCATTCATCTGAATTTAGCCCTTCAGCAAAGCCAATAAATTCTGCGGCAAGTGCAGTTTCAACGCCTTGATGCTGAGTTTTCTTTAACAAAGATTTTGCACGGCGAACTGCAGCGGGAGGTTGATTGGCCAAGCGTTGAATTTTGGCTTCGGCAAAAGCAATTAATTCACTCGATGGTACTGCTGCGTTTACAAAGCCCATTTTTTCCGCATCGCTGCCAGTAAAAGATTCACCAAGCAACAGCAGCTCAGCCGCTTTTTGTTGACCAACTAAACGCGGCACCAAATAGCTACTAGCATATTCCGGGCACAAGCCCAAATTAACAAAGGGAAGCTGCAAACGGGCATCCTGCGCCGCATAAACCAAATCGCAATGCAGCAGCAGAGTCGTACCAATCCCCACCGCGTGCCCTTGCACTACCGCAACCACGGGTTTGAGGCAGTTTTGCAGCGCGACCATAAAGCGAACTACGGGGTGACTGTCGTGAATTTCTGGCTCATTCATAAAATCCAACAGGTCATTGCCACTGGTAAAACATTCGTTAACACCACTTAGTACCAAAACTCGCACACTGCGATCATTGTTGGCCGCGTGAATAATATCCGCCAAGGTCGCGTACATGGCCAGCGACAAAGCGTTCTTGCGTTCCGGGCGATTGAGCTGAATCCGCAGAACCCGCTCGTCTTGCGTAACCAGAATTTGGGGGTTAAAGCTAGTGATGGGGGCACCGGTCGTCATGGCAGCATCCTTTAGTTGTTATAGGTAGGTATCAGTATAGGGTACAATTCGCACCCTCACTTATTAGCTAGAAGCTTTAGATTACGACCATGAATATTCGCGAATTACTCAACGAAAAAGTCCTCACCGCCATGGCCGCCTGCGGCATTCCCGCGGATCTTCCTGCCCTAATCGCGCCCGGTAAAAAAGCCGGTTTTGGCGACTACCAAGCCAATTGCGCCATGGGCGCGGCTAAAGCTATGGGCACCAATCCACGCGAATTAGCCGCCAAAATAGTAGCCGCCCTGACTCCTGAACTTGAAGGCATTGCCGACAAACTCGAAATCGCCGGCCCCGGCTTTATTAATATCGACCTAAATCCTAAATGGCTCGGCCACCAAATCGCCAATGCGCAAACCGATGCCCGCTTAAATATCGCCACAGTTAATGCACCACAGACCGTGGTGATCGATTACTCCGGCCCTAACCTCGCCAAAGAAATGCACGTCGGCCATTTGCGCTCCACTATCATTGGTGATGCATTGGCGCGCTTGCTGGAGTTCCAGGGTCATAAAGTTATTCGCCAAAACCATGTGGGCGATTGGGGCACGCAATTCGGGATGCTGATTGCAGAGCTTGAGGAGCAATTGGGCGCAAATAAAGATGGCGAAATGGCGCTCAAAGATTTGGAAGTGTTTTACCAACAAGCTAAAAAACATTTTGATGACGATATAGCCTTCGCCGATAAAGCGCGCTCTTACGTTGTGCGTTTGCAATCCGGCGACACTGATATGCTAAAACTGTGGCAACAATTTAAAGATATTTCATTGCATCACAGCACTGAAATTTATAAACAGTTAAACGTTACGCTTACCGATGCAGATGTACGCGGCGAAAGCTTTTATAACGACGATCTAGCACCTGTTGTAAAAGAATTGCAAGCTCAAGGCATGGCTGTTGAGAGCGATGGGGCGCAAGTTGTGTTCTTGCAAGAACTTGCCGATAAAGATGGCAACCCATCACCCGTGATTATTCAAAAACAAGGCGGTGGCTTTTTATATTCCACCTCAGACATTGCCGCTTTGCGTTACCGCGTAAAAACATTGAATGCGAATCGCATTATGTATTTTATCGATGCGCGCCAATCACTGCATATGCAACAAGTTTTCACCATCGCACGCAAAGCAAAATTTGCAAACGAAAACGTGAGCCTTGAGCATTTGGCTTTCGGCACCATGATGGGTAACGATGGCAAGCCCTTTAAAACTCGTACCGGTGGCACCGTAAAGCTTGCAGAGTTATTAACTGAAGCAGTAGAACGTGCAGATAAATTAGTGCGCGAGCGCAGCAGTGATTTGAGTGAAAGTGAAATAACTGAAATTGCACGCAAAGTTGGTATTGGCTCCGTAAAATATTCGGATCTCAGCAAAACCCGCACTAACGATTATATTTTCAGTTGGGACAGCATGCTGAGCTTTGAAGGCAATACCGCGCCTTACATGCAATATGCATTTACTCGTGTGCAAAGTATTTTCCGTAAAGCTGGCGTCACACCCGAATCTTTGCAAAGCGAAATTGTGATTGGTACCGAGCAAGAAAAAACCTTGGCGATTAAATTGCTGCAATTTAGCGAAGTTTTGGATCAAGTTGCACGCGAAGCTTTACCGCACTTGCTATGCACTTACCTCTACGAAATTGCCAGTTTGTATATGACTTTCTACGAAGCTTGCCCAATTTTGAAAGAAGGCATTGAACCTGAAATTCGCGATAGCCGTTTGCGCTTATGCCATTTGGTTGCGCGCACGATTGAGCAAGGTTTGGATTTATTAGGTATTGAAGTCATGGAAAGAATGTAACATCTTTCCATGACATGAAAATAAAAAAGGGCGACAATAGTCGCCCTTTTTTATTTTCATCATCGCAATTTAATTTGTTTTCCACCTAAACTTTATCACTTGCTTACAACCGACTATAGCATCACCTTTTTTACAGGGATTGAAGGTTAAATTTTCTTTAACTTGCTTTAAAGCAGCGTTATCCAAATCGGCAAACCCACTTGAACGGCTGATTTCACCGTACTGAACCACGCCCGCTGTATCTATATTTAATTCCAAACCCACAAAGCCCTCTGCACCTAATTTTTCTGCACCAGCCGGAACAGCTGCAATGCCTTTACATTTTGGCGATGATGCATAAAACAAAGAAGGATCTAATTTAACTTCTGCGGGTGGAGTTTTTTTCTCAGCAGTTTTAGCATTCTTTGCAACGGTTTCAGCATCTTTAGCACCTTCAGGTGGTTCAACATAAACAGGCATTCCCAGCTTAGGTGCTTGCTCGTTCAGTATTTTAACGCATTCATCTGAAGACAAGGCTTCGTAAAAAGCTAACCCTTCTGCGGCTTTTGCTGCGTAAATATCCATTTCATAGACTTTATCGCCAAGCTGTTTTGCATGGACACGCCAAAATCCGTAAAACATTCCAATATGGATAATAACTACAACAACAAGACCAATTTTAAAACGAGTTTGTTTACTGATAACACGAAAAGATGACATGCAAATAAATCTCTAAAAAATAAAATGTAGTGCACTAAGCTGGGAGTTGTCATCCTCTCGCAGCAGGGATCCAGTTTTTAAAACCTAAAGCCAAAGCTGGATCCCCGCTGCGAGAGGATGACGACTCCCCGCTTTTAATGTTTACGACGCGCCGAAGCGATATTCGGCAATTGGTTTAATTTGGTAAGAATTTTACTTAACTCATCGAAGCTGCGAATTTCTGCGGTAACTTGCATATCTACAGTGTTCTTGCGTTTATCCGACAATGTTTGCAGAGCGCTGATATTAATGCGTTCGTTATCGAGCAGTGTTGTAATATCGCGCAGCAAACCATAGCGGTCATAGGCTTCAATAATAATATCCACGGAATAGGATGACTGCGGCGTATTGCCCCACTCTACTTTAATAATGCGCTGGGGCTCATCGGTTTGTAATTGCAGAATATTCGTACAATCCTGACGATGAATTGAAACGCCCTTGCCTAACGTAATGTAACCAGTAATCGCATCACCCGGCACAGGGTTGCAGCAGTTGGCGATTTGCGTGAGCAAATTACCCACACCTTCGATATAAAAATCTGAATCTTTTTTCTTCGCTGGCGATTTTGCTTTAAACGGAATTAATGGCTGTTGCGGATCGGCCTCATCCAATTGTTTTTGCGCTGCATTGAGCACTTGGCCAACGCCAATATCACTTGCGCCTACCGCACAATACAAATCATCCAACGAATTGAATTTTAATTTCTTCGCAAGACTTTCAAAATCCAAATCTAACAGCGCCAAACGTTTAAATTCACGATCAAGCAGCGCTTGGCCTTCGCCAATATTTTGGTCGCGCGCTTGCATCTTGAACCAGTGCTGAATTTTTGCGCGTGCGCGCGCCGTGTTCACGTAGCCTAATGCGGGATTCAACCAATCGCGGCTGGGTGCTTCACGTTTGCCAGTGAGAATTTCAACTTGATCCGCATTATTCAATTGATAGTTGAGCGGCACAATTCGGTTGTTAACTTTTGCACCGCGACAGTGATGCCCAACATCCGTGTGAATGCGATAGGCAAAATCTAATGGCGTTGCAGTACGCGGTAAATCTACGACGTGACCATCGGGTGTGAACACGTATAAACGATCTTGATCCACCGCACGCAGATCATCTTGCAGTTGCGCGCTGTCGCCGCCCAGCTCTTCATGCCATTCAAGCACTTGACGCAGCCACGCAATTTTTTGCTCGTAGCTGTCTTGCGCTTCGTTAGTGTCTGTGCCCTTGTAACGCCAATGCGCACACACACCGAGTTCAGATTCTTCGTGCATTTCATGCGTGCGAATTTGCACTTCTAAAACTTTATTGTCCGGCCCCCACACCGCGGTGTGCAATGAGCGATATCCGTTTTCTTTGGGGGATGCAATGTAATCATCAAACTCGTGCGGAATATTTCGCCACAAGCTATGCACAATGCCGAGCACCGCGTAACAATCGCGCACAGTCGGCACAAGAATGCGCACAGCGCGAATATCGTAAACTT
Organism: Cellvibrionaceae bacterium; assembly: GCA_021151525.1. Taxonomy (GTDB): domain Bacteria; phylum Pseudomonadota; class Gammaproteobacteria; order Pseudomonadales; family Cellvibrionaceae; genus Cellvibrio. The sequence continues at coordinate 15,616 of JAGKXD010000024.1, read as the reverse complement.
GCGAGAAGGGAATATCTTTGCGCTTCATTTTGCGCCAGATGCTGTAAATATGTTTGGCGCGCCCAGAAACTTCGCCATCAATTTTTGCGCTCTGCAATTCACCGCGCAAAAGTGCGAGCATATTGTCGATATATTCTTGGCGCGCAAGACGACGCTCGTCCAACAATTTTGCAATTTGTTTGTATTCGTCGGGCTCTAAGTAACGGAAGGAAAGATCTTCCAATTCCCATTTAATATGGCCGATACCGAGGCGATGTGCGAGCGGTGCGTAAATATCTGAAACTTCGCGCGCAACTTGACGACGGCGCTGCGCGCTCGCGGTTTTTACCGCACGAATTGCACAGGTACGCTCGGCGAGTTTAATGAGCGCAACGCGCACATCGTCCACCATGGCAACCAGCATTTTGCGAATTTTTTCAGCTTGCTCTTCGGCTTGATTGCCAAGCACACGATCTTCATTTTCGTTGCGCTGATAACTGATGGCTGCCATGCGCAGCACACCCTTCACCAGCTTGCCGACGGTATCGCCAAAACTGGTTTGAATTTCGTTGAGGGTAATTTTATTTTCGCGCACAGCACGATAGAGAATAGCGGCGACCAAAGCATCTTGATCAAGCTGGAGATCAGCAAGAATTTCGGCCATTTCCAAACCAATACGGAAGCAGCTGAAATCTTCACCCCAGTTGTGATCGTCTTCGGTGTGGATATTCACCAGCGACAAACTCACCTGCGCTGCGCGAACCAATTCAGCGCGAGTGGTTTCAGTCTGGGCGTGATGACTATTGAGGCGGTCGATCCACGCCTGAATATCCACCTGACCGTCAGCCGCCATGGGGTGATCTTGACGAACTTTAACCATCTACTCGCTCCACATTCTTATTGTTAGCGGCATGCACATGACAGCGACAAACACTAAACGAATATCCATTATTCACGAATTACTAATTGCGGCCAAAAAGCGCCATCAGCGCTTTATGAACAGCGCCATAGACTCTACGTGAGCAGTGTGCGGGAACATGTCCAACACACCCACCGAGTCTAGCTGATAACCTGCTGCCACAAGGACTTTTGCATCGCGCGCCAAGGTTGCCGGATTGCAACTAACGTAGACAATGCGCTTGGGTGAAAGTTGCGGCAGTTTGTCGATGATTTCTTTGGCGCCATCGCGCGGCGGATCAAGCAAGACTGCATCGATTTTGCCGCAAGTTTGATTGAGGCGGTGCTCAGTCATGGTCAGCAGGTTAGCGGCCATGAATTGGACGTTAGTAATGCCCAGTTTGGATGCATTCTCCCGCCCACGTTGCACCATGGAATCTACAGCTTCAATGCCGATAGCTTCTGAGCACCTGCGTGCCAAAGGCAAAGTAAAGTTGCCTATACCACAAAACAAATCCAATACTCGCTCATCACCCTTTAAGGCTAGCAATTGCAAAGCTTGCGCCACCATTTGGGTGTTTACGTCGGGATTTACTTGAATGAAATCCTGCGGATGAAAATCCAGTTGCAGATCATAATCCGCCATTGCGTAAGAGAGGCGCGGATCGACATCTTGCCCGTTTAAATCCTGTAACTGGTGCGCTTCACCACCTTGCAACCAAGCGTTGAAATTAAACGCGCTGGATAGGCCGTTTAGGTTTTGCAGATCAATTGCATCCAAAGGTTGGACGTGACGCAAAACCACAGCGGCCTGATGTTCGGTTTGAATTAATTCAAGATGGGTAACCGCTTCCGCGGCACGCAACTCCGTTAACCAGCCCTTCAATGGCGCGAGCAGAAGATTTAAAGCAGGGGCCAATACACTGCACAAATTCACTTGCACCAGCTTGTTACTGTTGCGCTTGCGAAAACCCAGCGTGACTTCACCGTTAGTGTAATCAATGCCTAAACGAGCACAGCGACGATAACCTTGAGTAGCAGATCTAATGGGCGGTAAAACATGTTTTGGTTTTACACCGCCCCACAACTCCAGTTGCTGCAGGACAGAAGTCTGTTTGAAGACGATTTGTTGCTCGGTATCAAAATGCTGCAACTGGCAGCCACCGCATTCGGCGTAATGAGCGCAAATGGGTTCGACACGCTCGGGAGCCGCTTCTAACAATTTATCTAATCGCGCCTCTGCATAGCGCGCATGATCGCGCACCAAGCGCGCACTGATACGTTCGCCCGGTAAGGCACCATCCACAAACAGGGTTTTACCATTCCATTGGGCAATACCGCGACCATCGTGACTCATGCGATCAATGGTAAATTCACCCAAGCGCATATCGTCCATTGGCTGGGCTTTTTTCTCGCGGCGAGGCTGGTTCAGGCGTGGTGTGTTTTCGGTTTCAAACGCAAACGACTTTTCAACCGTTTTGGTTGACTTTGGTTTTTGTCCGAGCTTACCCGGTTTGTGGGAGGAAGGCTTGTTAGGCCCCTTGCGATTAGACATTTTGACTCTCAATTAAAAACTAAACCCCTCCAGCACCTAGTGGCGCTGGAGGGGTATTTTACGCTAAATATTGCAAGTATTACTGCAATTGGGTGTCTATCCAGGTATTGCGCGCGCGCTGCCAGCGCACCATTTCTTTCACTTCCGCAGAATAAGAGCCCTGCGGTGTGTGCAATATCCAGGAAGCAAAGTCGGTTACCGACCACACTTGGAAGTTTTTCTGTTGCTGCTTATCCAACCACACTGCACGCGCTTCTGCGTACTGCGCAATGTACTCGATCTTGCCTTGATCTTTCAGCGTCTTCCAGCGCGCTTTCACCTTTGCCACGAAGGCAGGGTCTTGGAACAAGCGATCAAACCATGGTGAAGGGCGAATATGCCAACCGTAGCTTTTATCTACATCGTCATAGCCTGCATTACCCATGGATAAATCGAAATCCCAAATAGGTCCAAAAAATAATTTGCCGCCGCGCTTTTTATAAATGAAGAAACTGGAGGCCGTGCCATCAACATTTTTAAGAACCTCGTTAGCAAAGTAGTAATTCACTACAGAATCTACATCGACATAAGCGGCATAACCTAGGTTTGCATCGGTGAAGTTGGGGCCGAACAAGGCTGCCTCAAAATCAGCATAATATTTTTCAATGTAATCGCGCTGGGCTGACCAAGCGGCATCGTGCAAGGTATCTGGGCTTGATAAACACGCAGGCTCCATACCGTGTTTTGAATCTATGCAGTAATCGACATCACGGGAAGTGTTTACACCATTGACACAAACAGGGTCCCAAAAACTATTTATGCAATAATTAACATTGTGGCGGAAGTCCACTTCCATCAAATAACCGCCGGAGATTTTATCGGCATCCGTATCTGTCACTTTCATTTCAGGAATATTCACGCGGTTTTTATCAATGCGCACATGTTCAGCCAGCTGATAAACACCTTGATAAACACCATTCAAATTTAATTCGATGTACTGAGCTCTTGGCGTATATTCCATATCCAAGTTGCGGCCAAACATGAAAGCAACATCATTGCGCATTAAGGTTTTGTCGGCATAATTGGCTAGCAGCACCCAATTTTTACTCGTGGGCATACCCAACAATGCCGCAGTATTCGTGAGTTTTAAACGGTAAGGCTTCTTGGGCCAATCCCAAGTTGAATTGCCGCGCCCTCGTACCTCCAAGGTTCCTTCTACCGAGGCACCATCCGTCCCGGTAAGCGTGAAGCTACCTTTCACGTAATCTACTTTTGACACTATGGGGGCCGAATTATCGGTTTTAAGATTCATGACAGGCAACGTATCTGCGGTGCCTACGGGGAAATCTGCTGGCATGCTGCTTGATGACACACTACTTGAAGCGCTCGATAGGCTTGAACTACTGACCGAGCTGGATGTTGCTGGAGTTGTGACAACCGGATCGCTAGATCCACCGCCTCCGCCACCACACGCCTGCAGTAATACCACTGATACAACTAACAAAATACCTCTGACCGACATATAACGCTCCTAATTATTTATTTTTAACATTCCAACTAACACGTATTATTCATTAAAAAGACCAGAGGATAGGTACCTATCTCCACGATCACAGATAATGGCCACTATAACTGCGTTTTCTACTTGTTGACCCAAACGTAATGCCGCCGCAACTGCTCCGCCGGACGACACGCCGCAGAAAATTCCCTCTTTACGAGCGAGCTCACGCATTGTGTGTTCAGCTTCTTGCTGCGACATTCCAACAATGTCATCTACGCGACTTTTGTCGTATATCTTGGGCAAATAGGCCTCCGGCCAACGACGAATGCCGGGAATACTGGCACCCTCCTCTGGCTGTAAACCTATTATCTTGATGTCAGGATTTTGTTCTTTTAAATAGCGTGAAGTCCCCATAATAGTACCTGTAGTACCCATAGAGCTCACAAAATGTGTAATCAAGCCTCCGGTCTGCTGCCAAATCTCTGGCCCTGTGGTTTTATAGTGCGCAAGCGGATTATCGCCGTTGCCAAATTGATCGAGCACCTTGCCTCTACCTTCAGCCTGCATAGCCAAAGCTAAATCACGAGCGCCTTCCATGCCTTGTTCTTTTGTCACGAGAATCAGCTCAGCGCCATAGGCAGTCATAGCCGCTTTGCGCTCAGCAGTACTGTTGTCGGGCATGATGAGAATCATCTTATAGCCCTTAATTGCCGCTGCCATAGCTAGCGCTATCCCTGTGTTACCACTCGTTGCTTCGATCAGGGTATCGCCAGGTTTAATATCGCCGCGATTTTCGGCTTGCTGGATCATCGACATAGCTGGACGATCTTTCACTGAACCAGCCGGATTGTTGCCTTCCAACTTCACTAAAATTGTATTGCTGGTTGCACCCGGTAAACGCTGTAAACGCACCAAGGGGGTATTACCAACAAAAGCTTCTATAGTGGGAAAATGCATAGCCAACCTCTAACGAAATCTCGAATGTACAGCGCGACAAAGGGCGGCTATTCTAACGCCCAACGATCTGGACGGCACTAGTTATTGTTGCAGTTAAATTAACAAGCACCATTATCACGCGTATAAAGTTTAAGGCGCGCTCGTCCTTCACTGACTACCGCCAAGGATTCATTCATGCCCAGTGCATCAAAAAGTTTTAAATACAATGTGTGGCAACTCATTTTTACTCCTGCCATAGCCATCATTTTGCTTCTTTCAGTGTCACTGATTTCTTTTTGTTTATACGAACTGTCTAAATTTGTGGATATGCGCGGCAGCGCCATGACGCGCAAAACAGCGCACTTAATTTACGCCCCCATTATTCGCAATGATAAAGCGCTCTTGCAGGAACTTTTGGATGGTTCCTTGGAAGACCCTTACATTCGTGCACTACATGTTCGCCTAGATACGACCAACGAATCCTTTCATAGCGGCCCAGAGTTTTTACCTACAACTGATCTTGGTTTGTCACCGAACAGTCTTGAACCCGTGCGAAGAGAAACACGTCGCACTATTTTATTTTCACACCCCATTGTCGATAAGAATGGATTAAACCCCGTAGGTTGGGTTGAAGTAGAAATGTTGTCATCACCCTACATGGTGATTCACTATCAAACTATTTTAATCACGATTGCCATAACACTTGCCTGTTTAATCATGGCCGCATTTTTGGCAACACGACTCTTTCATAACATCACTGACCCACTCAATCACATTAAAGAAGTTATCAATCATCTCGCCCAAGGAAAATTACAAACTCGCGTGAACCCGCAAAAAAGTCGCGAGTTTGTTTACCTCGCCAACGCCACCAACACCATGGCAGAATCGCTGGAAAATGCCCAACAGGATTTGCAAAATCACATTGAGCAATCTACGCAGGATTTGATTGAAACACTCGAAACTATTGAAATTAAAAATATCGAATTGGACATTGCCCGCAAAGAAGCGATTGAAGCCAGCAGGATTAAATCTGAATTTCTCGCGAATACCAGTCATGAAATTCGCACGCCGCTAAATGGTATTTTAGGTTTCGCCGCACTCGCCTTAAAAACGGATATAGATGAACAACAAGCGGAATACCTCAACACCATTCGCGATTCGGCGCAGAGCTTGCTTACTGTGATTAACGGCATTCTCGACTTCTCTAAAATTGAAGCGGGCAAATTAACTTTAGAGTACGCACCGCTCCCCTTGCGTCAGACTATTGATGAAACCTTGCATATACTTGCGCCCGATGCACATGAAAAAAACTTGCAACTCATTGCCAATGTTGACCCCACAATTCCTGCACAACTGCTGGGTGACTCCTTACGTTTTAAACAAGTACTCTCCAACCTTATTGGCAACGCCATTAAATTTAGTGAGCACGGCAATATTCTTGTACGCGTAGCCGCAATTGCTCAACAAGAAACTCACCTCATGCTGAAAGTTAGCGTGACTGACCAAGGTATAGGTTTAAGCACTGAGCAACAAAATGATTTGTTTAAACCCTTTTCACAAACCGATGGCTCCAATTCACGCGAACAGGGTGGAACAGGTCTCGGGCTGGCTATTTGTAAAGGCCTTGTAGAGCGCATGAACGGTGAAATTGGCGTTGAAAGCAAACTCGATGAAGGCTCGACCTTTTGGTTCACTGCACGCTTGGGAATAGATAAAAAGCAACTCATTCAGTACGCACTTCCGAATCTTGAACAGCATCGCGCACTCATCTGCAGCAGCAACCAAACCTCGCGCGAACAATTGCAAGCATTATTAACCGAATGGCAAATGAAACAGGATGTCATTAGCGAAATACACGATATATTTCCCAGTATTCGCAAAGCACACAAAACAGATCCCTTTGATATTTTATTGTTAGACATAGCCGCTGACGAACGTAAAATCCCACCGTCTTTGCTCAACAATATCAGTGAACAATTGGCGGATGAGTTTAACTGCAAAGTCATTGCATGCTGCACTGCAGCACATCAACGGTTGCTGCGCAACAACGGCCAAAATCTCAACACTCAATTTATTAATAAGCCAATCGCTTACGATGCCCTGCTCAAAATGCTGTGTGACAAACTGAATATTAATTTATCTGAAGCCACTCATGAGCAGACTAACACTAGCGCCGCAAACTTGCCGGCAACATCGGTGTTATTAGTCGATGACAATCCAGCCAACTTACAATTAGCATCAGAGTTATTGCGAGGCCTAAATACTCAAGTAGTGCAAGCAAGCAATGGATTACAAGCAATAGATGCCTGCAAAACCCAAAAGTTTGATGTAATTTTTATGGATATTCAAATGCCAGGAATGGATGGATTCCAAGCAACAAAACACATTCGCGAATTAGAAAAAGATTCGCAGCGCACACCGATCATTGCACTGACCGCTCACTCACTGACAGAGCAAAAAGCCGAGCTTTTAATTTCAGGTATGGATGATTGTATTAGTAAGCCCGTTAGCGAAAGCCAGCTCGCACATATCATTAATCGCTGGACATCGCTGAGCGGAAAAAAGGAAGTCGTGATTGCGCAAGAACATGTGATTGAGCAAGAAAAATTACCGCTGAGAGACACCAATATAGATGCAAACGCATCTGTGGACGTGAGCCTCTGCTTGAAATTAGCCAACAATAAGCCGCTACTTGCTCGCGATATGTTAAAGATGATGCTGGATGGTTTACCCAATGAAAAACAGCAAATCAATCAAGCGATTGTCGATAATAACGATGCACTTCTCAACGAATTAATTCATCGTCTATATGGAAGTAGTTGTTATTGTGGTGTACCGCGCTTAAAAAGCATTAGCGGCTTCCTCGACAAACTTATACAAGCAAAAGAATTTAACAACGCAAAGGAAGCTATTCAATCACTCAACAATGCCATTGATGATGTGTTAGCTTGGGGAGCAAATCGCGATTTGGATGAAGTGTTTGGAGTTAAAGCACCAGCCGAGAATTAACTGAATAATTCTCGGCTCATCAAAGGCTTTGCACCTAACAAAGGTTTTAGCAAAATTCGTGATATACGCTTCGCAGTTTGCTTAACGTCCGTTTGCGAAAAATCTTGGGCTGCAATAGCCAATAAATGCTGTCCGGAAAACTGGTAATTAACGGGAACATCCGCCTCAGCCACATAAAAACCCAAGGCTGAATCCAGACAGTAGTAACAATCTCCAACTAATTCTTGTCCCGTTTTTGCGTCCACCTCAAAATGAATTCCATAACCTAATTCATTGAGCAGCCGAAACTCAAAGTGACGCAAAACCGGCTCCAAATCATACTGAGCATGCAGGCTCTGCAAACTGTATTCATACAATTCGTAAATATCGGGGTGCGCATCTAATTCAGGCAGTAAGCGCACCAATAATTCATTTAAATAAAATCCACTGAACAAATGTTTTGCGCTCAAAGTGAAATGTGCACCTTCGGCTTCAAAATGAGTAAGGAGTTTTAAATCAGTTTTGCCCTGGAAGGAAACTAACAAACGAGTGAAGGGATTTAACAAATTACGCTTGGGCGCTTTACGCGAGCGAACACCGCGCGCTACTGCAGTTACTCTGCCAAAAGCAGGAGTGAAAAAGTCAACCAACATACTGGTATCGCGATAAGGGCGCGTATGTAATATGTATGCTGGTTGCAGTTCAACGGTCATAGGACTTCGAATCCTGGCTACAAGTCGTTGTAACCTAAACTGCGCAAAGCTCGCTCGTCATCTGACCAACCTGATTTTACTTTTACCCAGAGCTTCAACATAATTTTCATGTCGAATAACTTTTCCATATCCTTGCGTGCATCTGTTCCAATTAATTTAATGCGCTCACCTTTATCGCCAATTAAAATTCGCTTTTGTCCTTCGCGCTCTACCAAAATCAATGCACCTATGTTGAGCAAATTCCCTTCTTGTTTAAACTCTTCAATTTCAACAGCCATTTCATAGGGCAATTCATCGCCCAACTGGCGGGTAATTTTTTCGCGCACGATTTCTGCTGCCATAAAACGTGAGCTGCGATCAGTAATTTGATCTTCGGGATACATGTGCATACCTTCAGGCATGCGATCGATGATCAATTGCTCAAGGCGATCAAGATTAATATTACGCAGTGCAGACAAAGGAACAATTTCTGCAACATTCAATTTTTTCGACAGGTTTTCCAAATGCGGAAGTAATGACTCTTTATCTTCTACCTGGTCAACTTTATTAACCGCTAAAATAATCGGACAGGATGCGTATTGTAATTTTTCTGCAACAGCTTCGTCTTCTTCGGTCCAAATAAAGCGATCAACCACAAACACCACCACATCCACATCTTTCATGGCGGTATTAGCAGCGCGATTCATGTATCGATTGATTGCTTTCTGCTGCCCCAAATGCATGCCGGGAGTATCCACAAACATAATTTGGATATCGCCTTCAGTTTTAATGCCCACCACATTGTTGCGTGTAGTTTGCGGCTTGCGCGATGTAATACTGATTTTTTGCCCAAGAATATGGTTCAGCAGTGTGGACTTGCCCACATTAGGGCGCCCTACAATGGCAACATAACCACAGCGAGTCATTGGTGAATCAGCATGATCCGACATATATAAACCTGAAAGGATAAACTAAAAGAAATGGATTTAATTACTGGATATTGAGTAGGCGCAACACTTCGCTGGCAGCCATTTTTTCCGCTTCACGACGATTGCTCGCCTGCGCGCGCACCGCTTGCTTTAATAAAACCACACGGCATTCAATGGTAAAAATTTGCGCGTGGGATTCACCCGCCGCCTCTACCACTTCATACTCGGGCAAAGGTTTACGCAAGCTTTGTAAGTGTTCTTGCAGACGCGATTTTGAATCTTTTGCCGTGGTATCTACGGTCAACAAAGACAAACGTTCCGCATACCAAGAAAGCACATGGGCACGACAGATTTCAAAATTGGTTTCGGTAAAAATGGCACCAATTAAAGCCTCTACAGTATCCGCCAAAATGGAATCGCGCTGGTGACCGCCCGATTTCATTTCACCTTCACCGAGAATCAAACATTCGCCAAGTTCAAACTCGCGCGCAATTTCTGCCAGAGTTTCGCCCTTGACTAACTGCGAACGCAAACGACTTAACTGACCTTCACGAACATCGATGAATCGCTTGAATAAAGCTTCACCTATGACCAAATTTAAAATGGAGTCACCTAAAAACTCCAGACGCTCATTATTGTTGGCGCCATGACTGCGATGGGTAAGCGCCAACTGTAAAAGCTTCGGCGAATTGAATTCATAACCTAAGCGAGCTTGTAATCGCTGATACTTAATACTTGGTTGCACGCTGATCTGCCGCTGGTTTACAACACAAAGCTAAGTGATCACCATCCAAATGATTTTGGAAACTGGTCACGATATCAATGTTGTAAAATAAATTGGTACGGTTTTCATAATCAATTTTGATTAAGAGGCTTTTCGATTTGCGGTCAATCACAATATTTTGTGGACCTTCACTACGCACATTGTTAACCATATAGAAATTTAAAAGTCTCTTTCTAATTTCTGCGTCTGACATTTCATTAACCTGTGCACCTGGTTCTGCAAGTGATTTTAATGCATTGACCACATACACATTCTCGGCATACATAGGAACTATGCGAAACGCAAACATGCCGCAAAACGCTAATATGGCTATTACAAAAATCCAGCTAATTAAGGTTAAGCCTTGCTGCTTCTGCAGGCTCTTGCACGAAACACATTGACCGCTCGATAAAGATTTCATAGTGGCACCTGTTAATTTTTAAATGATTATTTAACAACACCTACATGATCAAAGCTGGGAATACTTAATAGCTCTTCCCAGTGCATCCAAACCGCAAAAGCTTTGCCCACAATCGCGTCATCCGAAACCGTTCCCCAAACACGGCTATCACCACTGTTGTCGCGATTGTCGCCCATCATAAAGTAGTGGCCTTCCTCAACAATCCACGTTTTGTCTGCTGCACTTAAAGGACTTGGTATATCGCACTTTTGCATTTTGTGCGGAATGCCATCTAGCATTTCGTTGACAACCGTTAACTGCTGTCTGTAGTTCATGCAGAAGGAGCCCCACTCTGGAAACGCCTTCTTATCGAACTCCTGCTTTACTTCGACATCGTTTAAGTAAAGCACATTATTGGCGTAACGAACCTTGTCGCCCGGAATACCTATTACACGCTTAATGAAATAAGTTTTTGGCTGATGCGGAGGAAAGAACACCATCACATCACCGCGCTTGGGCTTACCGACAGGAATAAAGGTTTTATTCAACACAGGAACACGCAAGCCATAAGCAAACTTATTTACCAAAATAAAATCACCCACCTGCAATGTAGGGATCATTGAGCCGGATGGAATTTGAAAGGGTTCAACCAAAAACGAACGCAGGAAAAACACTATAAATAATACGGGGAAAAATGATTTGGCATATTCAACCGCAAGGGGCTCTTTACCGGCCTCACCAATGGCGATGTCATAAGCGGCCTTTCTGTTCTCATAGGCAGACTCAATAGCCGGAAACTGCTGAGCCACGGCACTAACGCGAGCTTTGCGCGGCTTTGCCAAAAACAGCAAATCCACCAACCAAATCAGGCCTGTGATTAAGACCGCCAAAGTAAGAATTAACGGGAGATTTAAACTGCTCATGAATTGCGAAGACCTTTATGATTGCTATTTCTGCCTTGAGAGAATCAACCGCCGCGCTAAAACGCGGCGCGCCGTTCCTTAAGAATCTATTTTTAACACCGCAAAAAACGCGGCCTGTGGAATCTCAACACTACCCACTTGCTTCATACGTTTCTTACCGGCTTTTTGCTTTTCCAACAATTTCTTCTTACGTGTAGCATCGCCACCATAACATTTGGCCGTTACATCTTTGCGCAACGCTTTTACGGTGGAGCGCGCCACAATTTGGCCACCAATTGCCGCTTGAATCGCAACGTCATACATCTGGCGAGGAATCAGCTCTTTCATCTTATCTGTCAATGAATGCCCCATTCTCTGCGCTTTATCGCGATGCACGATAATCGCCAATGCATCCACTTTTTCGCTGTTAATCAAGACATCCAAACGCACCAAATTCGCTGCATCAAAACGCACGAAACTGTAATCCAAAGAAGCGTAGCCACGGCTTACCGACTTCAAGCGATCAAAGAAATCCGTCACTACTTCGTTCATCGGCATCTCGTAGCGCACACGCACTTGCGAACCGGTGAATTGCAAATCTTTTTGCACGCCGCGCTTGTCGATACACAGGGTAATCACATTACCCAAATGTTCTTGTGGTACCAAAATATTGGCCTCCACAATTGGTTCACGCATTTCGTCGATTGAACCTGGGTCAGGCAATTTGGATGGGTTATCAACATAGATAACTTCCCCGCCGCGCTTTTCGATTTCATAAACTACGGTAGGCGCGGTGGTAATCAAATCCAGATCGTATTCGCGTTCCAAGCGCTCTTGGATAATTTCCATGTGCAGCATGCCAAGGAAACCAACGCGGAAACCGAAGCCTAGTGCATCTGAACTTTCTGGTTCGTAAAACAATGAAGCATCGTTCAAGGTCAACTTAGCCAAGGCATCGCGGAAATCTTCAAAGTCATCAGAACTGATGGGGAACATACCCGCATAGACTTGCGGTTTAATTTTTTGGAAACCCGCCAAAGATTCAACTTCAGGAGTTTGCGCGTGGGTGATGGTATCGCCCACTGGCGCGCCTTGAATGTCTTTAATACCTGCTACTACAAAACCTACTTCACCGGCTTTGAGTTCTTTTAACTGGGTTAGCTTGGGACTAAATACACCTACACCATCCACGATTTGTGGTTTGCCAATAGTTTTGGCGATGATTTTATCTTTGAGCTTAAGCGTGCCTTGCTTTACGCGAACCAAAGAGACAACGCCCAAATAGTTATCGAACCATGAGTCGATAATCAACGCTTGCAGGGGCGCATCCACATCACCTTCTGGCGGAGGAACCAAGCGCACCAACTCCTCCAATACATCTTCCATGCCCATGCCGGATTTGGCTGAGCAGCGCACAGCTTCGGTAGCATCGATGCCAATAATATCTTCAATTTCTTGCGCAACACGGTCTGGTTCGGCTTGCGGCAAGTCCATCTTGTTCAATACGGGAATTACTTCCAAACCTTGTTCGATGGCGGTGTAGCAGTTAGCGACTGACTGGGCTTCTACGCCCTGACCGGCATCCACAACCAGCAACGCACCTTCACAAGCCGCGAGCGAGCGCGATACTTCGTAGGTGAAATCCACGTGACCGGGAGTATCAATAAAGTTGAGCTGATAGGTTTTACCGTCGCGCGCCTTGTAGTGCAAGGTCACACTGTGCGCCTTAATGGTAATGCCGCGCTCGCGCTCCAAATCCATAGAATCAAGTACTTGCGCCTCCATTTCGCGGTCACTCAAGCCACCGCAGAGCTGGATAAAGCGGTCTGCAATGGTGGATTTACCGTGGTCAATGTGGGCAATAATGGAAAAGTTACGGATATGGCTTAAGTCAGTCACAGGCAATAAATACTTTATGGAGGTTTGAAGACAGGCAAGCAAGACCTCAAGAATAAGAGGTGGTTGCCGCAATTGGTCGGCATTCTAGCGTATTTGGAGGTCTATGCGTACAGCAGTTGGCTAGGCACCAAAAAATAACGCGCCCTCTAGGCGCGTTATTGAAAACAACTTGAAAATTAGTCGCGCAACAAGCAGTTCAGCTCGTCCACCACCTCTTCCCAATCCGAATAAGGTTGGCGAGCCTCACGCAAAAACGCAGCCTGCTCGGCAGTCCAGAAACTCGCACTAGCCAAGGGCTCCGCTTGTGGCAGAGGGCGATGGCGTTCAATAAATGCCTCTATATCACTGTCAGAGTTAGGTAGACCTAACTTGGCAAACAAATCTTTTAGCGAATACAGCATGGCGGCCTCCTTAAAACAATCGCACTATCAATGAGATATGCCTTTAGCATACCTTGAACCGCCAAATTTTTCTGCGCTTTTTAATGCCTTGTTTTCATCTGTTCTAGCAAAGCATCTTTTTCCTGCCAGATTTGGTTTACCCAAGCCTGAAAGCGTTCGCGAAACTCCGCATCATCACTGTAATTACCCAACATACCCGCAGGAATCGGGCGCTCGCGTACCTGTACACAAATGCGCTTTACCTTGCCGCAAGCATATTGCCAGTAGCTGGGGCGACCTTCGGGATAATAGAGAGTTACATCCAACAGGCTATGTAACTGACCGTTCATTGCCCCCAAAGTGAAGGCTAAACCGCCAGCCTTGGGCATCAACAAATGGCGATAGACCGACTTTTGCTGGGCATATTTGGCAGGAGTAAAGCGCGTCCCCTCTAAAAAATTGATGATGGTGACCGGGTTATGGCGAAACTTTTCGCAAGCTTCGCGCGTTTTTTCGATGTCCTTCCCCTTCAACTGAGGATTTTTCGCTATCTCTGCTTTGGTGTAGCGACGCATAAACGGAAATTCCAGCGCCCACCAAGCCAACCCAAGCAGGGGAACCCAAATCAAAGATTGCTTCAAAAAGAACTTCAAGTAAGGAATTCGGCGATTAAAGACCCGCAAGAGCACCAAAATATCCACCCAAGATTGATGGTTAGCAATCATCATGTACCACTCAGCCACACTCAGGTTATTCATACCCGCAACTTCAAGTTCCGTCGGCAAAATAACTTCCTGATGGCGCGCATTGGCATCCATCCAATGACTAGCGAGCCAATCCAACCAACGGTTACAAAAAACTCTCCATGCCGTAAAAGGCAAGAGCCACTTGAGCAATGCGAGCGGCATGAGTGGAATAAAGACAATAAGCGTAAACACCACAAACAAAAGAGTGGTAAAGACGCCAATCAGATGTCGCAAAGGTGATAAAAGTAATGACATAAGCGTTGTTGTGTTAATCAGATGAACTTTGTTTTTAGGCTTGAGTCTTTAGCAAGCACCAATAAGCCTTTCGCTAGCCTTAAAAGGGAAGCAAATTTACCAAAACAGGCATTGTAGCAGTTTGAGCCAATACCGCTCACGGAGAAAGATGATGAAACAACTTTGTATAAACCTTTGGCGAGAAAACAAGTCTTTTATTATTTTCCTAAGCCTAATGTTTATGTTTCGCAGCGCTTGCGCCGATTGGAACACGGTTCCAACAGGCTCAATGAAACCTACCATACTCGAAGGCGATCGCATCGCAGTCAACAAGCTGGCTTACGATTTACACATTCCGTTTACGCACATTTCGTTAGTGAAGTTTGCCGACCCACAGCGCGGCGAGATTGCTGTTTTTGATTCAAAAGTATCTGACAAACGTTTAGTAAAACGCGTGGTTGGCGTTCCCGGCGACACAGTTGCCATGATTAACAACCAACTATTTATTAATGGCACTGCGATTCAATATGAGAAAACCGCGGGCAATACCGATCAACTAGAACACTTGTTTAATACCACTCATATAGTGCGTATTAGCAACCCCGAAAATCATGAGTTCGCAAATTTCCCCGCGGTGATTGTTCCCGCAAATCACTATCTAATGCTTGGCGATAACCGCGACAACAGCGCTGACTCACGTGTGATTGGGTTCGTGCCTAGAGATGAATTTGTCGGAAGATCAAGCGCTGTGGTGATGTCGTTAGATTACGATAATTTTTATTTGCCGCGTGTGGAGAGATTTTTTAAGAGTTTGTAAAAGCACCCCCACCCTAACC
>JAGKXD010000209.1 GCA_021151525.1 Cellvibrionaceae bacterium | reverse complement strand
TACTAATAGTTTTTAAAACAAAAACTGAAATTTTGGCAGTGAATCTTGAAATCATAAATTATTTTATCCATTGTTATAGGTCTTCAACTTTGACTTATTGTCTATTCAAACGCATACGCATAAGCCGCTCACGTGCGGCTTTGCGTTCTTCCGGAGTCATGTTTTTAAAGCGTTCGCGCATTTTTTGTTTTTGCTCTGGCGACAGCGATTGCCATTTATCGCGCATTGCCTTCTTTTGATCTTCAGGCAAGGCTTGGAACCAATCTAAACGTTTGCGTACCTCGGCCTTTTGATCTGCAGGTAAATTGTTATATTCCTTGTAGCGCTTACGCAGAGTTTCTTTTTGATCCGCCGGCAAATTTTTCCACTTATCAAATCGATCCAACATTTTTTGTTGTTGTTCTGGCTTCATAGTAGAAAACTTATCAGCTTTTTTGATTAACTGTTGGCGCCGCTCTACCGGCATTTTATCCCAATTGGGTTGAACCGCCGCCAACACTTGTTGCTGTGCAGGCGTTAGCTGATTCCAAGAAGGTGCAGAGTCCGCAAGCAAACCTGGCGCAAAAGATAAGCACACCAACAACATAAAAACTCTCATAGCTTTGCTCCTTTCGCATCCGCAGACGAAGCCTGCACTGATGATTTTTTTTCAAACTTCATATCCGCATTTCTAACTTTTGGGTTATCTACAGTTGCAGGCTCTCCGGCAACATCATTTTCTTTTAATTCGCTTTCTTTCATACTGAGAATTTGATCGTACTCAAGAGGATCTAAAACTTCACCATTGTCATCGCCGTAGTCAGCCATGTATTCCCAAAACTCTTGGGATGGTGTCGGGGCATCTGCCATAACGGGAAAAGCAATTAAGATTCCGCCTACAAACCACATGCGCGATAGCTGTAATAATCGATTAGGCATCCGTATCCTCCAATGCCATTAACATGTCTATATCATCCATTTCTTCTGAGGAAATTGGCTGCTCTTGCGATACCATTTCAAATTCTGGTTCAACAGAAATAGTTGCGGATTTGTGCTGCATAACAACGGGAATTAATAACAAAGCCGCCAAACTAGCAGCCACACTTAATGGCACCCACTTACGGCTTTTTTGTGATGATGACAAAGCGGTTATGCGCGCATTCTTTAAACGCTGCAAGCTCATCTCATCAATATCAGCAAGACTTTTATCCAAAGATTGATTAACCGCAGCAATCAACGCATGATCGGCATTAGCGTTTGCTGTTGCATTGGGTGCAGAACCTGATGAAATTTTTTCTACCATATCGACCTCAATTTTTCCGTCATCACCCATTGTTACGCAAGTGTTCGCGCAGTGTTTGTAAAGCTCTGAAGTAATGCGTTTTTACACTACCCTCACTGCACCCCATGCTGGCCGCAGTTTCCTGCACATCAAATCCTTCCCATGCGCGCAACATAAAAGCTTGTCGCTGTCGCAGCGGTAATTGTTCAAGCGCTTGGATCACACAATCAATATCACTTGCCCTTGCCACCAATTCTGCGGGATCTTGTTCTCGCTCATCGACAACGAAATTAATTTCGTACTCTTCGTCATCATCCAAGTTTGCAGTAGTTTGCCAAAACCATTTCTTTTGACGCGTTTGTTGGCGATGCCAATCCATAATTCGGTGTTGCAAAATCCGTTGAAATAACAATGGCCATTCTTCTGCAGGACGCTCACGATAATGTTGTACCAATTGCGTCATCGCATCTTGAACTATGTCTAATGCATCTGCTGGCTTTCGCGTACTCAATATTGCAGTGCGATAGGCTCTGCGCTCAACCTGGCTCAAAAAATCATCAAGCTTGAGCGAAGGCGCTTTCACCTCTACCGAGTTTGAAAAAGTAGGCCCGCTTTCCAACATTCATCGCATCCAAAAAGACTAATTTGTCCGTCAGTATAAACGGGTTTTCAAAAAATGAGCTGCGCGGATCCCACCAGCACAGCTCATCTTCATTACTTAGTTCTCTTTAGCGGATGCACAACAGTGCGCGTTTTAGTCTCACCACCTTGTGGGGTTACTGAAATATCTTTAGTTACTGTGCCCGCCGTTTTATCAACAGTCGCATTCACAGAACGATCAACTACCTTGCCATCAGAAGTTGTGATTTCGCCCTGTGAGGTGTAACCGGTGTCGGTTTTGTGTGCAGTTGATTCGCCGCTGTAGGTTTTTCCGTCGAAAGTAGTGCCTGTAACGGTTTTGGTACGAGTACCATTCGCTTTGTCAGTAGTTACATCTGCAGTACGAGTTGCAGTCTCACCAGCAGAATCAGTTTTTGTAGTGGTACGAGTAAAACCCGTGTCAGTTTTAGTTTTTGAGGAATCGCGACTTACCACTTCGTGCTTTTGGTGTTTAGCACCTACTTCATTCGCCATAACAGCAGAACTTGTCGCGCCCAAAGCAACCATTAAAGAAGTCGCTAATAAAGTTTTAGTAAAAATAGCTTTTAACATGGTGATTCTCCGATTTAAGTTGAGCGCTTTATCGCACTTTCATAGCTAATAACGCCCCTAGTTGGAATACGTTGACAGGGAAATTGAAAAAAATTTGCAGGCTTTTGGTGTTTGCGGCGAATTTTAGGCGTTTCAGTTATGCAGCAGGTTTGTAACCCAGCCACCACTAAAAATCCTAAAAATGGGGGAAGGATTTAGCCAAGATAGGATAAAC
>JAGKXD010000105.1 GCA_021151525.1 Cellvibrionaceae bacterium | reverse complement strand
GTGTATTCACCAGGATCATCAGCGCGAGGGTCAAGCCGCGCATTACATCAAGAGCCAAAAAACGTTGCTTGACCATCAGATACCTCGCAGATGTAGTTAAAAATTTAACAGTAAATAATCTTTGATTAGATTATTTCCAGCTGCGCAATTTGTATCCTTTTGCCGCGTAATACAGGATAAACAGATAACAGGGCGTCATTACGATATAAGCGGTTTGACGATCGACCAGATGCGAAACACCACCGAGAATTAATGGCAGTACTGCGCCACCGGCGATTGCCATAATCAACAGGGCTGAACCAGTCGCAGTGTATTTGCCCAATCCGCTCAACGCCAAAGGCCAAATTGCCGGCCATACAATGGCATTGGCAAAGCCTAACAACGCGATACACAAAATAGTATTTGGAATTGCTGGCACACCCGCGAAGGCGAATAATGAAGAAATGGATGTGGACTCATGATTGCCGAGCACTATGCTCAAACTCAATACCACCCCCAGGATCGCGGACACCATCAGAAAATTTTGCTGGGATATGACTTTTGGGATTAGCAAAATCCCGAGAATATAGCCAGCCACCATGCATGCCATAGTGATGGAAGTGAGAATACCAAAATTGCTGAAACCAATGCTGCGGCCGTATGCACCAATAGTGTCCCCGGCAATGACTTCTACACCGACATAGAGGAACAATGCAACCACACCAAGAACCAGATTGGGAAATTGCAGCACTTCGCGCAACGGCAACTTATCTTCTTTACTTTCTTCCGATTCCAAATCAGGCAGTGAAGAAAGTTTTACCAAAAAAGCGACAACGCCGATAATGCATGCCATGTAGATGTAAGGCATGATCAAATTATTAGCTAGCTCATTAATTTCTTCAGCAGACGGGGTCTGCGTAGAGTGAGAACTTACGCCGCCGAGAATTAATGCGGTGAACACAATCGGAGCAACAATACCAGCCGATTTATTGAGAATCCCCATAATACTGATGCGACGAGCGGCGGACTCCTCCGGCCCCATCTTAACGACATAGGGATTCACTGCGGTTTGAACCAGTGTTTGACCTGCGCCCATAATAAATTGAGCCAACAGGAACAGCGCAAATGATTGGGCTTTAGCAGCAGGGATATAGAAAAGCGCTGCAGCCGACATAACCCCCAAACCTATCGCCATACCATTTTTATAGCCAACACTATTAATGATCCATGAGGATGGGATTGAGAAAATACAGACTGAAAAGTAAAAACTGGAAATGATCAGATAAGCCTGAATTGGATTTAACTTAAGGATTAATTCCAAATACGGCATCAAAGACCCGTTCAGCCAGGTCACAAAACCGAAGATAAAGAAAAGCCCTGCAATCATTGCCAAAGGGATGAAAGCGTTTGTGTACTTTTCCTGCGTCATGGGAGCGGTCATAGTTTCACTATTCATGTTATTGGTCGACTCTGGTTAAAGGGTAGCACTTATTGGATCGTTGTTATTCTTTGCCGCCTTCAGCGCTTGTTTTGCAAAATAAACAGCACCGAACTCTGGTTGATAGAGCACTGGAGAGAGATTATCGGCCATGTCTTTGTCCATCCAGGGAATCAGACGCGGGGCGAGCCCGCCGATAATTGACATACGCCCCGGGTTAGTTGCCCAGAGCTTGCGGGCCACACCGCTCATGTAGGCAGCCCCTTCCTTAACAATATTAATAGCGACTGCATCGCCTTCATCGGCAGCATCCACGACAAAAATAGCGAACTTGGCGTAATCACCTTGGCGTGCACCAAACATTTTGTCGACAATCATCATTCCTTTGGCCTGCAGGAAATCACCAATAGATTCGCTCATGATGGTTTGCGGACCAAGATCATCTGATGCCAACAATACCGCTTGAATAGCCTCAAGACCCATCCAGGCACCACTGCCTTTATCACCAATGGGAAAACCGTGGCCGCCAATAAACAGTGGTTGGTTATTTACAAAGGAATAACCGCAGGAGCCAGTACCGCAAATCATCACTGCCCCTTGATCGCTGTTATGCGCACCCAAGCAGGCAATATGCAAGTCAGTAGTCAAATGCATTTCTTTGAAAGGATGATCCCAGGCAGACATAACCTCATAGAGGCTGGGAACATTAACACCCGCCAAACCCGCGCCGGCAATTAACTCGCTCATGGCAGAAGTTGGCAGGCCCGCATCGATCAACGCCAGTTCGGCAGCAGTGCGGATGGAATCTTTGGCTTGTTGAACGCCCTGGAAAGGATTGGCTGGACCACCAACGCCGGTGCCTAGCACTTGCAAATCTTCGGTCATGATACTGGCGCGACACTTGGTGCCTCCCCCATCAATACCGATAAACAAGGTTTGCGCGCCCAGTGGCAACTTCGCCATGATCTACCTCTTATTTTGTAGAGCTGATTTGTAGAGCCAATATCCGGGTTCTAAAACACCAGAACCAGATACTCAAGAATTCATTGTTTTGGTGTAAAGCGTCCCGTGTAATGGCGATCATAGCAGACTGTTAAAAAAGGTTAGTGCCCCGCAGGACACTAACCACAAGACCACTACTACAGCTCTAGAGAACTCATGCCCCATGATACTGAACCCAACAAGGAGAGATATCAGGCCAGTTGTCATCATCGGACAAGGTTAGATTACGCCTGCGGGACAACGTTGTCAAACATTTATATGCAAGTTTTTAAACGCCATTCAAAAGTCGTTACTTATGCACACACTTCTACAGAAATTTAGAAGGCCACAAACGAATTTACCGTTAAACGGCCCGTACCGGGGTTGCTGTTAATGCTTTGCTCGGGGTTGTTAATGTAAGGTGAATGAATCAAGCAGCTACGATAAATAACCATACGATTGAATTTGGCGTTTACCTGTGAAATTTTTGTGAAATATTCATCTGACTCCGTAAAATACACAGGCCTTTTCTCTCTCCGAGCCAGCTCGGCAAAATATATCCCGGTATACCCCTCGCTTCGCTCCACCGTAATAACTTCATAATTTGTAGCGTTATGGCGATAGAAGGCTGTGCCACCATGATGTTCGTCGCACAAATATAGAAGAACTGCAAATTGGTTGTATGCACTGGTATCAAAGTGGGGAGTTAATTGTATAGATCCAAGATTTTCTGGCCTGACTGTGGTTAACGACATACTACAAACAGCTTTGCGCAACTCGAGGCCAGTGGGAACATCATACTCACTTATCAATATTGGCTTAATCAAATCCATTAATGCATCTGAATAGACCGCTGGCGGAGTTAATCTTACTCCTGGATACCCAGTCCCCGGGCGAGGACAGGGATAAGGTTCAAATTCATTTTTCCTGGCAAACTCAACCAAATCCGTTGGTCGCTTTAATAAATTATCGATAATTAGAATTTTTTGATTTTCATTGCCAATCTGAACTGATTCAACAGTCAAATTTTCATTAAACATACAGGAGCTGTTAGCTGACATTCATCTACCATTTTTGTACGTTAAATTAGTTCATTGTGCTTTTTAAAGTTCAGGCCACATCTACGAATAAAGTCATTTAACTTCGTCAGATCATGCCTGGATTTAAATTGAGTATCATCACTCCCGCCCCTTAACGCAGGAAATATTCCATAGCCGGCCAACAAACATGCCCAGGATTCTGCTTGATAACTGCCTTCCAATCCGTGCGTATGCATATCATTAATAAAATTATCTCCACGCTTCCAGAGATTTAAAATTTTAGTCAAGGTTTCTGACAGGGCGAGGTTGGCAGCGTTATCTCTCCAATAATCAGTATCCTTTCTTTGGTTAACCTTATAATGGCAAACAATATAATCCCTGACACCATCGAATTTCGCGTTAATGTCACGGTTAAAATCATCTATATATTTATTTGTATACAATCCGTTTTCATAATATTTCATAAAACGGAAAACAGTTTCAAACACCAGATAAAGCGCAGTTGCCTCCAGTGGCTCGATAAACCCTTGGGACAAACCTATTGCTATACAATTTTTTTCCCAATGTTTTTCAACCCGACCGATCCTCATGTTGAGGTGCCTTGATTGCACATCACTGTCTAATAGACCCAGATGGGATCTTAACTCTGTCTCTGCCTGATCTGCAGAAATATAGTCAGCGCTATAGACATAACCATTACCATAACGATTGGTTAGCGGAATCTTCCACGCCCAACCATTTGTTAAGGCTGTTGATCGAGTTTCTGGTGGAATAATGTCAGATATAGGAGAAGGCATCACCACAGCAGAATTATTAAACAAGTTTTCTCTAAAGCTTTTGAAGTTAACTTTCAAGGCACCTTGTAACAATAAAGACTTAAAGCCAGAACAATCAATAAAAATATCTGCACCCAAAAGACTGCTATCATCCAACCTTACCGAAGCTATTTCACCTTTTGAATTCAATAACACCTCAGTCAAAGTACCCAAAATCCTTTTAACATTTTTAGCCATCGCTTTTTCGGCCAGAAATTGCCCAACCAGAGTTGCATCAAAATGGTAACCATAAGCCACATCGAACGGGAAGGTTTCAGCCGGTAAAGGCCCAAGATTTTCTCTGGCGAGATAACTTGCTAAAAAATAACTGTCAGGATGAACATTCGCATCATTTCCCTGTATACGCTCTTTGATATTATTAAAAAAAACGGGGGTAGTAAACCCATCGGTTTGCGCAGGAAACGGATGAAAGTACCGTTCAAACCCAGGAATAAACGACCAATTTACAAACGAAATTCCATTCTTATAGGTCGCATTACAGCGCGGCATCCATTCCGCCTCAGTAACATTAATTGCATCAAAAAAAAGCTTTAGCTGGGGAGTCGATCCCTCACCTACGCCAATAATAGCTATATCAGGAGACTCCAACACAGAGATTTCTACATCAACCCAGCGAGAGGCGATTAAGTTTGCCGCCATCCATCCAGCAGTTCCACCGCCAACAACAAGAATTTTTTTAGTTTTTTTTTGATCGCTTGTCATTTCTAGGCCTACCGGGACATATGCAGTTTCAATTTTTCGAGATAAGTACGATGATTTGGCAACTTCGCCTTTAATGCATCAAACTGCTGACTTTTTTGAGTGACAAATTGGCTAACAACTGTATCAACATTGTTAATCCCTATTCTATGTTTGGTAGGATATTTCATGCCATATAAAATATAGAGATAGTTATCAACATCAAATACTTCAAATTTGCTAAAAAAATCCAACCGCTCAGGAACTTGGTTTTTCCAAATTTCCAGACGGCGCTTTAACTCATCAGATAAACATGCACCTTCCGTATTATCTATCCAAAATTGCGAATCGCGTCTGTCAGATAAAAAATAATGTAACTGAACAAAATCAATGATCCGTTCCCATACATAGGTGAAAGTTGTATTGAATCTGGCAGCAAAAGTGTCTATTTGGTCAGTTGTTTTTGGAAAACCTCTAGCAAGGTATTCGGCAGCAAAATCAGTGACCAAAATTGATGTAGCTTCTAATGGCTCAACAAATCCTTGAGCCAACCCCAAGGCAACGCAGTTTTTTGCCCACAATTTTTCCCTGTACCCGATTCGCATAGGCACTCGCCTTGGATTCATCGTATCCAAATCAACACCAAGATATGACGAAAAAGACGATATAGCGTCAGACTCACTCATATGTTGATCGGAATAGACGAAACCAATACCCCGCCTATTGAGCAAGGCAATATCCCAAATCCAACCTGCTTGATGTGCAGTTGCAATAGTGAACGGGGGTATCGCAGCATTTTCACTGGGAATTTGAATTGCCAACGCCGTATTAGTGATAACCTGAGATGATTTGTCTATCAAAGGAATAGACAGTTCCTTTTCAATCAAGATTGAATGGAAGCCGCTACAGTCAACATAAAAATCAAACTCCAGATTTTCTCCGTCACTTGTCAGTAACGATAAAATTTCGCCATTCTCTCCTTTATTTGCATTTTCAATATTTGCTAGCTTATGTTTTATACCAAATTTTTCTTGGGCGTTTTTTGCAAGCATCTTCGCAAATTTCATTGCATTTAAATGATAGGCATAATTAAGTGGCCCTTGATAAGGCAAGGAAGATATCAGTTTTGGAGATAGAAAATCATTGCAGATCTTTTCTTGTATGCCCACAAAGTTTGCATAACTCTGATCCATTCCAGCATTTAACCAGATCGGCGCCCAATTCTCATTATTGTTATATGTGGTATCAAATGGATGGTAATAATAGTTATCTTTACCATGTTTTTCTGAATCGAGCCAATTTACGAATTTTATTCCTTGCTTGAAAGTAACATCACAACAATCAATAAATTCAGCTTCTGAAACTCCAAAACGCGCCAAACTGGAGCGTATTTGGGGGACAGTTCCCTCTCCTACACCAATAATAGGAACGTCTGGCGACTCTATTAGCGTAATTTCATATCCAAAATGGGCTGGCAACTCCACACCCAAATGGTTAGCAGCTAACCAACCCGCTGTACCTCCACCAATAATAGCAATTCGCTTTATGTGCATTTTTTTCTCACAAATTTCAGGCAAAAAAAACCCAGCCGAAGCTGGGTTTTTTCGCATCAATTACAGCTTGAAGCTTATACCCAACAAGTAGCGAGCCTCACCTTCAAAGCTCCAAGCAGGGAAACCTTCCTTCAGATCGATCTTCACGTCTGAACTAGCCGGTGCAGTACCTTTCTGAATACTATCTTCTTCAGTCAAGTTAACACCTTCCAACGACAAGCGAATAGAGTCAGTAATGTTCCAACCCAAGCTCAAATCCAGGCTGCCGTATGACTCATGCATGCGGTTACCGTAGAATTTTTGGCCTTCGCGGATCAAGAACTCTGAACGCCAGTTATACGCCAGACGTGCAGAAAACTCATCATTTTCCCAGTAAGTTACAGCGTTCACTGTGTGCTTGGATGAATCAGAGAACAGCGGCAAATTATCCGGGAATGCAGTTTCTGGCGCCGAACCATCCGCATAAGTATAGTTTGCTGCTACACCAAAGCCATTATCCCATGAATGAAGGGCCTGCAATTCGATACCTTCGATTTCCGCACCTGAACCATCCGATGCAGAAGCGATAGCCCAATCATCTACTTTGGAGTCATTAAGTAAGCCTACCTTCTGGTTTTGCTTCAAGTTAATAACAGTTACGTTACTGAAATCTTTGATGAAGTAAGTGGCAGACAGCATGTTTGAATCACCATAATACCATTCAACGCCAAAGTCAGCTTGGGAGGCTTTTACAGGCTTCAGAGATACGCTACCGGTAAACAGTGCCTCATTACCAAGAGTGCCATCACCCACACCAATTTGAGTCGTGTTAGCAAATAGGTTTTCGTAGTTTGGACGTGACAACGCTTGTGACAGAGACGTGCGCAACTTCAGATCATCAGTCAAATCAAAGCTCACGTTCAAGCTTGGCAATACATCGCGATAAGAATCACTTGAAGTAGACATTGCATTGGCATAACCATTTGCGTCGTAACCTGCTGTGCCTTTCTTGGTTACATCCCAAGCATGGTAATCAGAAGAAATATCTGTACCAATGTAACGCAAACCTAAATTACCTTTCACAGTTTCGGTACTGAAATTCAACATGACATAAGCAGCATCATTTTGCTCTTCCAAACTTACTTCAGCCGAGTTATCAACGGTATAGGTAGTCAGTACTGATTTAGCCTTACTCATCATTGCAGATGCATTTGGCTTGGGCAGTTTGAAGCCATTACCCGCGGGAAGCTGATCATTAGTCCAGAAATCAGTTGGGAGACCATCATATGCTGCGTTGTTGGCATAGAGATATTGAGTAGAGTTAACTTCGTGGTCTGCTGAAGAAACACCCACTTTTATTGATTCAATTGCGCCAAGCTCTACATGGAACTCCGCATTCAAGCGAACAAAGTCTTCTTGGTCAGAACGCGGGCCACCTTTTAATGACCAACCTTCCGGCCCCCAACCTTTACCCGCTGGACCACGACCAGCCTGATCAGGTGTGCTGATATCAAGAAGTGTCCAGTCAGCAACAGTGTATGATTTCTTATCAATATTTACCTTGTAAGCATCACCTGTGGCATCAAAAGTACCATCGTACCCACCAGCTTTATTAACCATGGACCAACCATAGTTAGCGGTCAATGTGGTACCGCCATCTGATTTGGTAGTACCGATCAAGCCATCCAAAGTCACGGCATCATTCGCAAATTTGAAGTCCGCAGTGGTAGTTTTGGAGTCCATACTTGACTCACGAACCCAAGTTTGAGCCCAAGCATTCTGGTCATTCCAACCAGTTCCACCATCTCTTTCCCAATACGTACATGCACCTGCAGCATTGGTAGATTTGCAATCACCACTAGGGAAAAGGAACAGCGAAGTATTGTCATTGTTTGCATCTGATTTCAGATACATGTGATCCAAACCAAAGGTCAATTCATCAGTTGGTTTGAATTGTACCGACGCATTGAGCGCAGTATTTTCACGGTCTTGATGGAACGCAGAAGGAGCTACGCTTCCCCCCCAGCCCAACAACACCTCAGTACCCGCACGAACATAGTCAGCTTTTTTAACCGCACCGGAAACCAAAACACCAAAGGTTTCATCATCATTTTTGTAGCTATACAAACCGGATATCTCTGGATCAAACTCTTCAGAAATAGTGCCATAACCTGCTTTAGCACCGGCGTATACAGTATTTGCATCCAAATCGAGTGGTTTACGACTTTCAACAATAACAGTTCCCCCAATGCCGCCTTCAGACAAATCAGCTTGCGATGATTTGTACACTTTTATTCCACCAACCATTTCTGATGGCATCATGCCGTAGTAGAAAGAACGGTCAATAGACTGTTGATCAAACCAACCAGAAGTAGCAACCGAGTGACCATTCAATTGGGTGCTTGTGTACTGTGAAGATGCGCCACGGATAGAAATTTGCTGCCCCTGACCAAATTGGCGGCCAACGGATACACCAGGAATACGACCAAGAGTTTCCCCCACATCTGAGTCGGGAAGCTTGCCCACATCTTCAGCAGATACTGCATCTACCACAGCTGATGAGTCACGCTTAATATCAATTGCATTTTTCAACGCACCGCGAATACCGGTTACCAGAACTTCTTCCGGCTCTGCACCTGCATCCTGCGCACTGGCAGTGGTGGCAAAACCCATCATGGTGACTGCTGCTACTGAACCGAGCATCAACGCACTCTTATTGGCCAGTTTGATCGCATCACTTAACTTGTTACGCATGGTTATTCTCCCGTGACTTGGCAATTTGTGTGTCTTAATAATTACTAACTCTTCAACAACTAGCCGACATTTAGACAACGTTGTCGATGAAACAACACTATTCCTGAGGGACAACGTTGTCAACATCTTTGTAAAGCACAGTAAAAACACGTTAAGGGTTGAACCCTGTGTAACTCTTGTAGATTTTTATTGAAAATCAAGGAATTAGATAATTTCGACGACAAAACCTGCCGAAAAATTCTTTTTAGGGAGGATTACCAAAATACACACATTACCTGGGGCCAACAAAAACGCCGCACTCTATGCGGCGTTCTTGCAGAAATAGATGCCAGGATAAGCTGCCCAGCTATGCAGCATCAGTTGAGCAGGCGCGCCCTTAATTGGCGCAAACTTGCCTTTACACTGCGCGTGTTTTCGGGGCCCATACGCAGCATCAATTTATGGGTTTGTGGCAATTGTTCGAGCGCTGGATCTGCATATTGATAAAACACCTTGGGTCTTACCAATAACAAATCCCCCTGGGCGTCTGGTGCAGCGAGAATATTGTCGATGGCAGCAATCATCACGCTATGGAAATTGGGTTTTTTCAGCCCCAATTCACGAAATGCTTCTTCCAATAATGGATAGAAGCGACGGTAAACAGCCACTGCAGCATCGCTATCAATTAAGGCGAGGGTAGTTACGTAGGGCTCATAGCGTTGAAAGTTGGCCGGAGCGACACGCTCCTGATCTACCGCAGTTCCTTCAATCATTACCGAAAAGGTTTCCGCCACAAAAGGCGGAGGTGGTGACACTACCGGCCGATACTCATGAATCACCTTGCCCTCGGCCAGGTTGTTTACCGCCAATACAAATTTACGAAGAACTTCTTGCGGTACCAGCAACTGTAACAAGCCTTCACCCCGCAGTTGCTGCAGGGCGGCGAGTATGCTGCTATCGCTCTCATTCAACGTTGGCAGCGGCTCGACTTCCACCACCGGCACGGGTGGCTGGTACTCAACTATCGCGGCAACTGATGAGGCTGCACTACTGGTTGCAATTGCCTGGGGCGCTACTGCCACCGGAGTAGTTACTGTTTGGGAAGTAGCAGGAGCCTCGTCGCGCAGAAAATAAAAGGCGGCGGCCGCTACAATAATCACCAGCACCACTATTACCCAGAGTGAACCGGAAGAACTTTGTCGCGGTTGATAATCGTCACGCATACTTAATACCCTTTTGCTTGGCGTTTTGGTTAAAGAAGAGTGAAAGGAATTATGGCCCAATCGCTCTTAAGGTGACAGCCTTAATGCTACAGGGTTCCCGGTTGCCGGTTAGATAGGCCCAGACTGTCATCAGTTTCAGCTAGACTGCGCGGATAATTTGATTGTCAATCATTACGAAATATGGGACCGCTATGAAGTTTACCAGCCTGATTATTTTGCTCTTGATGATTGCGGGTTGCGCCAGCATTTCTGGCTCCCAGTGGGACAAGCTCTACGGCAAAGCCAAAGTGCGCGAAATGCCAACGCGTCCCAGCCCCGGCAAACTCAGCTACTACCAGCACACGCGTCCAATTCTTGAACAGCGCTGTGTCGTTTGCCATGGTTGCTACGATTCACCCTGTCAACTCAAACTTGAATCTTATGAAGGTTTGTTGCGTGGCGCCAATCCGGAAAAAGTCTACGATGGTACGCGCTTGATGGGTGCCAATCTAACTCGCCTGTTTGAGGATGCGCAAACGACTGCCGAATGGCGCGCGAAAAAATTTCATCCGGTTATTAATGAGCGCAGCAATTCTCCCCGCGCCAATATCGATGCGGGGGTGATGGCGCAAACGCTGAAATTAAAACACGCGCACCCCTTACCAGAAGATGCAATCCTGCCAGAGAGCTTTGACTTTAATCTGGATCACAGCCAATCCTGCCCAAGCATCGAAACCTTTAATGGCTTCAGTAAAAAAAATCCGCTCTGGGGTATGCCCTACGGCCTGCCAGGCTTGAATGAAAAGGAATACAAACTGACGATGGATTGGTTGGCGCAAGGTGCAGCTATGGGTACGCCAACGGCGATTCCTGAAAGCGTGCAACAACAAATAATTACCTGGGAAAAGTTTCTTAACGGTGCATCACTCAAAGAACAGCTGGTCAATCGCTATATTTATGAGCATCTTTTTTTAGCACATTTATTTTTTTCCGAAGCACCGCGCAGTTATTTTCGCCTGGTGCGTTCCAGCACACCGCCGGGTGAGCCTATTCAACGAATTAGTACCGCGCGCCCATTTGATGATCCCAAAGTGCAGCAAGTTTACTATCGCCTCTGGCGCGACCCCTCGAGCACAGTTGCCAAAACCTTTATGCCTTACGCGCTGAACAAGCAGCGCATGGATCGTTGGGAAAAGCTGTTTTATCAGGTTGATTATCAGGTCGCGCAATTGCCGTCCTATCATCCGGATACGGCTGCAAATCCTTTTATCACCTTTGCCGCCCTGCCGGTCAGCGCGCGCTATCGCTTTATGCTGGATGAAGCGCAATTTACGATTATGAATTTTATTAAAGGCCCTGTATGTCGCGGCCAGGTTGCCTTAAACGTGATTCAAGATCACTTCTGGGTATTTTTTCTGGCACCGGAAAATCAAAGCACCAAAGGCACCGAAAAATTTCTCGCAGATAATAGTAAACACTTACAATTACCTGCCAGCGCAGGCAATACGCTCATGCCAATGCCCGACTGGCTAAAATATTCGGAGCTACAAAAAGAATATCTCGCCGCCAAAGCAAAAATTGTTAATCAGGTAGCGCAGGAAAAAAATGGCTTGGATATTAATCTCTTCTGGAATGGCGATAAGGGCACCAACCCCAATGCCGCGCTAACTATTTTTCGTCATAGCGACAGCGCTAGCGTACATCAGGGTTTAATAGGCCAGCCACCCAAAACTGCCTGGGTCATTGGCTATCCATTACTGGAACGAATTCATTATTTATTGGTGGCAGGTTTTGATGTTTACGGGAATGTTTCGCATCAGTTGCTCAGCCGTTTGTACATGGATTTTTTGCGTATCGAAGGTGAAATGAATTTTGTGACCTTCTTGCCCAAAAAGAGCCAGCAACAGGAAATGGCGTTCTGGTATCGTGACGCTGAATCCAATTTGCAAACCTATTTGAATCTGTACATCAATCAGCTTGATGATAAAAATAATATCCAGTACACCAGCGAAAATCCCAAGCTGGAGCTTTATCAAAAGCTGCAAGACTATCTGGGTAATGCGAGCAAATCACCGCTCAATATTCGCACCAACAAGCTTAACGCTGAGCAATTGGAGCTTTATGAAAAACTGCAAAGCACCAGCGGTATAGCCATCAGCTTCCTACCGCAAACGACAGTGCTGGAAATTCCGGGCAAGGGTTTATTTACCCTGATTCACAACAATGCCTACAGCAATCTTTCTTCTTTATTTGGCGAGGATAAACGGCATATTCCAGCGGAGGACAACCTGACGATTGCACAAGGTATTGTGGGCAGCTACCCCAACAGTTTTTTGCGCGTGGAAAATAAAGCGCTGGAAGCTTTCGTCACCCAATTCCAGGCGATGCGTTCGGAAGCCGATTACCGCGCCCTGCGCGATACCTATGGTATAAGGCGCAGCAACCCGGATTTTTGGGCCTTTAGCGACCATGTACATAAATTGTATTTCCTCAATCAACCCAAAGAGGCGGCGCTTCTGGATTACAACCGGCTGGAGAATCGTTAACCTTGCGTACCTCGCCCGCTAAAGACCAGTGGATGAAATTGCGACAGAGCCGCAAATAAAGTATTCTTTCTAATAATCAATCTCATTTACATCCAAGACCTATTTTTATGAATACCGCCGTCTCCAGTTCCAGCCTCACCACCAGCCTGCGCCTTGACCAGTGCGCCAAGGGTGCGCGAGTGCGCGTGGTTAACCTTATCGACCAGCCGCTGTTTGGCGCACAGGATGAACATGTCAGCTTGCGTCTCAAGGAGTTGGGCTTTTTGCCCGGTGCGCCCTTGAAAGTTATTGGCTTTGGCCTGCTGGGCGCCGACCCGCTGGCCGTGCAGGTCAACGGCACCAAATTTGCCTTGCGTCGCGCCGAAGCCGCCAAGATCTGTGTAGAGCCAATCCTTGAGTAAGGCCGCTCTGTTAACCTTTTGACTGATCGCTAAATCAGGAAACCTGCATGTCTGCTGTCCCTATTCGCCTGGCGCTGGTTGGCAACCCCAACTGCGGTAAAACCTCCTTGTTCAACCGCCTGACGGGCGCCCGGCAGAAGGTCGGCAACTACGCCGGCGTGACGGTCGAGCGCAAGGAAGGCCAGTTCGTGTCCCCCGGCGGGCAAGCCTGGCGCGTGCTGGACCTGCCCGGCGCCTACAGCCTGCTGGCCGCCACCCCCGATGAAGCCGTC
>JAGKXD010000104.1 GCA_021151525.1 Cellvibrionaceae bacterium | reverse complement strand
AGATTATATTGCTAAGGGGGTTGCTGTTTCCCCTAATGGTAAATTGATCTACAAATTGCAAAATAGCAGCCTTGAAGTTTTTGAAAAATCGGGTGCTAAAGTTGATTCATTTAAACCTTCGGCAGAGCTGCCTAAATTTTCATGGGAAACAGACGTTACTTATGATAGTAAAAGAAATCTCTATTCTGTTATTAGTTTTGGTGGAGAGGGTTATCTATATCGATTTGACCCAACTAAAAGGATTTGGCTAGATGCTAATTCTGCCCATAATTTTGATATTGGCTCAATTAGTTATGATAGAAAATTGGATAGGTATATTGGTTGGGCTTATTTTACCAGTAATGGTGAGCTTGTTGTATTTGATGGAGATGGCCATTATTTGTTTAGTAAACGAGTTGCAGACAAGTTGGATGGTTATGGCCGTCTTTATGATAAAAATAATAGCGGTGCCGCGCCACTAAAAGTCATATCAAATGGCAATTCAGTTGCCCTAGTTTCAATAAGGGGCGGTATGGTAACGCATATTTGGAATTATGATCTAATTTCTGAAAAAGCGATTCTTACTTATAAAGCAGAAGTGCCATCGGATGCTGAAACCTCGGATTTTTCTTCTGGTCCGAGAGTGTTTAGATTAAATACAAACTGATCATGGACACACTGCAAAGGAGAAATAATTGCATGTTCAAGTGCGAATAGTGAAATAGCTGAATTGTCGGCGATTGGTGTTACTTTTATTGTTGAAAATTCTGTAGATTCGCTTAACTAAATTATTGTCACCACAAAAAATTTCAGCGCACTTTTTTTAATGAACTTAAGAAAATTAAAAAAGGCAATTCAGGTTGAATCGGAATTTGTGTTGCTGGCTACGGCAATCGGTGCGCAGGATTATGAGTCTGCCTATCGGTTGCCAACAATATCGCTAAAACAATCCAGAATGGCTAACTGATTGCTTTACATGGCGAGCCTTTGAGGTCGCTGTTTGTGTGGCTTAGTAACCCAATGGAGTTTCGGCACTATTCGTCATCCGAATAGCAGCTCTATTTTTAGTTTATTCAGTTCTAATAAATTTGCATTTTGATTGCAAAGCATTCGAAGCGAATTTTCTATCTGCGTTTAAAATTCTAAATGGACACATAAGGCTTAAGTAAAAAGCCAAGCTTTGCGGTGAGGGCACGCCATGCGCAACTATATTCGTCATCCTACCTCTATTCCTATTCATGTTTCCTCCGGCGCGCAGGGCAGTGCGAATGTCGTGGTGAATAATTTAAGTGCTGGTGGTTTGAGTTTTGTAACCAAACTTCCGGTAAAGGTGGGATCTGTTGTTGATTTAATGATTCCCTGTGTTAATCCTGATTATCAGGGGGAGGGGGTTATTGTGTGGCGGCGCAGCCAGCAGCCGGAGGGTTTTGAAGTGGGGGTTCGCTTTGCCAGTGACGATGAATATTTTCGCGTGCGTATGGTGGAACAGGTTTGCCAAATTGAAGAATATCGTCAGCAATTAGCGGAAGTTGGGCGCAGGCTAACGGCTGAAGAGGCCGCACATGAATGGATTGAACGATTTGCGGCGGGCTTCGGTGAAACTGATGCGTGATTCGGCTTAAGTTGTGCTGTTTATGCTGAGTTATTGGATTTATCTGCAAGGAATTTTATTAAATTCTCCCCGCATTACCGGTAGAAAATTTTCCTCTCCGTTTAATTTTGCCTCTATCACATAATCGAAGTGTTTATGTTTAAACACAAATGTTGAGCGGCCTATCCCGCGTGGCGTTTTTTTGGTGAGAATAAGTTTGTCAGTATCCCAATTGCCGCGTGCTGGGTTTAGGGGCGGAAAACCGACGTTGTCGAACCAAAACCAAACCACCTCTTTGTTTTCTGGATCGATGTTAAATACACCGTGACCATTGAAGTTAAAACCGTTGCTGCGTGTTTCGTGGTAGTCGTGAATGAGGTTTAGCCCGCTGTTATCAAAACCGAATTGCCAGAGGCTTTCGCAGGTGCCTGCTGGCCCCCAGGGGTTGGCGAAGACCTCGCCTGTGCCTGCCCATTGGCCGATAAACAGCGAGAGTTTGAATGCGTTTGGATGTGAATCTGGATGTGTCATAAATGCTCGGAAATGCTTTTTGCTTAAAACGAAAGCCAGTATATAAATCATTCGATTGGCCTGCTATCGCAACTTGGCCTATTTTGATGCTATATTCAGCCAAAACTTCGAGGCAAATGTCATGCTAGGCAGTGGGCGATTTACGCATAAACAGGATTACAGCATGGGACTGCATTGCCACGAAGAAGGGCAATTCTTTATGTTGCTGCGCGGAACGGCGGTTTACATTACCGATGTCGGCGAGTGGTTGATGACGCCACAACATCCCTGTTGGGTACCACCCAAAACAGCCCATGGTGTGCGTTCTCGTGGTGACATTGAGGGGATTGTGATTCTTGCAAGCGAAGAGGTTTGCGTTGAGTTGCCGAAGGAAGTTTCCATCATAAAAACCAATCCGTTGATTGATGCATTGCTGGACAAGATGTCGAGCTGTGCCAACGAGTCGGAGCAGTTATATCGCCTCTGGGCGGTGCTTAAAGACGAAATCGTGAATGCTGAATATGATGATCTACACCTTCCCGTGCCGCAGGATGAGCGCCTGCGTGAGTTGACGCAGCTAATGGTGGAGAACCCCGCCGATTCGCGCAGCCTTGAGCAATGGGCGGCTACAGTCAATCTTGCTCAGCGCACCTTGATTCGCAAATTCCGCGCTGAAACTGGCATGTCATTAGTGGCGTGGCGGCAGCGCGCTCGTGTTATTCAAGCGATCAAACTATTAAATTCAGGCACCTCAGTGACCGATGTGGCCATGAGTGTGGGCTACGATAGTTTGAGTGCGTTTATTTCGGTGTTTAAGCAGATTATCGGAGTTTCGCCGGCGCAATACCTGCAAGGCTCCACAGCGGCTGACGCAAGTTAGCGTCAGCCACCATCAATCCGATTATTTTGAATCCATCTGACTTTTCAAGCGGTCGATAATCAGTTTATCGACACATTTGAAGGTGAAGGCGATACATAACCCCAGTGCTGGCCACCAAGCCCAAATGTGATTGGGGCTGGTCGCTAGATTAATGCCGAACATAAGGCAAATGATCAGCGCAAAGCGCGCGCCCAGAATCAGGATTTTTGCGCGCTGGTAACGAGCGTTGTAGCTAGAGGCATCGGGGGCGGTATCTGCCTGTGTGCTTGATGTCGCATGGGGTTCGGTAGGGATGATTGATGCTTCGCTCATGACTGGCTCCTGCTGGGAATTAAGTTCTGAAAGTTCAACTTCAAAAACCGCGGCCAAGGCTTTCAATGATTCCAGTCCCGCTTTCTGGCCACCTTCAATTCGCTGGATGGTGCGAATATTCAATCCGGTCATTTGCGCTAACTGCTCTTGTGACCAACCGCGTTCTAGGCGGAGCCTGCGTACTATCATGTGAAACACCTTAACTGTTGCAGAGCCAATATTAGGGGTGACTGGGTAAATAAGGTTACGACATCTTTCCGACTTTTGCCCATAGGCTTTACGACAGTTGAGTAAAATCAAGCACTTAACAGAGATTGATTGCCGCTCCCCTGCCGTAAATCTGCCTTGTTAAAAATTATACGACAGCGAGGTTTCGTACTGAGTATTGGTTTTGTAATTGTCGATAGGCGGTGTGATCAAAAGATTTTGCGCTGGGTCGCTATCGTAAGTAAGTTTGTAACTGAGCTTAAGATGCAAACTATTGGTAAGTTTCACATTCAGCCCCAAATCGAACAATACGCGGAAATCCCCAAAATCACTGGTACTGGGTTGAGCATAAGTGGTGTTGACCAGCGTGACTTGATCGTTCAGTTGATACTTGTAGCTGTAATAGGTATTCAGTCGCCACAGGCGGTTGGTTTCTTGATAGGAAACTAGATTCTGCTTTTCGACTTCGCGAAACGCACCCAAACCCAGTGCAAAGGAATAGACATCTTTTTGTTGCGCTACTAAATAGCGAGCGCCGCCGCCCGCCAATACGCGCGAGGTGAGGTTATCAAACTGATCCTCTTCCCATTGTGCGAAGCCTTCCACTGCCCATTTGTCATTAAGTAAGTGAGTCCAACGTGTGTGAGCAAAGCTGTTATCGGTGGTTTTGATGTTGTGCTTGGTGCCGTATTCGCGATCTACCAACACCATAAAAATATCATCATCTGCGCGATAAATAATTTTCGCGCCACCGCCATTAGATGATTCTTCTTGGTTGCCGGTTTTTCCATGCAAACCAATTTTAAGCGCGCCGGACAAGCCGGGCTCGGGTAGGTTGGGGCGTTCGTTTTCGATGTTGGAAATCGCCCAGGCTGGAAGTGCCGCTGCGAATAGAACACAGACGGTAAAAAATTTGTTCATGCTGAATCCCCGCTATTTTTTTGCGGGCGCGATTATAGCGGTTGGTAGCGCAGAAGTCTTAACTGAAACCTGTGATTAGAGTGGGTCTCTTTTGCTGTAAATAAATGAGTTGAGTGTTAACCGCCCTTTGGTTGGGTCTGGATCAAAATTAAAATCTTTGGAAATGTTGCCGGAATGCAAAATATTGGAAGGGTAAACTACCATTCGATTAAATTGAGCATCCACATGTGCAATTTCTTCAAAGTAATTATTCGAGCCGTTCATGTAAGCTTTTGTTTCAAAGTTCAGTGCGCCTTCATCAACTACGGATTGTTTGTAGTGTTCAATTGTTTCGCGAGTAATTTTTTCATAACCGGTTTTTTTGTGGCGATAGAGTGAAGTCCCCCCCTTTTCTTTTGCGCAAAGATAATGAACGCAAGCAAGATCACCGCTTAAATATGAATCAATATGCGGAAGACATTGGTTTATCTCTAATTGATCCGGCGGCGTTACTACCATGGAATAGAGTGATTTCCCTCCGGCTAATTTATGTTGTGGCAACCCGAATATATTATCCAAGAGTTCCGCCAAATATTTATTAAGCGAGTGGATATACATTGGGGGCGCGTCCATGCGTAAGCCAGGATAAAAATTATCAACTTTATTAAAATTAATATTAGCTACACAAAAATCTACTAATAAATGCGCATCTTGAATAAAGTTATCTATAACAAGCAATGGGGTACTTTCTATGCCCACATGAAAAAACTTGTATGACAGATCTGGGTGCAATTGTGGCCTTAAAGAATCATGCTTGGTTTGGTTCACTTAAATTACACCTTCTTAAGGATTCCGTTTGTATATAAAACTTTCAAGTAATTCATGATCTCATTTGGGGTGCTGCTGGCATCTTGCCGCCATGAAACTACTTCAGGAATCGTAAAGTTCTCTAGATTGCACGATAGCTTTTGAAGAATTGGACCGAAGCTGATTGGGAATTTAAGTACACCCTGATCGCAGGGAACCACTAATTTGTCCTGTATTTCAATAAAGCGTAAGGATGCATTTAGAACATAAAATTGTTGATCCATTGCTACTTCCGGTATTGGCAGTAATGGATCAGCTTGCCATCCAGTATAAGGAGCGTGTACCAATGAATCCAACCAAGAGTCGGCCAGTACATCCGCATTATTGATAATTTCGAGCGCTTTCTGATGAAACTCATCAAGGCGTTCACGCATGTATGCTGCAACTGTTGGTGGCATAACGCCTTGTGCTTTTTCGGTTGTGGCGGGCGGGCCGCCGCGCCAATTTCCATTAGATGCCGCAAAGTTATGAAGCAAAGGAATAAATTGATCAAAGAGATTTCTGGGGGAGAAATAAAGATTCAGCGCCAATGAAAAGCCGATACCGCGCGCGGAGTGCCAAGCACCGGCAGGCAGGCATAGCAGGTCGCCAGGATGTAACTCAACTTCGCGAAACTCCATATTGGGAGGCAATTTTCCAACGTCTTCTGTTGTTTCGCCCTCTATATAAACTTCATTGCTATCGGGCCATGCTTTTGCGGGCTCTATGGAAAATTTCCAACGTTTTTTTCCTGCAATCTGCAGCGTGGTGGCAACTCTTTTATCGTAGTGCATTGGCAATCCGGAGCCATCCGGTGATACATAACAATTTATGCCTACGGTTCCGGTAAAATTAAGTTGTGTGCGAATTGCCTGAGCCCATTTTGCTAAAAACGGATCTGCCATGTGGATATTGGTGATACAAATAGTCGCGCCTTTATTCAGCAGCTCAGCAACCTGAGTGTGATCTGCATCAATCATTTGTCGCGAGTTGCCGGAGTCTTCCCCTCCAGTGAAAGATGCTTTTATGTTGTAGCGTTTGTCTAAAATATTTTGCCCTCTTGCAAGGGCTTGGCTCAGCTTTTTCCAATTGAAAATATGATCGAATTTGTTGGCGTTTCCCTTCAGGCTCAATGAAGTGCGTGCGAAATGGGAATTTGCAAATTCTTCGCAAGAAAGTGGGTTTACGAGTTCCTGAAGTTCATGACCGGTTAAAGTTACCGGCACAAGAGATTCTTCAGAGGATTCGTTATCGAGTAATGAACGAAAATCGGTAATCGCCATAGGTTTTTTCTTTTATTTTTTGTTTCTCAAAAATAATGCTGTCACATAGCAATTAGATGTTGCCGCAGTATCTATTAACAAATTCTTGGTGAGTTGACATGCTGGCAATATTTTTATCTACATCAGCAGCAATGGTCTGCAATAATTGTTGCAGATCGCGTTCTGGCATGAGTTCAACAATAGGATGGTATGACGAAGGCATAAGCCCCTGTCCAAGCATAACTTGCGTCCATGAGTCTAATCGAAATAACTCACCTTCAACTTGGAAGGATTTTCCAGTTTCTTTGAAAATTGTCATTCGATGTTTGAGATCCTGAGGCACTTCCATATCCTTGCAGTAACGCCAGAAAGGGCTGTCATCGCGCTCAGTTGCTTTGTAGTGCAAGATAATAAAATCCCTGATTCGCAAATATTCGCTCTCTGCTTGCATATTGTATTCGTCAACTGTTGACTGCTTTATTTCGCCCTGTGGAAATAATTGCAGCAAGCGAGTTACGGCGGTCATGATCATATGAATGCTAGTTGATTCCAAGGGTTCCAAAAATCCGGATGCAAGACCTATAGCAATACAGTTTTTGTTCCAGGATTTTTTTCGTCTTCCCGTTTTAAATTTTATGATATTCGGCTCTGTGAGGGCTTTTCCGTCCACACTCGACAGCAACATATTAAGCGCTTCGTCTTTGGATAAATATTGGCTGGAAAAAACCAAGCCATTCCCAACTCTATGTTGCAAAGGAATTTGCCAGCGCCAACCGGCGTGATGGGCAATCGATTTGGTATAGGGTACTGCAGGCGCAACAGCTTCAGTTTGGATTGCAATTGCGCTGTCGCAGGGTAACCAGTGCCCCCATTCTTCGAATCCTGTTTGTAAAGTCTGCTCGATTAATATGCCGCGCATACCCGTGCAATCTAAAAATAAATCACCTGAAATTTCTTGGCCTGACTCCATTCTGATTGCAGTAATAAAACCAGAGTCTGGATTTTGTTGAACTTCAGCGATTTTACCTTCCACACGTTTTACACCACGAGCCTCCGAGCGCGCTCTAAGAAAACTGGCGTAACGCCCTGCATCCAAATGAAATGCATAATTTACTGGAACTTGGTTACTTAAGGAGAAACGATCCATTAAGGCAGCTTTATATTCAAGGCAATAGTCGCCAAATTCTTTTGCGATGCCCAGCTCGCGGCCTCTCAGCCAGAAATGAATGAAGTCAGTAATAATGGTTTGCTTGCCAGTAATGCCAAAGGAGTGAAAATATTTTTCACCCACTTGCTTCCAGTTTTCAAATTGAATGCCGAGTTTAAAGGTAGCATTGGTTGCGCGCATAAACTCTTGTTCATTAATGCCCAATAATCTATGGAATGTGCGCATCGGTGGAATAGTGGCTTCGCCTACGCCAATTGTTCCTATTTCTTGTGACTCTACTAAACTGATATCAAGAATCTCGCCCATTTGGTGTGATAGTGCTGCGGCCGCAATCCAGCCCGCTGTACCGCCTCCGGCAATAACGATTTTCATTTTTTTATTTTGCATTTTATATATGTCACTTTAATGGGGTTAACGATTCAATTTATTTATAAGCAAGGCCCTCAATTGCCGAACCCCCAGCTTATTTAGTCTGTCTAAGAATCCTCTAGCCTCTTGCGGAATGTGGGCGTTAGATTTTTCTGCACCATCAAAAATATAATGATTGAAAATGTGTTTCCAGCCTTCGCGTTCGCTAGCAGATTTATCTCTAATGCCAAGCATGGCCATGTAAAGTGCATTCATTCCAGAGGTTAAAAAAGCTGGTGCATCATCCCACCAGTAATTAACTAAAATATTATAGGGGGCCAAACCTTCTACGTGATGCCACCACATGCTCGGCATAAATATAGCGTCACCCGGTTCCAAGTCTGCAACTAGTGCTGTAGCTAATGCATCTTTAAAACGCGGGAATTTTTGAAAATCAGGATTGTTAAAATCAACCAAGCTAATGGCTTGGCCGCCAGGTGTAGGATCCAGTGGTCCGGGATAAAGATTGCTTATTTGATCTGGGCGAAACAGTGTAAATCTACGTTTTCCCGCAACACAGCAGGCTATATTATCAAGCGCATCAAAATGACATGTTGCTGTTGTTTTACCACCGATCCAAATACTCACTCGCTCATCCATGGCTTCAGGATGTCTATCGCGCGGAATAACAAGATTATTATTTTCGCTAAACCCCGGTAGATGTGTGGCAATAATATTGGATGCAATATAATAGGCAGGGCTCTCAGTGTTATTAGCGCCTGCCAAAATTGCATCTAATGTCTCGTCAATACGCCCTTTAAAACTTTCATAATCTAGCTGAGTACAATTTTCGTTGTAAAACATTCTGCCATTATTTTGTGCAGGAATTTTACAGACGATAGTGGTGTTGCCGTTATAAAATTGTTTCAGATAGTCAACGGATGCTTGATCGGAGGTTCGGCCTGCCTGCACCATAGGCCAAGCGCCAA
Organism: Cellvibrionaceae bacterium; assembly: GCA_021151525.1. Taxonomy (GTDB): domain Bacteria; phylum Pseudomonadota; class Gammaproteobacteria; order Pseudomonadales; family Cellvibrionaceae; genus Cellvibrio. The sequence goes on along the minus strand of JAGKXD010000104.1, from coordinate 4,679 downwards.
CCAAATTTTTGAAAATAACTGGTTCTGCAGAGTTAATGACATCCCTTGGAATATTTTGTGGATCAATTCCATGCAAAACCTTTACGCTTTTTAAAGTCAATTAGCGTCACCTGCTAAAAGTTTGCGATTTTTCCAGTCAATCAGTTTTTTAATGTTAGACATAGATGCAACGATATAGTAAGCAGCTTGAAGAAAACCTGCTTTGTTAAGCTCTTCAAGAGCGGCCCCACTTAGTTGGGATAATTTTTCTAGGTTTATCGTTTCAAACCCCGAAATTTTTAATTTTGTTTGATTCTTAAACTCTATATCTAAAACAACAGGATCTAACAGCTCATGTTTATTGAACGCATCAAACATTAATTTTGTTAGGTGCATGCCATCGTTTATGATTTCGAGAGTTTTGGATATGCGATTAAGATAAGGACTGTGCCCACCGTTTTCTAAAAACAATTTCGATCCATCTTCACATTTTGCTTTGGGGTGATTAATGTCAACATGCACCATTGCTTGATGTGTTTCTACTCCATTTAAAAACTCACGATGCATGCCAATTGAAAAAGGTTCCCTTGCTATAACAGCAGGGACATATTCTGCATTCCAACCTAAATAATTTTGTGTCTTGGTGTTTATATCAGTCAAAAATAAATTTTCATCTTTTTCAAAACCGAAGAACACAACTGCTTGATACTCGTTTGTCACTGGGTCTTTACGGCACAGAATGGGATATTCTTTTTGGACATCCGCAAATTCAGTCAAAAAAGTAATAGTGCTGACCACATTGTCGCCCAGCGCTGCGGCAAAAGTTGCATTCACCTTCAGGTGTTCATGAGTAATATTGTTGAGCACTTCAATTTTTTGCATATAAGATTACCGGGAATCTGAATAATTTATTATGAGTCAGAGAAAAAATAGAGCTTTCTAATAAAAAGAGCCGCCTAGGGCGACTCTTTTTATTATCAAACAACAATTAAGTAAAACTTAGAAGTTGTAACGAACACCTACTTCGTAACGTGGGCCTAGATCATCATAACCCCACATCATATTAGAGTTGCGAGCGTGCTCACGACGATCTGATCCAGTAATGTTAATACCTTCAAGAGAAACGCTCAAATCGTCAGTGATATGGTAAGTCACGTTCGCATCAATTTGTGAGTAAGCTTCGATGTAGCCAGGGTTATTTGAACCTGCACCCGTTCTATTCAAGAACTCACCACGCCAGTTATACGCAACGCGAGCTTCTACACCGTATTTTTCATACATCAACACGGCGTTTGCGGTATCACTAAGACCCAATAACGCAAACTGGTTTGCAGTAATATCCAAATCGTGGAATTGAACATCGCCTCTTACGATGGTGTAGTTAGCTTGCAATCCAAAGCCTGTATCACCAAAGAAGTGTTGGCCCCCAAACTCAGCACCATAAATTTTTGCTTCATTGTTGTTCACAGGACTGCTGTATTTGTACGTGAACAATGGATCACCAGCAACTGGAGTGATGAATGGATAGCCTATTTGACTATTCAAGTCATCTTTCAGTGCTCCGGTGTAAGCAGCGGCGCCTGTAGGATATTTAGTTGGGTTAGCCAAAATTTGCATCATTGCGTAGAGGCTAGCGTTATCAACATTTTGTTTGATGCTGTTAAGCGCTGCTTGAGCTGCAATTGCGCGTGGGCCAGCAGTTTGGTTTTGAACACCAACTAGGGTCTGATCTGTTGTTTGAGTTCCCGTAAAGTTGTTTACGCGTTTTTCAAACACACCAGCAGACACATAGCTGTGGTCATCAAAATACCACTCTAGAGACAAGTCAACGTTGTTAGATTCCAACGGCTTAAGCTTTGGGTTTTGCCCAGTTGCTTGAACGGTGGTACCCGCATTCAGCGTAGAGCCATTTGGGCTACCGTATGACACAACTGGAGCCAACTGACCCAAGCCTGGGCGAGCCATGGTTTTACTGGCAGAGAATCTAGCTACTACATCGTCAGTCAGTTTGGCTGATAAATCCAGATTTGGCAGCAGTGAATCATAGTCATTTGTTGCGGTAGATTTGGTACCAGCCGCTTTGCTAACTGGAGTAAAGTCGTTATCTGATTGCCATACGTAGTAATCTAAGGGTGGTGTATCAGAAGATGAGATTTGGTGGGTAGCTTCATAACGCAAGCCTGCTACAACATCAACTTCCAAACCATTTACATGGCCAGTAGTACCTACCTGGAAGTAAGCAGCATCTGTATTTTCTTGGATGTCGTTGTTACTTTTGCTGTTGCGAACTTGGCCTGGAATTTGTGTATCGTTCACGCCAATGTATGCTTTATGAGCTGCATCATTGTAGTGTTGTACCAAGAAAGCAGCCAGTTGACGAGCATCTGCACGGAAACCAATGTGAGGAGAGTTACCGGTGCTTACATCGTTAAACTCGCCAGTTACGTCAAATGGTGTAAATGAACCAGCTGGGAATTCGCCAGGAGCAGAAGAGCCCCAACCACCCAGTACTTGGTTGTTGTTGCCATTGTAACTAATGGTGTTTGAACCCATTTCTCGACGTTCAAGACCGAAATCAAAACGGCTGCCATCATCGAACTTCCACTTGGCATCAACTTTAGCTTGGTTTACTTCAGATTGTTGTTCTGCTGAGAATACGCGCAGTACTGAAGAGCTGAGGTCTTTTTCGGTCAATGTATGGGCGAAGTCGCTGGTGAAAGTAGGGATCTTGGAACCGCTGAATTGCCAGCTCGCACCATTTTTGATAGGAGCACCAATACCTACGTCCAATTCACCTGAGTGGCCTGGGCCGGTAGGGTCACTGTTCATGGTAGAGTGGTGCGCATCTAGGCTAACAGTCAGTTGATCGTTAGCTTTCCAGTCAAGATTTAAACCAGTTGATTCCAGAGTATCCTGTTGAGAGCGATATTGCTGAGAGAAACCAGTGTCTTTGGGGCTAGAGTATTTTTCTGTAATGATTTTTGGCGTTTTAATGGCTGAATTATCAAATTCAACATTGGTTAAGTTGCCGCCATTTTGAACCCAAGTGGTTACTTCACCACGGTGTTCAGTTTGATCATTTTGTGCGTAGGTGTAGTCCAAGGTTGCAGTCAAGCTTTCAATAGGACGATATTGAAGAGTCAACTGAGCATTGGTACGTTCGCGTTGGCGATCAGAGAATGTGTAACGAACATCATTTGGACGAGAGTAAAGCTGACCAACAGCTGGTGCATTTTTGAAGATTGTGCTGCTTGCTGGGTTGTCATAAATAGTGCGAGTGTCGCCACCGCCCCAGGTTGCAACGGTCCAGTCGTTCACTGTAGAGCCGGTATAGCCTGAATCACGCTCTTGGTAACTGGCGCTCAGAGATACACCAAACTTTTTATCATCGTCAGACCAGCTCACCAATCCAGAAACTTCAGGCGTTACATCGCTTCCGGTACGGTTGGTTGTATCCGCTACGGCTTTACCACCAACGGTTGCTTTGAAGCCTGCGCTGTCCAAAGGACGTGCAGTTTTAATATTTACAGATGCACCAATACCGCCAGCGGCGACATTGGCTTTACCTGTTTTGTAAACTTCAACGCCTGCAATTGATTCGGATGCAAGATTCGCGAAATCAAATGCTCTTGAGTTACCGCCACGTGTAGATGCGTCAGCACCTGAACTACCACCGTAGGCGCTACCCGTTGGAAGTGTTCTTCCGTTCAAGGTCACCATGTTGTTTTCAGGACCGAAACCACGAACGGTAATGCGAGAACCTTCACCATTGCTACGGTCAATAGCTACACCGGTAATACGTTGCAAAGATTCTGCAAGGTTGGTGTCTGGGAATTTACCAATATCTTCTGCAGAAATTGCATCAACAACACCCGCTGAATCGCGTTTGATATCCATAGCGGCAGTCAAGGATGCCTTGATACCAGTAACGATGATTTCCTGAGCATCGTCTTGGGCGTAAGCCATTGAACCCGCTGTTAAAGAAATAATTGATGCTACCGCTGCTGTTAGTGGTCGTACTCTGAAGTTCTTTTGTAAAGTGTTAAGCATAAAACTATGCCTCCAGTGATTGTTATTAGATTAAAAGCCGCTGACCTCGTGGCTTTAAACATTTCCTGTCAGCCTTGTAACCGGCTAAGCAAGAAACAAAACTCCAATTATGTTGTGCAGGTAAATTAGAGTCTTGCTACCTGAACACCTCCTTCTGCGAGTAGGCATTCAAAGTTCTTTATGAGCATGTGTTTTTAGTGGTTGTAACTTCTGCTCATCTCACTTTCCCTTCTATATCTAATAGAATTTTTCTTCGTATTCAGGGCGGGTCAAATCAGCTTTATTAGTGCTGTTTTGTGCTTCATGTGCCCTAGTGTTCTAGTGCCCTAAAGATATGGTCATTGATACTATAACGTATTAGGGGTGTCAACATCGAAACCCGCTAAAAAAGGGGTTGTTGAAAAAATAATGGTCCAAATAGCGGTTAGAAATTTAAATTATTTTAGATGCAATTAATTTTTCATCTGCAAAATTAATCGGTGGTTTTGCAAAAAAATTAGTCAAAAAAATGCGTCTCTATCGTTTGCAAAAAAGAGCACCCAAATTGGGTGCTCTAAATGCCCGGAGGCTCTCCATTACATAGCAGCTGCCTGAATACCAAACGACTAGAATTAGTTATCAGAACACCTGATGCACTTGTATGCTATGAC
>JAGKXD010000103.1 GCA_021151525.1 Cellvibrionaceae bacterium | reverse complement strand
TTGTAAAAGGAATAGAAAAAGATAAACTGTTCTTGAACCAAACACTCAACATAGAGCAGTTCTCCAAAAAAATTGATGTCCCTTATAGAGTTGTGTCTTACGCTATTAACAAAGAGTTTGGAACTAATTTTTTTGAGTTTATAAACCAACATCGCGTTGAAGAAGCCAAAAGACTACTATCGGACAAAGCCTACGCCAATCTTACAGTGATGGAAATTCTGCTTGAGTCTGGGTTCAACAGCAAATCGTCCTTCCAGCGATTCTTTAAAAGGCTCACTGGCCTATCGCCAACAGAGTTTAGGAAGAATGCATTAGGTACAGATGCGCCTGACAACACCAACTAACCAGCGCTAATTCTTAATCAAGAATACTGCAGCGCAATTCAATTTTTAGTGCAGCGCAACGGCACTAAAAATTGAATTGCGCCAGGTGCTTTAGTTTGTAGGCAGGCAACTACCAGATAAAGTTAAAGTAGCAGATTCAGATGCAACACTAATGGGATTATTGGAGTCATAACTAACAACGCGAACATAATAGCTTCCAACATCATCCACACTCGCATTCGATATTGTTAGTGTTGCTGTATTAGCACCACTAACATGTTCTGAATCTACAATGTTTTTTCCATCTTTCATCCAGTAGTAAACCTTAGTGGTTGCATTGCTAGTTACATTGAACCTAGATGTACCGCCTGCACATACAACCTGATTTTCCGGCTGCTGGTTAATATGCGAGTATGAATTAAGATTTATATCTGCAAAATGTCGATACACAAACCAAACGCTTCCCACCACATCTAAATTAGCTTGCCAAGATTTCTGCAAACCCATATAGCCACTTATCCAACTCTTAAATGCTTGCTCGTTCGGATGCGTTTCTAACCAAGTACCCATAAAAGGTAAATCGGCCGTGTTAGTAGGGCCTTCATTTGAAAAAATCGGCGCAATGCGCACCTTACGGCTTGCACCCGCTAATGACTGCAAACGGTCCAGGCCATAATTTATAATGTCGCGATCGGTGGTCACATAATAATGAACCAAAATTCTATCGACGACTTCGCCTAACTGCTTAGCTTCTTGATCGCTCACCCAGCCGATATAGATTTCAGTTTTTAAATTGCTGTTCGCAGCGACAGTTTTAAAATAATTCAATGTATTAATCGCTGTATTGAATTCTTCGGTTCGATTTTTTTTGTTCCAAAATTCATATTCAAGATTCAATACATCTATGCGCGAGATATTTTCATGAGCATTATTGTAAGTAACAACCGTATCGGCCTCATTTGCAGAACCCAAGGCAGCACCTATTTGTTGAACGCCAAACTGAGACTTAGCGCGTTGAATTAAGGATGCCAATTGCCCAGCCTCACGCGAAGCTGAATTTAAGCCTTCAAGATCATAGAAAATTAAATAATTAAATCCGTTGTCGCGCACAAACTTTAAAAAAGCAGCTTCTTGTGTTGCATTTCCCAACAAAGGATTTGCTCGCCCTATTCCTAATGACACGTAAAGACCGTAGATAGCATCATTCACTTGTACCGCTGGGGCAATTGATGATGCTGAACTACTTAAGGAAGAAGCGCTAGCTGCAATACTCTTACTACTCGCAGATATAGATATTGCAGATGCAGATGATGCTGGCTTAGTTGCCCCAGTACCGCCGCCACACGACACCAAGCAATAGACGATAATATTGCACAAGACAAAACGAAAAATCGCGCTAGGCATAAAATTCACTCTTAATAGATAAATAATTTTTGAAGTTACGTCCTTGTAACGCTAAATTGAGTTGCTCTTTAATAAACTTCCAACTCGTAAATTGAATAACCATAAGTGGTTGCACGCGCAGTACCATTCATACGAATGTAGCGCCAAGTTCCAGACAAACCAGTATGATCATTAGTGAGTGATGTGTTATTCGTGATGGTTTTCAACGTGGTCCAACTGCTACCGTCAGCCGAACCTTGAATGGTGTAGTTTTTTCCGTAGGCAGCTTCCCAATTTATTTTTACACGGCTAATGCTGTAGCTTGCGCCCAGATCAACTTGAATCCATTGCGCATCTGAATATGCACTCGCCCAGCGCGTTGTACCGCTGCCATCTACCGCTTTATTTCCTTCAAATCCTGCAGTCTCCACTGACGATACAGTGACTGTTTTATTGAGTGCGCGATTTGTTGCAGTAACAACTGAACCATAAACTTCAAGTTCGTAAAGAGAATAACCCCAGGCTGGCAATGCCTTGCCCGTCCCGTTGATGCGAACATAACGCCCAGTACCTGACAGCCCAGTTTGATCGTTAACGAGCGCTGTATTGCCCGTTACAGAACGCAAACTAGTCCAAGTACTTCCATCATTTGAAATTAAAATTTGATAGGCCGTTGCATAGGCATTTTCCCAGGTTAATTTCACACGGTTTACGCTGTAATTTGCACCTAGGTCAACTTGAATCCATTGATCACCCGAGTAAGCACTTGCCCAACGCGTTGTAGTTGTATTGCCATCAACTGCTTTAGAAGGCTCATAGCCTGCAGCCACAAATGATGAAGCAGAAGTGGTTTTATTTAATGCGAGATTTGTCGTTGTGCCGCAGCTTGCGCTTTGGCTAAGCGTTGCAGTACTTGTGGTAAAACTCGTTGGATTTGTAGTGTCGTAACTAATAACTCGCGCAGAGTAACTACCAAAATCTGCAGACGTAATATTGGAGACTGTCAGCGAAGCAGTTTTGGTTCCCGATAAATTTCCACCATCGGACAAACACTTGCCGTCTTTCATCCAGCAATAGTTTTTGTTGGTCGCTGAACTGGCAACCGTAAAGGTTTTAGTGTCACCCACACACGCACTTTGACTAACAGGATTGGTAGTAATGTGATTGGGTTTATTCGCGTAAACGGTAGGGAAATAATTATATAAAAACCATGTTCCACCCATAACTTCTAAATTAGATTTCCAGGAAGCATTGAGTGCATTGTACGCAGTAATCCACGTTTTAAATGCTTGGTCATTAGGATGAGTGTCTAACCAAGGCCCCATAAAGTAGCTGGTTGGATCACCGGTATTGGCTGGGCCTTCATTAGAAAAAATAGGTGCTATGCGAACTTTTCGGCTCGCCGCTGACAAATATTGCAAACGCTCTATGCCGTAGTTGAGTATGTCTGTGTCATCTTTTCTGTAGAAATGTATTAAAACCCGATCCACAGCATTGCCAATACGCGCGCCCTCCGTTGCATCATTCAGCCAACCGATGTAGTACTCGGTTTCCATATTATTGGCAACCGCGAGCGATTTGAAACTGTCTAAAATGTTAATGACATTATTTAATGCTGTTGCACGATCCGCTTGATTCCAAAATTCTGATTCCAAATTGAGAACATCAATACGTTCAGTGGCCGTGTGAGCATTGTTGTAAGCAACAATATTATTTGCACCTGTTGTATCACCTAGTGCTGCACCAACTTGCTGAACGCCGTATTGCGTACGCGCCCGACTAATAAGCGATGCAACTTGCGTTGCGCGGGCTGAATTGGCCACCAAATCATTTAAATCGTAAAGGATTAAATAATTAATTCCATTATTGCGCGAGAAATTCAATAAGGAATTTTCTTGGGCGGTATCGCCGAGCAGCGCGCCGCTTTGACCTCGACCGAGAGAAACATAGGTGCCACTAATGGTGGTGCAAACGCCTCCAGAATAGGTGCTTGCAGCTTGGGTTATTTGACTGACGACTAGAGAAAGCAACAGCATGACTGAATAAAAGAACGGTACAACTTTTTTAAAATTTTTCATGTTGAAACCTCGCCTTGTTAAAAAACAGTTTGAATAATTGTCGAATTGCTTTTTTGAGGATGTAAGAATCCATTCACGCCTGTGGGCATGATGTTCGCGAATTTTTACAGGATCAAAATCTGCCACCCAAAAAAGCCCAACTGAAGTTGGGCAACAGGGGGGTAAGTTTTTACAACCAGGTTTTAAAGTTTGGCGCGAATACCGAAGGTATAAAGCGCACCTGTATCTTCAAAACCTATAAATTGGTTTTTATAGCGGCCGTATTTATGAACTGTTTCGTTCAATACGTTACTGCCTTCTAAGAAAACCGAGAGGTTGTCACTGATTTTATAACTCGTGCTGATATCGACTGCGCCATAGGCATCGTAGTTAACAGGCTCATTACTTGGGCCGTTAAATATTCTGCCGAGGTTTGCTGTGCGATAGTTGTAGGCAACGCGCACTTCAAGACCATTGTGATCATAAAATGCGGTCAGGTTTCCGGTGTCACTGATGCCTGGCATTGCAAAGGTTTCAGTTGAACCGAGCGATTTTAAATTCGCATCACTGGTAACGAATGTATAGTTGGCCGATAGACCATATCCATTTTGGAAAACATGTGTCCAATTGATTTCTGCACCTTTAACCATGGCTGATTCGCCATTGTGCGGGCGTGTAACCTGGAACACTTTCCATGCTGGATCTTCAACATTTATGTTTTCAAATGTCTCTGGCAAACTTTTACTCACGATAAAGTTTTTAACATTTTTTTTGTACAGCGCTAAAGCCACTAAATTCGATTCGCCGTAATAGTACTCAAACGATAAATCGAGGTTGGTGGATACGAAAGGTAATAGATCTGGATTATTACCGCGCGCTGTGCGTGTTGACACAGTGGTGGTGCCGTATGAAATATACGGAGCCAAAGCACTTAATGTTGGGCGAGTTAATGTTTGGCTTGCTGCTGCGCGAACAATAAATTCATCGGTAACCGACAGCTTGCCACTTAGCGATGGCAACCAATTATCGTAGCTGTGATCTATAGCAACTGCGGTGCCTGCTGCATCTGCAAAGTTTTGCAGAAGCCAAGGTGATGGTGGTTTGCCTGGGTCAGCTGTCTCACGCTCTAAACCGGTTAATACTTGCGTAGTGCCTGATGAAGTTAAGTCTGTTGATGTATAACGCACACCCCCAGAAACTGTTAAGGGCATATCGTACAATTCAGTTTCTTTAATCGCTTCTAGATAAAACGAACTAACATCTTCTTCAATTTTATAAGAATCGTTAGATTTAACGGCATCATAACTACTGTGGTTGGCAAGGAATGCTTCTTTCGATGCAATACCAGCAGGCGTATTCGCTTTAGTGCGCGCATCTACGTTAGCTATATCTGTTGCCCACTTGCGATATGCAACGGGATCAATTTTATAAACATCACCGTTCAAACCACCAAACACATTTCCAGGATGAATCACGCCAGTAACAATACTGTTGTAATCAATTACTTCTCCCGTCGCTAAACCGTGATACATACGGCGAATAAGCGATGGTGTTTGCCAGAACTCAGTTGCTTTTTCTGCAACCGTATAATTCGCACCAAATTTCACAGTATTCACGATGGTGTCGGTAGGATTCCATACAAAATCTACTTTGCCTTCTTTGTTGTGCGCGTCCGTATAGGTGCCATCGTCAGAGCTAATACGCATGCGTAAATCCTGCATATTTTTACCACCCATAACAGGTGTAATTGCCGCAGGATCTGCATAAGTCAGCGATGGAATTCCATTGGTGGACGTCATGATGTAACCGGGTCTATCCAAAAACTCGAGGATATACATGTGGTTTAAACCGCGGTTATCCAACAATGCTGAAGACGCAGACAAGTCAGCCGTCATTTCCAAATTGTCGGTAATATTCCACACAGCATTTAATCCACCAATGGTCGAACTTGTGGGACGCTCAGTAGTCGTCAGTGCGTGCGCATAACCAGTGATGTTGTAACCCGCATCGTAACCGTGATTAATCACAGAATAATAATTGTGGCTATCCACTTTATTGATGGACGATAAAGTCGGTGCCCACATGTAGGAGCCCGTCCAATATTCAGAGTCGGACGTATCGTATTTCGAATGAATAACATCAGCAGTCAATACTAAATTATCGGCAGCCTGTAATTGCACAACAAGATTGCCGCCAACGCGTTTACGTGTTTCGTAAGTAACGCCGCTGTATAAACTTTGAATACGATAAGTATTTTCTTCCAAGCCATCGCCTGAGTAAGCGTAACCACCAGCCCAGCCTTGCGAAGGATTGGTAAAATTGAGGAAGCTTTCATAATCCGTATCAACGATGTGTTCGTTATCAACAGTGTATTTTGCGCTCGATCTTTTTTGATAAGTTAAGGACGCCAATACGCCAAGCTTTTTATCATTGAAGGTATTGCTCACAATCAATGAGCCTTGCGGACTTGTATCTTCACTATTTTTTTCGTAAACGCCTTTAACGCTGCCAGCTACATGCAGGCCATCAAAGTTAAAGGGGCGCGCCGTTACAATATTCACAGTGCCGCCTAAGCCGCCTTCTTTTAAACCCGGGTTGGAGGTTTTGAAAACGTCCACGGTTCTGATCAGTTCAGAAGCCAAAGTATCAAAGCTAAAGGCACGGTCTTCGTTTTCACTCGCCGCCGAGCGACCGTTAATAAGTACTGATGTAAAATCTGAACCCAAGCCGCGAATACTAACGAAGCGACCTTCGCCGCCCGCGCGGTCAATCGCTACACCGGGTACGCGCTGTAAAGAGTCTGCGATATTGTTGTCAGGAAACTTACCCAGATCTTCAGCAGCGATGCTGTCCGATACCAACAGCGATTTACGCTTGGTATCAATACTGCGATTCAAACTTGCGGCTATCCCTGTCACAACAATTTCATCCATTGATTGATCGTCCACAGGTTCGGCTGCGTGAACTTGGCCTGACATAAAAGCAGAGGCCATAGCGGCATAGACAGCCAACGACATTTTGGTTCTGTTAAACATTCTTAATTCCTCGTGGGAGCGTGTGTTTTACTATTAACAGCTAACGAAAATTTGGAGACGTACGGGCCAAATATTTTTTTGAAGCTCGGTACGACGCCAGATTCACACACCACCAAAACCCAATCGACTCACTTTAGGACGAAGGCCTAAGATGACCCGAACCACTATAGGTGACTAAAACGAACCACACCTAACTCATTGAATTTAATAGACAAACTCTAAACAACAAAAAGTGCAAAGATAAAAGTCGAACCTCGTAGCCACTATTAAAAAGCCCGGCGTACCGGGCATTTTTATCTGTAGGGGCTCAACAAAAACTACATTAAAGTGACCTTACTGTAACTATTACCCAACTTGGAGCGAAGCTGAATTTTTGCACTAGCTGGAATATTTACCGGCCCCTTATACAACTCCCATGTTGCTCCGCCATCCACACTGTATTGCACAGCCAACCCCTGAAGCGCCGTGTTTGCCACCAACTTGCCATTCTCTAGAGTTCCTCCTGGCGCGGGTAAATAGTATGCAACGCCTGCCAATGCCAGCTTTGGCAAACTGCGCTCAACCAATACGTTGGAGAAGATGACCCAATCACGCTCACTTACCGCTTTCGATGGTTTATCCGCCTCCCAACTCGCTTTGTGCCAAGCGCGTTCAGCAAGTGCAATTATGCGTGGGTAAATCATTTGCTCCACCTGTTCAGGTGTACGAATAAATTCTGTCCAAATGGCACCTTGCATACCGAGAATGTTTTCAGGCTTCTTCAACCTGACCATCTCGCGGCCCACAAGCGCTTCCAGATTGGTAATTTCCCTTCCTTCTGCAGTTCGATCCGCATTGGCGTAGTAATTATCGGGCATGAACTCAAATACTTTGCGGGTATCGCTGTAGCGTGTTGCCCAATAAGCGCCTCGCTCGTCGGAATTCACTTCTTGCAGATGATCAAAATACAAGTGAGAGGAAGGAACAAGAACAACTTTGTAATCAGCGTTCGCCAAACGATAGGCACGATCGGCAACACCGGCTTCCCATATATTGTCCCAAGCCATGGCAATCACATCATCGTTCACAAAGCGCTTGCGATTAAACACAGTTGCGGGGTCATACATCAAACCATCCTCCCAACCGGCTAAACTCAAACCTCGAGCGCGAGTAATAGTCGCAACCTTCTCTACGAAGTAAGGTTTGAGGTCTGCAGCACCCACCAACCCCGTTTGCCCTTTGGCAAACAAGGCATCACAGGCTGGTGACTTTTGCCAAGCGCCCTTTCCTACTTCATCACCACCCATATGGAAGGTCGATAGACTAACACCCGCTTTGCGATACATTTGCTGCAACTCGTAAATCACTTTATCAACAAAAACATAACTCGATGGCAGACACACGTTAAGCGCGTTATCCGTATAACTTTGCACCGTCATGTATTCAGAGTGATCATTTGGATCAGACAGTAAATATTGCTCAGCCGCCTCCTTCTTATTCAAGGCGATCAATTTTTTATAGCGTGCCTGCATAGATTTGATTGCCGCACGTGCATGGCCGGGCATGTCTATTTCAGGAATGACATCTATATGGCGAGCTGCCGCAAATTTTAAAATCTCAACAAAATCTTGCGTCGAATAAAAGCCGTTGCCGGAACCCGATGGCAAAGCACCGGTGCCCAATTGCGTCATTAAGCATTTCTGTTCCGCTGGATCAAAGCAACGCTTAGCACCTATGTCAGTCAGCTCTGGCAGGCCGGGAATTTCAAGTCGCCAACCTTCGTCATCCGCTAAATGAAGGTGCAATTTATTTAATTTGTAGTGCGCCATTTGCTCAATTAAACGCAGGGTTACGGCTTTGCCATGAAAGTTGCGCGCCATATCGTAGTGCATACCGCGCCATTTATAGCGTGGGTAATCAGTAACACTTAAACGCGGTAATTCGAACTGACCCGTAAACTGAGGCGGTAATAAATTTAATAAACTTTGTATGCCATAAAACGCACCAGCATTATCAAAACCATTAATGGTGATTTTTTGAACGTCTATTTTTAGCTCGTAGCCCTCTGGCATTGATGCTTTGCCAATACCCAGCACAATCGTTTTCTCATTAGGAATTTCGTTATCAAGCGCGTATTCAAGATGAAGCCCCATTGCAGCCAGTTGCTGCTGAAAATAGCTTGCTTCTACTGTTAGCTGCCCTGCGAAACGTATTTTCCAACTCGCATCTACGACTGTTTTACCCGACTGCACACTGGTGGAAACGGGCGTAGGAATAATGCGCTGGGCTACTTCCTGCTCATCTACTTTGGCTTGCGATGCTGACAAATTATCTTTAAAGCGCGATGCAGCGGTTGCTATGGAAAATAAATCAGGCTGCTCTTTGCCAAAACGCAATTGTTGCTGTGGAGTTGTAAAAGGCTCTACAAAATTATCGAAGAACTCTGTATCTGTATTGGCGATCACTTCTGGAGTTAAACCATCGGCCACTATAAATGCGCGCGGCATAAAGTCATTTTGAGTAACCACCCAGTAATTCACATTCGCCACAACTTCCAAGGTAGCGCCGGGAGCCAATCCGGGGAATTTATCGGAAGGCACAATTTCTGTTACATCCCCTACCACACGATTAATACGCACTGGCGCTGAATCGGCGACATTAAATTTGCGCATGCCATGAAAGTAGATATGCCAGTTTGATTTACCGGCAGGCAGCGCGACATTCGAATGGTTTGATAGTGCAAAGCGAAGCTTTGGCTTATCGCCCGTCTCATCGAAATTACTAATTACGCCAAATTTTAAGTCGGTATTTTTTGCAAATTCAGCAAGCTGATGTTGGGATAAGAGTTGCCCTTTCGCGTTTGTATCTGCAAATGCGGACGTACAAAAAGTGTGCGTCATGCAGGTTACCCAAAACAGAAATACATAGTGTTTCATTCCAAAAGTCTCATTGTGTAGTGAATACAACTTAGTCCCAAAATAATCTAGGAAGCCAACAAGCTAGTAACCAGCCAATAACCAACTTGGCCCGTTCCTATGAATACTGGCACTCGAGCGGCTAGGCTGCGCGCCACTTTGCTCGATAGTCAAAAATGACCCCGACCCACAATGAGCACTCAAAATGAAGCTTCTGAATCCCGTGAACACATCGAATTTTCACATCTATTGATAGTGTTATTAATGGACCGCAAGCCATGAGATAAAACGAGATGACTGATCGCGAAACAATCAGGGCAGATAAAGGGGTCAGGGCTTAACGAATCAGCAAATCCTATGGAGGAATGATTACCGCTAGTGTCGCCATCTAGCTCGTAATGATTTTTTAGTAGGCCGTGGCGTTTCAGTAAAGTTCTCATAACATTCCGCGAGGTGCCTAGCTGTGATGCACCGTGAACCTACTTAGAGCTTGCATGAAGGAATGCCTGGTGGATGATTAGTCCACTAACAACATGCGAGCCCTCGCAACTGGCTTCTAATAAGCGAATGAGCTGAATGGCGATAATTATTTCGTATCCTTTGAGATTTCAATTGGACATTTTCAGATGGAAGTAAGCGCTTGCGTCTTTTGGCTCTGCGCTTATTGGCTTTAAGCCGCAAGAAAAAATTTAAACAAATCTATATGGCGTGCGACCAGCTGTTTAGCTGTTCAATATTCATCATGTCCGCTATTAAATTGCTTATTAAACAGCAGACACTCTATGTGCTTTTAAACATTCGTCGCAATCGGTGTTATTGAGATTGTCTGCAGATATTGCATCTGCTCAATAAAACACTATTTATAGATACGATATGCGTCCATACCGACAATTGTAACTCAACACCATTGATCTTATGTGTTTGGTACGCTCGTTGCTATAAACACAATTACCTGAACATATTGGGTAACCAATCAAATTTAACATTTAATTTTATAGGTATTAAAAAATGAAAAAATTTTTAACTGCATTTGCTTTGTTAGCAACCTTTGTAACACCTTTTTCCTTTGCACAAACGGATGCAAATAAACCAGCGGCCGCAGAGGTAAAATATAAAACGCCTGAATTGCATAGAGCGCAAATAGATGAGTGGTTAGCCAAGCCAGATAAAGTTCTATTTATCGATATACGCCGCCCCGATGAATTGATTACTTATGGTAGCTTCCCAGTATTTTTGAATATCCAACTGGCAGACTTGGAAAAGAATGTTGCATTTATTCCAAAAGATCGCAGCATTATTACCGTATCTAACCATGCAAACCGTGCATTTAAAGCAGGTGACTGGTTAAGCAGTAAAGGCTTTAAAGTTGTTGGCGCTGCAGGTTCAGAAAATTATGAAAAAGAAGGTGGTACATTTGTTACTAAAATTGTAAAACCTGAGCCAAAACCACAGACAAGCAACACTCCAGATGTTAAAAAATAAGCTGCGCTCAATGGCACACATACCCTATCAATAACACCGATGTTCCCAACACTTATCATGCTCTGTGCTACAGGCATGATAAGTGTTTCTCAGGCAATTTTTTACCCTCTCACATTAATCATCGGCCAAAGCTTTATAGTGATCTGCCTGTGACTTTCCATCAATTTTGTAAGTGCGAACATCAGGCGTTACAGGCAACATAGTTGCGTTCCAGATTTCCCACTGCTGCTTTAAACGATTAAACTCTTCAGGGTATTTGCTGGAAAGGTTGGCGCGCTCACGTTGATCCTCACGGAGATTAAATAAAAATTCGTTGTCGGCAATTTTTAAATATTTCCAATCACCGGAACGAACTGCTCGCTGCGCGTTGGCTTTGTAGCGCCAGAACAATAACCGTGAATGGGGTTGCTCTGAACCTAAAATAACGGGCAATAAATTTTCACCGTCGGGTTTGAAATTTTTATCAGGCGTGCCACCAGCAGCAGCGACCAAGGTTGGCAACCAATCCATGCTTATAGAAACCTGTTGCGAAACCTGCGCTGGCTTTATTTGCGCAGGCCAACGCACAATCGCCGGAACACGAATGCCACCTTCCAGTAATTCAGATTTTTGACCCGATAATGGCCAAGTACGCGAGAAGCGCTCACCGCCATTGTCGCTGGTAAAAATAACGATGGTGTTTTCCGCCAGATTTTTATTCGCCAAGGAGGCCAAGATTTTTCCTACGGCAGCATCAAGCGAGCCCACCATTTTGGCGTAAGTCGCAAGGTTTCCACCTTCGTAATGGCCGAGGCTAGAAATAGATTTCGACACCTCTTCATCAGCCGGCCCCTCCCACGGCCAGTGAGGTGCAGTGAAATGAAGCGATAAAAAGAACGGATTTTTATTGTCGTGCTGCGCAATAAAATCAGTTGCATGCTCGGTAATTAAATCTGTGTAGTAACCCACTTTATGCACGGGCACTTCATTTTCGTATAAATCTTCTTTGGCTTTTTCATCGGTACCATTTTTGTGCGTGAAATAATCTATAGCTCCACCAAAATTTCCAAAAAATGTATCGTAACCACTTTTTAGCGGGCTAAAGTTTGGCAATGCACCTAAATGCCACTTACCAAACAATGCAGTCTTGTAACCATTTTTTTTCAAGAGCGATGGCAAGGTTGGATGTGATGGAGGCAAACCTATAGTCTCAGTCGCACCCGAAAGCGGCTCTTCCAAACCACCACGCAAACGATATTGATAGCGCCCCGTAATTAAACCGAAACGTGTTGCTGAGCAAACCGCAGAATTGGAATAGGCTTGCGTAAAACGCAAGCCGTCCTGTGCGAGTTGATCGAGATTTGGCGTTTGGAAATCAGTTTGACCGTAAATACTTAAATCGCCATAACCTAAATCATCCGCCAAAATAAAAATAATATTGGGCTTTTCCCACGGATTTTTTTTACCGGCTGCAAATGTAGAACTACTCGCACCCGCAAAAACTCCCGTTAACCCTCCCAGCGACAATAATGACAAGCCTTTTAATGCGCTGCGGCGATTGATTTTATATTCACTCATTAAAAATTCTCACACTCTATTTACTGGCAGGCACATGAAATTGTTTTATATCCAAAACTTTAACTGGCTTTTCTGAACGCGGTGTACCTGCGGGCACCCACTCGTAAGGAACAGGTTGTGCACGAAATACAGTATTGCTACTGGTCGCGAGTGGATCATCGGCTTTAGGTGTATTGAAATAAGGGCTTACATATTCCCAAACAATTTCACCTGTGTTGGTAATTTGGAAAAAACGTCCTGTCATACCTTCATCAATGAGCGTATTGCCATTAGGCAAACGGCGCGCACTGCTAATATAAGAACTGTAGAAACTGTAACTTGGGCCGCCTGAATTCACACCCGTGTATTGCCACACAATTTCTTTTTTGATGGGATCAATTTCCAACACGCGCGACCCCGGTTGGGTATTTAATTTTGCACTGGGGTAACCTGCTGCGCCTTGATTATCAAACACCAACAAATTGCCCTCGCCGGGTAGGCCCTTAGGAATGATATGAGCATCATGTTGACCGCTAATTTGATCAACCTTGCGCGGCAGTTTATTAGCACCAGCGGAAGGTTCGTAATCAGGTCCTATTTGCCAGACTATCTTTCCGGATTGTTTATCGATAATTGCGGTGAAGTTTGCTTCACGCGATGCGACGACTATATTGTCTGGATGAAAGCGTGCATCGCCAGCATCAAACCATTTATTAGGTCCAACGACCGACATATTATTGAAATGCAAATAATCGAATGGAAGTGTTTTATCATTACGCGTAAGAGACTCACGAATAATTTTCAATGATGCTTCGCTAAATCCATATTCATTGAAATGATCATAAGCAGCCCATTTCCATACAACCTCACCTTATCGTGATGTTGGCGAATGGATGTACCGTAACCGCTGGCATCGGTACTGGTACCGCTACTTGCGTAGGCATCTTGCGCTTTAGCACCGCCCCACTGCCAAATAATTTTATTGTTCCAATCTACTTCACCAATTGCCTGGCTTTCATTGGTGCTAGCTCTACCGCCCGTTTCGCCCGCAATTTGCAGCAACACATGGCCTTTTTCTCCGCCAACTAATTGCGGATCAATAAATACCGAAGGAAAACCGTTGTAAGGCCATTGATGAACTTCATTGCCATTTAAATCAATTAAATGTGTTTTTTTGTCTTGTCCTGCAAACAATACGTAAGAATTGTACGCTTTAGTGGGATCGTACCGTGTCACACCTGTAGGATAAATGCTCGGCGAGGCTAATACAGTTGCACTAACAAGCGAACCTATTGCCATTGTGAGTAAAGAAATTTTTGCGTGAAATGACATACGAAATACTCTATTAATTTTTTTGATAAAAAAAGCCCGACTAAATCGGGCTTTTTCGTGCACACAAAAGATTAAATTCTTCCGCTGAAAACTATTCCAACCCAACGGGTATTAGCCGGCGAATAGGTATTCCATGTACTAGATTGCGGTGTATCGTCATTAAGTAGATTTTTGATCACCAAATTAACATCGAAGGTTTTCTTAGCATTACCAATACCCACACCGAAATCTACTTTGTAGGCTGCAGGAATCCATCCATAAGATGACAAGGTGTTATCTGAATTGAATTTACCGGTATAAAGTATATTTAGATCAGTATGAAATTCATTATTACCCCAAATTGGCGTGTGATAATCCGTACCTATGTTGTAAGTAATTTTTGCTGCGCCCGGTAACTGCTGCCCACTCAAATCGCGGTAAGGTTGTGTAGCGGCGAGATCGCCGTTTTCCACAGGCTGTGGTGAGTTGGGGAAGCTAACATAGTAAGCATCCGTATAAGCCCCAGCAAAACGAACAGTCAAATGTTCTATTCCAGAGTAGATGCTATCGATTTCTAAACCTTGAGAGCGAACTTTGGGAATGTTTGCTGTTGCGTTGGTATAGTAAATTGTTTTGTCATTTTTGACGGCAGTGGTGTAATCATCAACAACGCTACTTGTCTGTTGATAATTTGATATATCCATACGATACAAGGCCGCATTAAATACAAGCGTGTTATGCAGCAAAGAGGTTTTGATACCCAACTCGACTGAATCCGTTTTTTCTGCATCCACCAAACGTGACGCACCATTTACAGCTTGAGATACACCAGCCTTTTCACCGTGTTGTAGAGCGGTATACCCCGTTACGTTTTCATTAAATTTGTAAGTGGGGCTAAATACATAAGAAGGTTGATTTGCTTTGAAAGGCTCAAGTTCTGTTTGTGGGAAAATAACGCCAATTTGACCTTGGCGAATTGCTTTTGCAGCAGCAATTTGCTTCTTTTGTGCAGCTGTCAAATTTGCGTATGATGGCACGTTAAAATATTTAAGCGCGGTCGCATCTGCAAGTGCTAATTGTGCGGCCGAGTTATTCGCTGTTAGCACCCCTGTTGATGAATTTGAATCAAATCCACCAAGTTGAACATTGTTTACAGCCACAGGGTTTAGCTCTGGCGCGTTTCCATTACCTCTAATAAAAGTTGAAGCTGTATTTTCACGGTCTTCATGCGTAATGCGTAAACCGGTCGTTAAGGTTAGTTTATCCGTGAAATGCCAGTTAGCTTGTCCAAAGACTGCTTCACTGCGGTTATGAATTAACTGCAAACCTGCTGGGCTATTCCAAGCCATGTCCAAACCAGCTAATGAATTTTGCAGCAAGTAACGCCCATTACCATCTGCGTCTAGCGTTGTGTATTGCGCAGCACTGGCATACCAAGCACCTGCATCATTGCCCCACACTTTTTGATAGGTTGAATTATTAGACGCATCAATAAAAAATAAACCGGTTTGGTAATCAACAAATCCTCCCACAGCAGATGACAAACGAAGTTCTTCAGTGGTTTGTTTATAGTCGTTAAAGAAACCACCGGAGTTGCGGTGCACATCAAATGGGGTGCCTTCATCGTTTACAGCATTAAAGTGATAATCTTTGTAGGCCGTAATCGACGTTAATTTATACGTACCAATATTCCAGTTCAAATCGAGAGTCGCACCATTGCTACCGGTAACCAATCCGCGCTGAGTGTCATTGTCTACGGATTTTCCATCAGCACCACCATTCAAAAAGTTACCCGCGTAAGAATAATTTGCATCTTGTGTAAACCAACGACGACTTAAACGGGTCACGGATGCAGTTGCTAAATTATTTGCAACACCATCTGCATAGGTTGCTGGAATTTGCGTATTGATAGTACGGCTGTTGGTTGTTTCGCTACCACGCGGTTGTGAATCTGCTTCTAAACGTGCACTGAAGTCATCGTTTGGTGTTAACAAAAATTGTACGCGTCCAGATACACGATCTTTATTTGTATAAGTTTGATCAACGTTGTAGCTGTTGACGATATCACCCTGACCCTTTGTAACACTCAAGTTGCCACGCCATGCCAGCAAATCATCAATGACTGCACCACCGCCTGCGACACGTCCCTCTACGGTACCGTGTTCACCAAAGCCTACAGAATAGGATGCATCTGGTTTAAACGATGGGCGTTTAGTGGTGACCGTAATAACGCCAATACTTGAATTCTTTCCTAATAGAGTTCCCTGAGGGCCACGCGCTACTTCAATAGTATCAATATCGGTGAAATCAAAGCTCGATGCCAAAGCGTTATAAGCATAATTAACGCCGTCAACAATAAGCCCTACTGGTGGATCTTGCGCCTCTGTTTGACCTTGTTTACCAATTCCGCGAATAGAAAGGCTACTGGTTCGCTGATTGCCAAGGTTCCAACTAATATTCGCCAAACGTTGGGTTACCGCACTAATGTCCGTTGCATCCAAACGCGCTAATTCTTGTCCTGAAACAACAGAAACTGCCAAAGGAACATCTTGTAACTTCTCAACACGGTTACGGCTGCGAACAGTAATTGTGCTCAACACCACGGGTTTGTCTTTGTCGGCTTTTTTAGAATCCTTTGAATCGCCTTTATCATTTGCGGAAGAATTTTCAGATTGTTTTACTTCGACTTTTGATCCAGCTTTTACATCAGTTGCATCTGCAGCATAAACACCATTTGCGCCAAAAACGACGATACTTAAAATTACACTCGCCAAGGGTGAACGAGTAAATGAAGATTTTTTAACATCAACAACAGATGTTTCTTTCTGTACACTACGATTTAGATAACTCATTAAACTTACTCCTGGGTATTTTGTTTTTTCACTCAGGAGCTTTCGCAAAGTCTATGCCAGATAAAAAATAGCACTCATGATTTTTATTTAAAAATTCCAATAAACACTTTAAAAACAGCATTTAAAAAATTTTAGATAATTCAAATAAAACAGCGTTATTGCCTAAATATTAAAATTATTGATGCCTAATTATTAACAGAAAAAAGATATCTCATGCGCACAATCAGACAGATCTATGCCCAAGAACAAACACTTTAAGTTTATCTATAACGCCAACTAAATACTTTTAAACAATCATCGGAAAAGCAAAACTATTACCAATTCAACAGAAGTGTTTTGTTTTCAACAACACCAAACCTATGAAAACGGTGGATTAGCAATTCACTCCCACGCCAAAAAGTGATCCAACTCCAAAACCAACTGCTGCGCTTGTAACAGATGTTCAAAGAGAAGCAGACTTTTTAGAGTTATATATTTCAACACCTAGCCGTAACACAGTAAAAAATATCTATAAAAATCAAACAAATATAATCATGCCACCCCATCCAATCCCTCCTTATTAAAAGCTGGCACGCTAGCTGCAATCTACCTATTGTCCAGTTTTTAGTGTGCCAATACCAACTGCACTTT
>JAGKXD010000102.1 GCA_021151525.1 Cellvibrionaceae bacterium | reverse complement strand
CAATCAAACGGGAAATCATGCCCTGTTCGATAATCGCATAGCTGCGAGGACCTAAACCCGTGCCGAGAAAAATATCGGTAATGTCACGACGACGACATTTTGTACCGTTAAGGTAGTAATGGTTTTGCGCATCGCGCGTTACTTTGCGCTTGATGGAGATTTCGGTGAAGGCGGCATATTCGCCCAACAAAGTGCCGTCACTGTTATCAAATACGAGTTCGATAGAGGCTTGACCGACTGGCTTGCGGCCACTGGAACCATTAAAAATAACATCGGTCATGTTCTCGCCGCGCAGGTTTTTGGCGGAAGACTCGCCCATTACCCAGCGCACAGCGTCGATGATATTAGATTTACCGCAACCATTGGGGCCTACAACAGCACACAAATTGCTGGGGAAGTTAACCGTGGTAGGGTCAACAAACGATTTAAAGCCTGCCAGCTTGATGCACTTTAGCCGCATAGTTCCGTGTCACTCGTGAAATTCGTTATGTACTTTCGTTAAGGAGCCGCGACAGCTAGGCGCTTGATTTCATTATTGTTTAGATGGAAACCAGAGCGAATCGCTAACCTTATAAAAGGCTCGATTCTACACGCTTGCGGGCGGCTTAAGAAAGGCATTTGCGCCCAATTTGGGCGGGAAAAAGCGGAAACAGCGTCAACCTGTGTAAATTCTGCTCAACCCTATTTTGGGTTGAGCAATAAATCAGCAAACAAGAAGCAACTTAGGGCTTTATGGATTCAGCAGTAAGCTGTTCGTTGATTTCCAACTGAACATCGCTGGGAATAGAACTCATGGAAATTGGCCCTTTTTTAGCCAACCAATCACCTATTTCAGCCTTGGCCGAGCCCGACGGAGAAATACGGGCAACGACCTCAATATCGGTTGCCGTAGCCAGACTTGATGCGGGCGACATAGCCATGGTTTCATCCAGTTGAACACTCGCAGGTAAATCGCCAACTTTGATGCGAGCAATTGCCAAAGGCATAGGTGAACCTTGCCAGGCGCGAGCATAAACAAACACAATTTGATCCGATTTTGCCTTAACCTTCGATCCCAAGCTGACAACCAGCTTTACTGCGTAGGGCGACTTAACCACCAAATCCTCTGGCTTACCGCCCTCGGCAATAAACGATTGCTTGGCCTTTTCGATCCCCGAAAGCAAGGCACGGCCACCTTGGGAATCAGCACCCACCAAATCAACAGATTTTTGCCAATAACGAATCGCATTACGAAAATCTTTTTGAGCGAAAGCGTTTATCCCCAACAAACCTAGCGCCATAGTATTTTTTGGATCAAGCGTCAAAGCGCTCTTGGCTAAATCGGCAACAGGCGGAGTAACTTTATTGCCATCTGCTAGAAACATGGCTTGCGCCAACTCAGCCATGATCATCGACGATTGCGGATCAAGGCTCAATACACGTTGATAGGCTTTGGCACCTTCAGCAAAATTTCCAAGCTCCATTTGGGCACGTGCTAACAAAAACCAATATTGAATATTGTCCGGCTTTTGTTTTAAACGGGCTTCATATTCTGCAACAAGTTCTTGCGCACGAGCAGGATTTGGATCGCGGTTTTGCACCATATCTTGATAATCAGATTGCAGCTTTTCTTGTTGCAATTTTTGGATATGCACATCCACCAAACCGCTGCGTTGATTAAAAAATAATACACCGCCCAGAAAAATTACCGCACACAACAGCAACGAAACTTTTACACCAAGACGCTGAGATGAAGGTGCGTGCTGCTCGCGAAGGCTTTGCTCATCAGCAAGCAGATTGCGCTCGAGTTCCACTTTGAGTTGAGAAAACTCTTGTGCACTTATAGCTTGCGCTGAAAAATTATTCTCTAACTCTGAAAGATGCTCACGAAAAATACGTACGTTTTCGACAAGACGCTCCTCCAACTCATGGTGATTTATTAATGCAGTGCTGCCTGCATTTTTATAGCGCCAAAGTGGCCAAGCAACAAAACCAACCGCCACCAAAAGCAAGCCAATTAACGGAAGCCATAGAGTCATCATGAACGCGGCTCCTCGCCATCATCAGTTTTTTTCGTTGACGAATTGCCATCCATATTCAGCAAAGCGTCTAATCGTTTTTGCTCGTCAGCATTTAGCGCCTGCTCTTGTGGTACAAGCGAACTGCGGCGGCGACGTAACATCATGACCAACACAAAACCACCAATTAATAAGAGTGCTAAAGGTGCGCCCCACAGCACGTAGGTTGCCGGAGTTATACGCGGACGGTACAAAATAAAATCACCGTAACGCTCGACCATAAAATCCACAATTTCTTTATCGGATTTACCGAGCTTAATCATTTCGTAGATTTCGCGACGAAGATCCGCGGAAATGGGTGAATCGCTACCGGCGAGATTTTGGTTCTGGCATTTAGGGCAACGCATCTCTTCAATAAAACTTTGATAGCGTTGACGATCAGATTCATTATTGAACTCATGTGCTTCAATTGCAGCAAATAGATTCGCACTTGCGAATAAGGTAATTGATAACAACAAAGTTTTAATTAAAGAAGTCATGGCAACGCCCTGATAAAGTGACCGGCGAAGTATACCAAGACTATGCCATACGGATAGATGGGTTAATGCAAGTGTGCGAAAAAACGGCGCAAGCGTTTGTTATTTAATCAAAAAATCATTAAATTTAAAAAAAGATAATTTTTTTTAAAAAAGTGGTTGACCTAATCACACAGATCATTAGAATGCGCGTCACCTGATCGGGCGGTTAGCTCAGTTGGTAGAGCAATGCCCTTACAAGGCATGGGTCACAAGTTCGAGTCTTGTACCGCCCACCACACTTACCCAAAAAGTAAATGTGTTCTTAACCGAAGGTTTTTTGTTTTGCGGACCGGTAGTTCAGCCGGTTAGAATGCCGGCCTGTCACGCCGGAGGTCGCGGGTTCGAGCCCCGTCCGGTCCGCCACTTACCTACTGAATTCGTTTTAAAAAGCTCCTACAAGGAGCTTTTTTTATGCCTATTACTTTCGCAAGTCGCTTTTCTCTGACTCAGCAATATCTTGCTTGATGTGCTTATAGGCAAATATGCCAATATAAGTCGCCATTACACACACCAACGCCACAATCACCAAACCCGAAACCACAACAGTATCTAAATACATACCTACCTCCAATTTATAGACCGAGAAGACCTCAGGCTTTCAGTCTATAAAGGCAGGCTTTTTAGGTGTTGATGCAGATCAAGCAAAACTTAATGGTTAAGCGCTTTGACAATGGGCTGGATAGTTTCATCCCACACTTTTTGATTTAAATCACCAATGTGTTTGTAGCGAATCACTCCTTGCTTATCAACCACATAAGTTTCTGGCGCACCGAACACACCTAGATCCAAACCTAAGCGCCCCTCTTCATCAACGATTATATCGTCATAGGGATTACCCAGCTCGGCAATCCAACGCTGGGCGTCAGCGGTGTTGTCCTTGTAATCAATGCCAATAATATGTGCGCCTTGCTTTTGTAATTGGTTCAAAAACGCATGCTCTTCCCGACAAGTAACGCACCAAGTCGCCCACACATTTAATAGGGCCACCTGCCCCTGCAATAATTTCTCATCACGCAGTTCTTGAGCAACAAGTAAGCGCGGCAGCGAAAACTTAGGGACAGGTTTATTAAGTAATGCTGACGGCATTTCATTTGGGTCTAGAGAAAGGCCACGCCAAAACAACACCACTAGCACAGCAAAAATGGCCAGCGGAATAAATAAAAATAACCGCTGTTTATTCATTAACGACAAGCCCTACACTATTTGTATTTGCCGACGAGGCAACAAGATCCACGGCCTGTACTTTTTTGCGGTAGCGCTTATCAGCAACTGCCAAAATTGCACCAAAGGCCATCATAAGTGCGCCCAGCCAAATCCAACGCACAAATGGCTTTATGTGAACACGCATCGCCCATGCGTTTTCGCTCACTGGTTCGCCCATAGCCACATAAACATCGCGAAATAATCCCGCATCCAAGGCTACTTCAGTCATCACATTGCCGCGTGCAGTGTAACGACGCTTTTGGGGGCGCATATCATCTAGAGATTGGCTTTTATAAGCGACAGTGATGAAAGCTTCATCTGCCGTGTAATTTGGCCCTTTTACTTTTTGGAGCGACTGCAAGGTAAATTCGTAGCCCAGTACATTGACGGCTTGATGCTCTTCCATTCGTAAATCGCGTTCCACGGTGTAAATACTAGTTAGACAAACACCAATTAATGTTACTGCTATGCCTAGATGCGCAATAATCATGGCGTAGTAGCTAAGGCTGAATTTTTTAAGGCCTGCAATAAATGATTCTGAATTGCGTAAACGATAAACAAAATCAGCCACCAGTGCTGTTGTTATCCAGCTCGCAATAAACACCGCTACGGCAGCAGAAATTTTATATTCATCGCGATACAACCACGGGAAGATTGCAGCAAAAGCCAAACTGATTACCCAAGGCTTCCACAACAACTTTAGAATTTGCTGCAATCCAGTTCGCTTCCAATTTGCAACCGGGCCAAGCGCCATGATTAAACACAGCAAGCCCATCAAGGGCAAAAAGAAATAATTAAAATAAGGTGGACCTACAGAAATTTTCCCCCAGTGCAAAGCATCGGCAATTAGCGGGTAAAGCGTACCAATCAACACCGTAAGCATGGCGACAGACAAAATAATATTGTTACCCATAAGTAAGGTTTCGCGGGAAAACCAATTGAATCCTATTTCGCTTTTTACGACAGGTGCGCGGAACGCATAAAGCACAAGCGATCCACCGACAATCACACCGAGAAATGCCAAAACGAAAAGCCCGCGCTCAGGATCGTTAGCAAATGCATGAACTGAAGTAAGTACGCCAGAACGAACCAAAAATGTTCCCAGCAAACTTAATGAGAAAGTGAAAATTGCCAACAGAATTGTCCAGCTCTTAAAGAGGCTGCGTTTTTCGGTAACAGCAAGTGAATGAATCAATGCGGTTCCAACCAGCCATGGCATAAAGGATGCATTTTCTACAGGGTCCCAAAACCACCAGCCACCCCAACCTAATTCGTAATAGGCCCACCAACTACCCAGCGCTATTCCTACCGACAAAAATCCCCACGCCATTGTTGCCCAAGGGCGCGACCAACGTGCCCATGCACTATCCAAACGACCAGTGATCAATGCAGCAATCGCAAAAGCAAACACAACACTGAAACCAACATAACCCATATAGAGCACGGGTGGATGAATAACAAAACCAGGATCCTGCAGCAGTGGATTTAAATCACCACCATCTTGCGGAGGTATAGGTAAAATTCGCTCAAACGGATTTGATGTAAGCAGCATAAACAAGAGAAACCCAACTGCCACAAAACCCAGTATTGATAAGACTCGCGCTTGCATATCGAGCGGTAACGACTTACTGAAAATTGAAACAGCAAACGTCCAACCCGACAGCATTAATATCCACAACAATAGCGATCCTTCATGGCCACCCCAGACTGCACAGAGTTTGTAGTAGTAAGGCAACAAACTGTTGGAATTATTCGCCACATACTTGACTGAAAAGTCATCGTGTGCAAACGAGTAACCCAAGCAATAAAATGCGATAGCGACAAAAATAAAAAAGCCCGCCGCAAACGAGCGCCCGGTGTGCATCAACAACTTATTGCCGTAATGCGCACCGACCATCGGCAATATAAAAAGCGCAATGCTAATACAAAGCGCCAGCACCAGTGCAAAATGCCCCAACTCGGGAATCATTAAATTAGTAGCTACAACATCAGCCCCCATAATTCATCCCCTTACATACAGCTTGATCATTTTTATGGTCGCCTTCTTTTTTCTGATCATCGCTTTTATTCATGCTTGCAACTTCAGGCGGCGTATAGGTTTCATCGTGCTTAGCCAACACTTGCTCAGCATTAAACACACCTTGATCATCAATTTTTCCATTGACCACTGCTGCTTCGCCTTCGGCAAATAAATCCGGCAATATGCCTGAGAATTTAACTGGCACGTCGCCCGTGCCATCAGTGAGGATAAATTTAATATCTAGGGAATCTGTTGCGCGCACCACGCTGCCCGGCTTAACACAGCCACCACCGCGAATGGTGCGATTATGTGGTGCTTCGCCTTTAACAATTTTACTGGGAGGATAAAAAAGGTTAATGTTCTCGCGCATGGCATAAACAATTAAACCAATCGCAATGCTGCTAAATAACACACCAGCAATCACTAGGATCAAGCGTTGTTTTCGAACTGGATGCATAAATAACTTCTGTCTAAAAGTGTCAAACATTTCCTGAGGGGATCAGCGCTGTGTGCTGGAGATTCCATCCATCAAAACCATTTGGAATCTTTTTGTTATTTGGAGTCTTTCTGTAAAGCCTGCCATTTCTTTTGCTGCTTTAAAAATATCTTCTTTTGAATCAGTGGGCTAACCGTCAAGTAAATTAAAATTCCGTAAACAATTGCATAAGCGGTCCACACAAACATTCCGTGGCCATTCATATGAGCAAATGCGGCGAGCGAATCAAATTGAAATTTCATTAATGTGCTCCCTCACTACTTTTATTGCCCATGACCAAATCTTTCACCCACTGGGTGCGGCTTTCGCGGCGCAAAATTTCAGTACGCGTATGTAAAATTAACACCAAGGTAAAAAATAAATAGAAGGCGACAATCATAATAAACAAGGGATAAAGCATAGAGAGTGCAATCGTAGATTTACCGACAATTTTTAAAGTGGCTGGTTGATGCAGGGTGTACCACCAATCTACCGATTTATAAATGATAGGAATATTTACTGTGCCCACCAAAGCCAATATCGCACTGGCTTTATCTGCAGTATCACGATTTTGAAACGCCTGCTGTAAAGCAATAGCACCAAGATATAAAAAACTTAAAATCAAATAAGACGTTAAGCGTGCATCCCACTCCCACCAGGTGCCCCAAGTCGGCTTGCCCCAAATAGAACCGGTTGCCAACACCACAACCGTCAAACCCAAACCTATGGGTGCGCAAGCTTTCATCACCATAAATGGCAATTTCATTTTCCAGATCAAACCTACAGCACCAGAAATTGCCATGATGTAATAACAACTCATGGAGATGTAAGCGACCGGTGCATGGATATACAAAATACGAAAGCTATTGTGCTGTTTGGCATCTTCAGGCGCAAAAGCCAAACCCCAAATGCCGCCAACCAAAAGCAAACCCCAGGCGGAAACCATAAGCCACGGCAACCACGCATTGGTTTTCTCATAAAACCAGCGCGGCGAACCTAAACGATGAAACCATTGCCAATTCATAACAACCCCTAGCCGTTCACACTTACTCGCAAAGCACCCGCAGCTGCGAGTGGAGCCAAGACCAGAGCAATGGCCAAACCTGCGCCCAGCACAGCGAGTTGCATAGTATACGCCTCGCCCAGCGCTGCAGTTTGTACCGCACTGGCACCAAAAATTAAAATAGGGATATAAAGCGGCATAACGATTAGCGAGATAAGCACCCCGCCCTTGCGTAAACCAACTGTTAAAGCTGCACCAACCGAACCTATAAGGCTCATAGCGGCGGTACCCAGCGCCAAAGACCAAATTAAGGCACCAAATGCCTCTGTAGGTAATGACAACATGACACCTAAAAGCGGTGCCATCAGGGTTAAGGGTACGCCAGTCGCCAACCAATGGACACAGGCTTTAGCCACCACGGTCAGCGACAGAGGATAAGGGGAAATCAAGAGTTGTTCGAGGGAGCCGTCATCAAAATCATTACGAAAAAGGTTATCGAGCGATAAAAGTGTCGCCAAAAGCGCCATTACCCAGATAATCCCTGGTGCAATACGCATCAAAGTCGCCTTTTCTGGCCCTAGAGCCAAAGGAATCATAGTGATGGCGATTAGGAAAAATACCAGCGGGTTGATCATGTCGCCCTTGTTGCGAAAGGCCAAGGTGAGATCGCGCTTCAGGGTTGCCAGAAACAGGGAGGAAGGCTCAGCCATAAGCGGCATCCTCCTGAATCAATTGGTCATGCGCTGAGAAGTCCTGCAGATCCAACAATTGTAGATTGGGGACATTGATATCCTGATGAGAGGTGACTAACACCAAACCACCCGCCTGTGCGTGGGCAGTCAAACGAGATTCCAGCTGGGCGATTCCCGACTTATCCAAGGCAGTAAAGGGCTCGTCCAAAACCCATACTTTGGCGCGGCTAAACTCTAATCGCGCCAGAGCTACACGGCGAAGTTGGCCGGCAGATAAACGGTAGCATGGTGTATCTTCGTAGCCTGCCAGCTTTACTTGGGCTAAGGCAGCACTAAGCATTTCATCGGTAACTGCCCCTTGGCCGGAGGCGTACCAGCGCAAGTTTTCCAGCGGTGTGAGGGACTTTTTGATACCCGGCAAGTGGCCGAGATACAGCAATTCGCTCGCAAATTCCCAACGTACTTTGCTGATCGCCTGCCCTTGCCACTCAATATCACCGTGATAATCCTGGGATACGCCCGCCAATATCCGCAACAGCGTTGTTTTACCGCTACCATTCGGGCCAAGGATTTGCACGACTTGGCCTGCATAAAAACCAGCATTGAGCTGCGCGAACAAAAAACGTTCGTCGCGCTCACACGCCAAATTGCGCAGTTCAAGAAGATGGGTCGCAGTCAAAGGGATAATCCAACCGAATATTAGGAAACCAGTGTTATTTTCAGCGGCTCAAGAGAAGAGTTCAGGATTTATATCCAGAGGTCGCTATAATCAAAGCATCTTTTAATTGTCTTACGAGTAGTTGCCTTAGGGCTAATCGCCCATGGACTTTTTTGTTGGGCGATTATAGCCGCAGCATCTTCGTCTTTCACGCCTTATTAATGACTAAAGTCAAAGATCTGCTAAAGATGTAGCCAGAAACCTTTTCGCCCTCCCAACCGGATAAAAACCGAGCATGGATATTACCAACATCCCCCAAAACCTGATCAAGGGTTTGGAGCAAAAAAACACCGAGCAGCTTGCAGTACTGAGTCGGGTTTTGAATTTGGTTTTGGGAAAACCGGTGATTGCTACCGTAACTTCCACAGCACCAGTTACTCCAGCTGAACGGGACGAATTACTAAAGCAAACCACTGCAGCGCTGACACAACTCAGCCAACAAACTGTTGGGAAATTAACACCTGCGGTTAAAAATGAAATTGCACGCTTGATGCAACAGCAAAATCTTATCCAATCGCCCGAATTAAAATGGATCAATCTGGTTGTCAATAATCGCCCACTCTTAACTTATAGCGATAGACCTATTGCAGCAGGACAAAACATCCCCATTCAATTGCAAAGCCCGCAAAAATTAGTTTTGTTGGATTTACCAGAATCTGCTTCAATTGAATTAACGTCGAGCAAAACATTGGCCACAGCCGCAACCTCTGCCGCCACGCCCCTTGGTGCGCAACAGTTACTCAACACTAAAAGCGCACTCGCGGTTAATGAACTAGTAAAAACAACTATTGCAGAGTTAACAAATACAATAGCACCAGAAAATAAAGCAACAGTCACTGGCCCGCTTGATTTAACAAAAAATGCTTTTGTAGCAACAAACACTTCGAGCAATCAGAGCACATCGGTGTCTGAAACGGCAGCTAGCAAAACGATAGTCCCCGCAAGCCTGGCAGTGAATGATGAAGTTCTTACCGCAGCCACCAGCACAAAAACCTTGCAACAAAATAAAATAAATCTTTACAGCACAAATGATTTATCTTTAAAAACAACCAATCAAAGCGATAAACACAGCAACCCCGAAACTCTTGCCGTTAAAAATTTGGTGAGCGAGCAGCTGCGTAATATTTTGCCTCACAGAGATACGCCTAACACTCTATTCGCTGCCATAGATGAATTACAAAAACTCCCTGCACCAAGCAGATCACTGCTATTTTCACCGAGCCTTGAACAAGCACTTAAAAGCCTGGCAGAGAAAATTCGCTCCCCCGAGCAAATAGCCCAACCCAAAGTGCTCGCGCAAACGTTGAAAAATTCCGGCGTGTTTTTTGAGAACAAACTTAATCATTTAATAGCCAAACCGAACACCGAAACTCAAAACACAGGCAATAAATTAAACCAAACTTATTCGCAAGATTTAAAAGGCTCTCTATTAACCTTATTGAATCGTGTCACGCAAGAATTGAGTGGCATCAGTAAACCCATTTCCAGCGAGCAAACTTTACGCCTATTTCAAAACTTGGGGAGCCCTACTTTAGTCAGCCAATCGTTGAGCACACCACTTAGCGTAAATAATAAAAATGATATCGCTCAAGCCTTGGGCATACTTATTCAAGAGTTAATGCACAAGCCGGCCAAGGAATTATCAAACAAAGAACTTCGTACACAGCTATTAGTTTTATTACAGCAACATAGCCTACATAGTTTGGCAAAAATCCAGCTGCAACAATTGCACAGCCTTAACCATGAACTCGACACAAAAGACTCGAGCACACCCAATGCTTCATGGCAATTGGATATTCCAGTCAAGCATCATAACGATGTACAACATGTGCACGTGCGAATAGATCGCGAGTGGGTTGACGAGAAAAAAGAAACGGAATCAGAAAAAAGCAGTAACAAAATAAAACAATGGTCGGTGACACTACGTTTTGATTTACCTACATTAGGAGAATTTTGCGCACAGTTAGCCATCATCAACACACAAGTCAGCGCAACGCTCTGGGCTGAGCGCGAAAAAACATTTACCGAGGTGCGCGAACATATTGAGGGCTTGCGTAAACAATTAGAAGGCGAAGGGATCAACGTAAAATATCTTCAATGTATGCGTGGAATGCCACCCCAAAAACCAATGGCGCTCAGCTATTCCTTAATTGATATCTCAACCTGACTATGACTGCCGATAATAAAATCCAAAAAGCCGTCGCCCTTTTTTACGATGGCAAAAATACGCCCACGGTTACCGCAAAGGGTACTGGTGCGGTGGCGGACAATATTATTGCCATTGCCGAACAGCATGGCGTGCCCCTGTGTGACAACAGTGCATTGGTCGAATTGTTGGTACAGCTGGAACTAGGCGATGAAATTCCAGAAACACTTTATTTGGCCGTCGCCTACATAATTGCATTCGCCTATCAACTTGAAGGAAAAGAACCTGAGGTATGGACTAAAGGCGAGTAATCTGAACTAAAACTATAAAAACTGCTCAAATTCTTAGCTTCTCTCTTCACACAGAGGGAGAATAGTGCCAACATCGGCACATTATTCAACCAACAACTCATCGATCTATGCATCCTTCGTTAATATCTGCCAGTGAACTTCAAGCGCAACTAGGTAAGGCAATTGTTGTTTTGGATTGTCGTTTCAATTTAATGGATAAGACCCAAGGTCTTACTCTTTACCGCCAAGGTCACATTCCCGGTGCGTTTTACACCGACCTAGAGCGCGACTTATCGTCTGCAGTGCAATTACACGGCGGCCGCCACCCGCTTCCCAATCTTGAGCACTTGCAAGATAAATGGCGCAGCTTTGGTATTAATCAACACACTACAGTTGTTGTTTACGATGATTCACGCATGGCTTATGCAGCCCGCGCTTGGTGGTTACTAAAGTATATGGGACACGCGGATGTACGCATTCTCAATGGCGGGTTTAATGCTTGGGTTGCACACAAAGGCGCGATAGATAGACGTGAGCCAGCGACAAAGCAAGGCAATTTCAAAATGGATTTGCAGGCAAACCAAACCGTAGATAGAAATACCATTTTAAACAATAGTGCGCTCGTCTTGATTGATTCGCGCGAATCTCGTCGCTTTCAAGGTTTAGAAGAACCTATAGATCCCATAGCCGGTCATATTCCCAAAGCAATAAATTTTTTCTGGCAGGATGTGAGCGACGATAAAGGTTTTGTTAAGCCCATTGATTTACAAAAAGCACAATGGAGTAACTTGCCTTCCACTGAAAATCTTGTGGCTTATTGCGGCTCAGGTGTTACAGCTTGTGTAAATATTTTTTCCCTGCACCTTTGTGGTATTGATGCAAAACTTTATCCAGGCAGCTGGAGTGATTGGTGCAGCTACTTACCGCAGACAGTGCTCTCTCATTAAATATGTCCAACGAATTTGAAAAATTAAAAAAGCGCCCAAAGCGCTTTTTTAATTTCAATCATTCAATCATTCAATCATCAGAAGTATTCGTATTCCACGCGAACATCCCATGCTTCGCCTGTATCGCTATCAATATTGGCTCGCCCTTGATAGCGCATTAAATACTGGCCGTCGGGGTCATAGGCGTAATACATGGGCTCGGTGAACAATGAAGACAATTTATTTGCCGTATCCACCCGAAAATATTTCCAACTTTCACCTGCGCCTTTATAGGCAAGTGGTGACATACTCGCATCAATCTCTTTAATAACAAACTTTTCAATACCAAGATGGCGAGCATCAGCAAAATCGAATTCTACTTTTTTACCAGCGGTAATTTTTGCCCACTGTTGCTGAATAAAAGAATCCAAGCCAGCGTCAATAATCAGTTTAGCGGTTTCATATAAAGTTTTTGTTTGCGAGTCTCCCTTAACCCTATGGGTCAGCAAAAGACGACCAGCTTCAAAAACGGCAGAAACAGTTTCATCATCGCGCTCATCTTCAAGCACCACGCTAGGCTGAAATACTTCAGTCGAATAATTTAACGTCTTGCGCGCAAAAATAACGCCATTGGGTTTCGCATAGTTTACTTGCACCTCTTTATTTTCATTTAGATCGGTGATGAGCTCACGATAGGCCAACTTCCCCGTTTTAAGATTGTATGCTTTTCCGGAAACTGCATAGCCATCGTTAGCGAAAACGCAAACTGACAATCCAGCCAAACCCAAGAAGACAACTAACCGACGAATTGAAAACATGCCCAAACAACCTCTTTAACTAGGACAGAAACTGAGTCGCACAGTATAAATCCTTTAAAGAAATTTGCACCTCACACAAATATAAGCGCTCAACTCTTTAGAGCGCCAAATAGAGCGATAGTTTCTTTGCGACTAAGCGATAAGTCCACAATAGGCAAAGGATACCCGACCATAGGTGGAGGACTATGTATAGCTTTGCTTGATAGTGTCGACAGCACCGGCAAATAGCGTTTTATAAAAGTTCCGTTGGCGTCAAACCGCTGCGACTGACTAACCGGATTAAAAATTCTGAAATAAGGGGCTGCATCTGTACCCGTTGATGCGCTCCATTGCCAGCCCCCGTTGTTAGCAGCAAAATCGCCATCAATTAATTGCGTCATAAAATAGTGTTCGCCCATACGCCAATCGATTTGCAAATTTTTGGTAAGAAACATAGCCACCACCATGCGTAAACGATTGTGCATCCAACCCGTTTCTTTTAACTGCAGCATGGCCGCATCAACAATGGGGACACCGGTTTCTCCATTGCACCAAGCGCTAAATAATTTTTTATCCTTACGCCATGGAAACGCTTCAGTATATTTTTGCATGGCATTAAATTTACACACATCAGGGAAATCAACTACCACATGCTGATAAAAATCTCGCCAAATCAATTCGCCAATCCAGGTTGTTACGCCGGCATTTCCCGAATCCAACTCTCCATGATTTAACTGCAGTGCAGCTGCAATACACTGGCGTGGTGATATAGAACCAATTGCAAGATATGGCGACAGTTGCGATGTAGCTTCAAGATCTGGAAAATCGCGATCAACTTGGTAATCTTCAATATGATTTTTTATAAATTGTTTAAGACGCTTGCCTGCCTCCTGCTCCCCTGCCGGCCATAAATATGATAAGTCGCGCTGCTCTAATCCACTAAATAATGCATTGAGTTGAGCGTCTGTTAAGCAAACAATATTGTGTTTAGCTTGTGATTTTGGTTTTTTTAATGGCTGAAGATGTAACGCCCTAGCCTGTTGAAGCCAATTATTTTTAAAAGCAGTAAATACTTTATAAGGC
>JAGKXD010000101.1 GCA_021151525.1 Cellvibrionaceae bacterium | reverse complement strand
CCTTCACCGCCGGCGCAGCCACATTGGCCGCCGTGCCGCTACTGGATGTCGGCGCGCCGGTCGGATTGGCGGCCGTCGGTGACGGCAAGCCCTTGGCCGGCACATACACATCGTTCAGCGCTTCCGGGCTCTTGGCGTACCAGCGCGGTACTTCCATGATGACGTGATACTGGTTCAGTTCATCGTAGATGGTCGCCACCTGGCGCTGGCCGAAGCTGTTGTACAGCGCATTGTCGATATCCTTGGTCGACACGCCGAGACGCGATGCACTTTGCTTGTCGATGGTGACGAAGGTTTCGACGCCGTTGTCGGCCTGGTCGGAGTCAACGTCGATCAGCGACTTCTGGCTCTTCATGGCTTCCGCAAGCCGGGTCGCCCATTTTTTCAGGTCGGCCTGGTTATCGGACTTCAGCGTGTACTGGAAGTTGGCGTTGGCCGAACGTCCGCCCGAGCGCAAATCCTGCACAGGGCTGAGGAACAGGCTAACGCCCGTCACCCTGGCCAGCTTGGGCCGCAGGCGCGCAATTACCGCCTGCCCCGCCACAATCCCCTGCCCTTGGCTGCGTAAAAACTCAGCCAACCAATACAAAGGCGCACGCGGATGCGTATTGGGATGTTTTGCTTGATGGGTGCTAAGTTCACCATTTTGGCGCACATTTAACGTAAATTCGCCTGCATTTCGTGCCAATTCGCTATCCACTTGCGGGCCGATAAATAACCCTTGGTTAACCAAACCATCGGCCAGCATTTCGGGGAAAGCGCAGTCGCTTGGGTTGTTGTAGCGGCAATTAATCAACTCTAAAGCGAGGTGGGTGCGGCTGATAGCGGCATCAACCTCAGCGGGGGTATAGGGTTGCTCACGGGCTGGAAGGTCTTGCCCAAAGAAGAAGGCGAGTTCGGGTTCTATTCGCGCAATATCGCTAGTGCCTAGTTTTGGCCAGAGCGCAACTGGCGCGACAGAATCTATGGTGCGGGTATAAATGGGGCCGACGATGAGTTTATCGCCAACGGGCTGCAGGCATTTCCAACCGCCAATGCTGTCATCCATAAGCTCGCACCAGCGCTCAGTGACGGCGGCTTGAATGGCGAGTGCATCATCGATGTTAGTGGGGCGGCAGCTTTCGGGTAGGCGATCACCTTGTGCTCCTGTTCGGCGACGTTCAACTAAAATCGCCGCCGCTTCTTGCGCATTGCTCATATTGTTGGAGCTTCCTAAATTGAGGGTTTGATAAAAGAAAACCCCTGCAGCCAGTTTGGAAGAGGGGTTTTAGTTTAGCGTCTTTGGGGTTTGGTTGCCGCAGTGGTCTTGGCACCGGTCGGCTGACCCCTTCAATGTTTGGGGTTCAGCTCGTGGGCAATATGTTTTAAGTCTTCGCTGGATTCAAGAATATTTTGTACGGTTTGCTGGGCCTTTTCGGGGTCCAAATGCAAGTCGTCAAATACAGATTGCGGAATCTCTAACTTTGGCCCCTGCCCAATATTGTGTTGATGCAACAGCCGTTGAGCGACAAACACTAACTTGGCGTACTGGCTGTTTTCACCTTGGAAATTGGGGTTATTTTGATGGCGCAGGCCAACAACTACTTCTTCTGGCATGGACCAGAGCGACATAAGGGTGCTTGCCAGTTGTTCACGGGTAACGCCGAGCAAGTGACGCTCAATGGCTTGATGGGTCACGTGCGGGTTGGCATCGGCCATTTCGCAGTAAGCGTGGAAATAGGGCGGAAATACTTCGGCCAGAATTAGGTAGCCAAAGTTGTGCAGAAGTCCGCAGAGATACGCCATGCCGAAGCTGGGGCGATGATCGCGTGGAATGGCGGTCACCAAGCCCTCAATGGTGGCTGCCATAAACACGGCTTGCTGCCAGTACGGCAGAGTACCGTGTGGGCCCTCTTTAGGAATGGTCATGGTTTTGCCGAGCGATAAACCGAGCGATAGGTTTAGCACCATGTCGAAACCAAGCACACGCACAATCGCATCGTGAATGGATTTGATTTTGCCCGGTGCAGAGTAATAGGGCGATGCCGCCCAGCTCACCACTTGCGCGGCCAAGCTTGGGTCGGTTTCCACGATTTGCGCGAGGTCGCTGATATCAGCATTGGGGTTAACGCGCAGTTTGATAATGCGCTGTGCAGTATCGGAAAGTGGTGGTAACTCAAGGGTTTCTTCAAGGCGTTGCTTCACACGCAATTGGGTGAAGTTGCGCACTGCGCCGAGGATTTGATCTTGATCGCTGGTGGTCAGGTCGTCGGCCTCGAGCGGAGCGAGGGGGACGGAGATGTCGCACAGGGTTGCGCCTTCCAGAATTTGCTCAAATTCACTGCGGTCGATACGAACTAATTGTTCCTCGCTGCCGGAGTCGAGCAAAAGTTCTTTGCGATCTAGCAAGCTTTTATCGACCAGAGTTTGCAGCCCCGCTAGTTTCGGGAGCGCTGGGATGGAATCCAGCTGGTGGCTCGCGCAGAATTTGCGAATGTCCTCAAGGCTGGTCGCTTGTAGCTCGCGGCCTAATTGACGGTTGACAGCTTTAAGGTCGAGTAGGCGGTCAGCGGAGATAATGACCTGAACCCGGCCTTGGCCATCTTGTAAAATCAAGGATTTAGCGGCGCTCATATTACGTAAATGTTGGTCATGCCAGATCAGGCGGCGGTCATCGTCGTTAAACGGGGTTGTTGCTAAATCATAAGCAACATTGCGAGTTTGTAGCAACGATTGAACGCTAGCGGGTACTGGCACGGCCTACTCCTTTGTTAGTTTCATTAGGTCGAAAGTGTGGGGTCAAAAACGGTCTTGGTTGACGGTCGTTAAGACAGATAAGGTCTTTAGTGAGCATAGACCAGTATTTTAAACTTGCAGATAAACATGACTCTTTCCGAGCCAGCGCGAGATGATTTCTTGGCAAAGTGTGATGTGATGCGTCATTAAATAATCTGCACCCTGTTTCACGCTGGGTAAAAGGTGTGCATCGCGCTGTAAATCGGCAATTTTGAATTGCATATCGCCGGTTTGGCGGGTGCCCAAAACTTCACCGGGGCCGCGCAATTGCAAATCTTGTTCGGCAATATAAAAGCCATCGCTACTCTCTCTCATGACGCGCAGCCGTTCTTTGCTGTGGTTCGATAGTGGCGAGCCATACAGCAGTACGCAGTGGCTGGCAGTGGCGCCACGACCTACGCGTCCACGTAGCTGATGCAATTGTGCGAGTCCAAGTCGCTCAGGGTTTTCAATAATCATCAAGCTAGCATTGGGTACGTCTACGCCCACTTCTATGACGGTGGTGGCGACCAACAAATCCAACTCATTAGCTTTAAAGGCGGTCATTACCGCGTCTTTTTCGGCGGGTTTTAAGCGCCCGTGAATTAGCCCAATTCGCAAGTGTGGCAGCGCCAGCGCGAGGCTTTCGGCGGTGGCTTGTGCGGCCTGAGCTTCCAGCGCTTCAGATTCTTCAATCAGGGTGCAGACCCAATAGGCTTGCCTGCCCTCCTCACAGCCGAGCCGCACCCGCTCAATAATCTCGGGGCGGCGCTGATCGCTGATCACCACCGTGGTAATTGGGGTTCGCCCCGGCGGCAGTTCATCGATAATCGAACAATCCAAATCCGCATAGGCGCTCATGGCGAGAGTGCGCGGAATGGGGGTGGCGGTCATAATCAGTTGATGCGGGCGTAATTCAATCGAATTTGCCGAATTTGCGCCTTTATTCGATAAAGATAGGCGCTGATGTACGCCAAATCTGTGTTGTTCATCGATAACGATTAAACCCAAATCCGCAAAATCCACTGCCTCCTGAAAGAGCGCGTGGGTGCCGACCACGATTTGCGCATCGCCGCTGGCGATAGCGGCAAGTTGGGTGCGGCGCTCGCCGACTTTGAGTTTGCCCGTCAGCCAGCCAACGTTAATTCCTAAGGGTTCCAACCATTTGCCGAAGTTAATGCGGTGCTGTTCGGCCAAAATTTCGGTGGGCGCCATGATTGCAGCTTGCTTGCCGTTGGCGACGGCAGCGAGCGCGGCGAGTGCGGCCACCACGGTTTTGCCGGAACCGACATCCCCCTGAACCAAGCGCAACATGGGTATGGGCTTGGCTAAATCCTCGGCGATTTCTTCAAAAACCCGTGTTTGGGCGCGAGTTAGTGCAAAGGGGAGTTGCTGTAAAAATTGGCCTTGCAGCTGGCTGCTGTGCTTTAAGCGCGGTGCGCCATTGGTTTGCATTTGGCGGCGCAACAGCAGCAAGCTCAGGTGGTGCGCGAGCAATTCTTCAAAGGCCAAGCGCTGCTGGAATGGGTGTTCACCTTCCATGAGTTGATGCACATTGGCGTTGGTGGGCGGCTGATGCAGGTAGCGCAGTGCATCGGCGAGCGAACTTTGGTTGAGTTGGCGGCGCACTTCATCGGGCAGTAATTCGCGCAGGCTATGGGTGTCCAGCCATTTCAGCGCTTGTGCAGCCAAGGTGCGCAAACGCGGTTGGGTTAGGCCTTCAGTGGCGGGGTAAATGGGGGTAAGGTGTTGCTCTAATGGCAGGGGTGCGGCTTCATCTAATAAATCGTATTCGGGGTGGTACATCTCCAAGCCCGCCGCGCCGCGGCGGGTTTCGCCAAATACGCGCAGGCGCGTACCGCTGGTGAGGCGATTTTTCTGCGCGGCGTTGAAATGGTAAAAACGCAAGGTGATGCCGCCGGTGCCATCCTGCATGCGTACAACTAAGCTGCGGCGTTTACCGAAGACTATATCGCACGCTCTTACTTCGCCTTCAATCACCGCGTTAATGTTGGGCTGCAAGCCGCCCATGGGCGTAACGCGGGTGCGATCCATATAGCGCAATGGCAAATGAAAGAGCACATCTTGCAACGAAAATAAGCCGATCTTCGCCAATTTCTCGGCCAAACTCGCGCCAACACCTTTTAAGGCGGTAACGGGAATTTGGTCGAGGGTTTGGTGTTGGCCAATGGCTTTATTCATAGTTGAGCGGGCTGGCGAGCTGTAGGTAGGCGGCAACATAACAAAACCTGCAACTTGCTGCAGGAGTTATTGTGTCCGCAAGCTTTTGGAGTGCTCCTTACTTGGCGGGAAAGAAGCGGAACATCTGATCGGATTTTTCCAAATAGCGGCTAAGTGTTTTGCTAAAGCTGTCTGGCTTTTTAAATTCAGCGATAAGCTGCTTGCTGTATTCCAGTTGCTCCGGGCTTAGCTCGCTGGCCAAGCGGTCGCGCTTTTTGATGGCATCTGCTTGAACCGTGGTGTTGTGGCTAATGGCTAAATCGTAGAGAGCGTAGGCGAGTACAGGCTTTTTATCGGTGCCTGCACCGGTGAGGTAAATATCGCCCAAAAGCAGTTCAGCGTCGGCATAGCGCTGGCCGGCGGCTTTGGTTAGCCAGCCCAAGGCGAGCTTGTCGTTTTTGCCTAGACCTTTGCCGAGGGCATACATAAGTCCCAGTGAATATTGGGCTTCGGCG
This sequence comes from Cellvibrionaceae bacterium, assembly GCA_021151525.1. Taxonomy (GTDB): domain Bacteria; phylum Pseudomonadota; class Gammaproteobacteria; order Pseudomonadales; family Cellvibrionaceae; genus Cellvibrio. Next base: position 8,484 of record JAGKXD010000101.1, on the reverse strand, counting down.
TCATTTTGCAGGGCGGCTTTACCGTACCAGAGTACGGCTTCATTGTAGTTTTGGGTGGTGCCCAAGCCGCGGTTGTAGATATGTCCCAAGCGAACTTGCGCTCGTGCTGATCCCTGCTGGGCTGCCTTGTGGTACCAGGTTGTGGCTTGCGCGTAGTTTTGAATTAATTGGCTGTTTTCGTACACTTGCCCCAATAAAAAGGCGGCATCTGTATTGCCTTGGTCGGCGGCTTTTTGAAGCCACATGGCAGCGGCCTTATCGTTGCGTTCTACGGCGCCGCCCTTACTGTAAACTAGGCCTCGGCTGTAAAGTACGCCCAAAATCAGCTGAGCACTTATATCGCCAGCATTCCCAAGCGCAGTAAATTCTTTAATGGCTGCCTCGTGTTCGCCGCGTTTAAAGGCGAGTTGTGCTTGTTGCAGATCTGCCGTGGCGGTGGCGCTCGCCACTATAACAAGCGCCGCCAAGAATATTTTTCGCATGGGTGATGCCTCGTTATTGTAATTTTATGCGTGGGTTCTAGTTTTTCCTTATTTTAGATGGCTTCTAGCCATTTGGATGGATTTTCGCAGTGCATCAATCGCCTTATGGCGCGGGAAGCTGGCGCGCCATGCCAAGGCTACGGTACGGCTTGGGGCCGGCTCAATAAACGGACGAGTCACCAGCAGGTTAGAGCTGTAAATGCTACTGCTCGCTGCCGACTGCGGCAGTATGGTGATGCCCAAGCCTGAGGCAACCATATGGCGCAAGGTTTCTAGGCTGCTGCCTTCGGCAGCGGTGCGCACATTGGAGTTGGTTTCTTCGGTTTGATGGATATTCGGGCAAGTCGTGAGCACTTGGTCGCGGAAGCAGTGGCCTTCGCCCAAGAGCAATAATTGCTGGCTGCCGATTTCGCCGGGGTCGATTTCGGTTTTGGCGGCGAGTGGGTGATCATGCGGCATAAGCACTACGAAAGGTTCATCGTAGAGCGCTTGGGTGACTACATCGGGCTCGTTAAATGGCAGTGCGACAATGATCACATCCAGCTCGCCGTTGCGCAGTTTTTTGCGTAGGGTGTGGGTGTAGCCATCTTCCACATAGAGCGGCATTTTGCTGGCGAGTGTCTGCAAATGGGGGATAAACTGCGGCAGCAAATAGGGGCCGATGGTGAAAATCGCACCTACCGAGAGCGGGCTGCTGAGCTGGTCTTTGCCCGCGTCGGCCATGTCTTTGATGGTGGCTGTTTGTTCCAGTACCAGATTCGCTTGCTTGACGATTTGCTCGCCCAGCGGCGTTGGGTGTACGCGCGATTTGGTGCGCTCAAACAGAGCCACGCCCAGTTCGTCTTCCAGTTTTTTGACTGCAATGCTGAGCGTAGGCTGGCTGACGTAGCAGCGGTCTGCAGCGCGACCAAAGTGCTGCTCTTGGGCGAGGGTGACTATGTAGCGGAGTTCGGTGAGGGTCATGTGGGGCTCCCATGATTAAAAAAAGGTTGCAGCTCGCTTCAACCCTAACTCTTTAAGGGAGTCGTCATCCTCGCGTAGCGGGGATCCAGCTTTTAGAGTAATCAGAGCAATGGATTCCCGCTGCGCGAGGATGACGACTCCCTACTTAAATGACGAAATTCAGTAACGTTAGAAGGTAACTGATTTAAATGGTAATGAATAGTCAATCTCTATCAAAAGAGCAAGTTTTAATAGTTGGATGCGGCGACATAGGCCAGCGCTTGGCGCAGTGCTTGCCGCAAGATACCTATGAAGTCACCGGCTTGCGGCGCACACCGTCGGAGGACACGGCTTTCCTTCATTATCAAGCTTGCGATGTTACTGATTCCCAGCAGCTCGCGCAGGTTTTGCAACATAACTTTGATGTGGTGGTTGTCACCATGACGCCCAGTGAGCGCAGCGATGCAGGCTATGAACGCGCTTATGTGCAAACTTGCCAGAATCTGGTGACAGCTTTACGCGCTCAAGCCCAAAAGTCGCCTTTGTTAGTCTTTGTTTCCAGCTCTGCTGTGTATGGGCAGATGGATGCATCTTGGGTGGATGAGGCATCACCTACCTTGCCCGACGGTTTTAGCGGTAAACGTCTACTAGAGGCTGAGGCGCTTATCAAAAATAGCGGTTTTGCTTACACAATTGTGCGTTTTAGCGGCATTTACGGCCCTAATCGCAACCGCTTGATTGAACAGGTGCGGCAGGCTAAGGCCTCGGCGAGTACCCATTTCACCAACCGTATTCATGCCGATGATTGCGCGCGCAGCCTTGCGCATTTGATCGAGTTGCATCGCCAAGGCAAACCCATAGCGCCCTTGTATCTAGCAAGCGATTCATCGCCAGCACCCATGCTAGAGGTGGTGACTTGGCTGGCAGAGCAAATGGGGGTGGAGAATTTTCTGTCAGATGCGGCCACGAATGAACGCGGCAACAAGCGCTGCAGTAATCAGCGCTTGTTAGATTCGGGGTTCGAATTTCGTTACCCCAGTTTTAAAGATGGTTATGCGGAGTTGATTTAACGGGGGTAATCAAACTCCCCTTTTGAAAAGGGGGCATAAAAATTTCAAATCTCCCCTAGCCCCTCTTTGCTAAAGAGGGGGATTGCTCCGAGCTTAGGAGGTTCAGCCCCTCCCTCTAACAAGGGGGAGGTTGGGAGGGGTTAACCGGTTCAGGGTGAGCGGTGTAAAGAGTTTAAGGCTTTGCAGGCAATTTGGTCAGCGCTTCAAACACCAAATTCGCCACAGCCGCTGCCCCTTCTGGTTTGAAATGGGAGTTGTCATTTAGCCCTTCTGGATAACCCGGGTACTGGCCTTTGGCTAAGTGCATAAAGTAATTGTCGCTTACGTAGGCTTCGCCTTTGGCGGTGAAATGATCGATGGAAAGCTGCGTCAGGTCGATCACATCTACCTTCATTTCTTTGCCAATATCCTTCACGGCTTGCGGATAATCGCCGTGGCTGTTTTGCAGCTTAGCATTCACCCAAGGGTAATTGCGGTTTACCGAGGTAATCAAAATTGGGCGCGCTTTTTTTGCGCGAACTTGCTCAACATACAAGCGCAAATACTGTTTATAGCCCTCTATAGGTGTGTAGCGATCTACTTTTTCTTTGGATTGATCGTTGTGGCCGAATTGAATTAAGACTAAATCGCCGGGTTGCAAGGCATCGTAAATTTCGCGCCAGCGCCCTTCTTCAAAAAAGCTGCGCGTACTGCGGCCGCCTTTGGCTTTATCATCAACCACCACTTTGCTAGCCACATGCAAATTTTTTAAGCGCGCGAGCGATTCAGGTGTAAACAAAGGTTGGAATACTTGGCCCCATCCTGTTTGTGGATAGCGCTTGGTTTTGTAATCTTCTTCCGTGCTGTAATCGGTTGCAGTCGAGTCGGATGCGATATAGAGATGAGTAACAGATTGTTGTGGCAGGTTGCTGCAGGCTTGTAGCGTTAAAATGCTCAGTGCGATGATAATCGATCGAAAAATGAAGCTGGTCATAAGCGTCCCATTAATATTATTAATCAGGGGAAATAGAAAGGCATCTCTAGGTGAGTAGAGATGCCCGCGCGTATTGACCGATTAGCATCCCAATTTGTTGTAAAAGCGATTGAGTTTACTAACGCTGAATACCATAGCAAACCTTTATCCTAGATGGGTGTAATTTTCTTCATGCGACCCGATTTTTTTTGCCATAATGGGGATCGGCAGCCGCGTGAGAGCGGATCGATACAGCTGCATCTATAAAGAACTATAAAAATCAGAGTTTATCCGGGCTTAATCATCAAGCTACAGATAAGCCATTCTGAGTTCGAGAGAAGAGAGAGCCTGGCATGAACCAAGTTGTATTTAATTTTCACGATGTTATTTTATTAATGACATCCATGCTCTGTGTGCTGTTCGCTGCGCTCTTGGTGGCAACCAATCCGCCCAAAAATATCAGCAATTATTTTCTCGCTGCATTCCTGTTAACTCACGCCTGTATTCCGCTGCATGAATTAATGATGTGGGGGGCAGAGTTTAAACACACAGTGCGCAACAATGCGCCGCAAATTTATTTTTTGGGCAGCTTTGCTTATTACATTGATGCTGCACTTTTATATTTCTATGTGAAGTCGCTGATCTTTCGCGATTTCCATATTCGCCGCAAAGATTATTACCATTTAATTCCTATTGTGATCTACGCGATTTTTATGATCGCCACTTATTTCCGCTTTCCCTTGGCGCAGCGTTTAGAGTGGATTAATCACGAGATTTTTGTGTACAGCGCGCATTACATTACCTCTGATTTCCTGTGTAAAATTTTGCGTGTAATTTACTGTGTTGCCTGTTTCCGTTTGATTTTGAAATACAAAGATTTGTTGAAGGCAACTCATTCCAACATTGAAAAAGTCGATGTGTTTTGGTTAAAACTGTTGGTCGTTGGTTTTTTAATCGTAACCATTATGGAAGTGTTTTTGGGGCTCGCTAAATTTATTGGCGTGGTCATGCACTTCGATTTCCAACACTACAACTTGTCTTTCTTCGAATTTATCGGCTTGAGTGGCTATTACGTAACCTTTGTGTTGGTGTGCACCTTGGTGTTCACCAGCATGCGCTACTTCGCCAACTTTGAAGCTGTACGTCAGAAAAAGGAGCCAGAACCTGCGAAAAAACCGGCGCAGGAAAAACTGCTCAACCCTGAGTATGCTGAAAAAATTGACAGCGTTATGCGCAGTGAAAAGCCTTACTTAATGGCAGACATCACGCTAGATGTGCTCGCTGAACGATTGGCCATACCCGCACGCGATTTATCCATGATTATCAATCGCCATTTCGACAATAATTTTTATGAGTTCATCAATAACTACCGTATTGAAGAAGCTAAAAAAATTCTGATCGATCCCAAAAATAGAGATAAAACCATTACCGACATTTATTTGGAAGTGGGTTTTAACAGCAAATCGGTGTTCAACACCTTCTTCAAGAAAATTGTTGGCCAAACACCCTCTGAATACCGTCAAGTGCGCCAAGCACCGGAATTGACGAACTAGTTCTGTGATTTTCTGCCTGCTCGATTCATAGCCGCCCTGCGGTATTGCGGTTATACTGCCCGTCGTTTAGGTTCCCGCTGGGGAACCCTTGTTGGGGGATTAAAACGGGTGGTTTGCATGAAAAAAACATCGCTATTGTGCGGCGTATTGGTTGTCTTATTGGCTGCGTGCGGTCAAAAAGGCCCGCTCTATTTGCCGCAGTCTGCAAAGCCCTCACCCGACGCCAAAACTGCCCCGGGTGCAACGACTCAATCCCAGCAAGATTCTAAGCAGGAGTCTAAAAAAGACACCAAGCCAGAGTCTAAACAGGACGCTAAACCAGCATCCACCGGTTATTAATCAACCCTAGCTTTCATTTTTCCCAGATTCATTTCTAAGTAGATAGAGTTTTTTATGCAGCATTTTACTGAACGCAACGGCGAACTTTACGCAGAAGATACTCCCCTCGCCGCTGTTGCAGCCCGCTTTGGCACGCCTACCTACGTTTACAGCCGAGCGGCCTTTACCCAACATTATTTGTCCTATTCAGAAGCCTTGGGCACACACCCCGGCATGATTTGCTATGCGATAAAAGCCAACTCCAACCTTGGCATCTTGAACCTGCTCGCCAAACTTGGCGCGGGTTTCGATATTGTGTCTCTGGGCGAACTTGAGCGAGTGCTGCGCGCTGGCGGCAATCCATCCAAAATCGTGTTTTCGGGCGTGGGCAAAACCCCAGAAGAGATGGCGCGAGCGCTGGATGTGGGTATTTTCTGCTTTAACGTGGAATCTGAAGCTGAGCTTGAAGTGCTTGCGCAAGTGGCTGCTGAAAAAGGCATGGTCGCGAATATCTCCCTGCGCGTGAATCCCGATGTGGATGCCAACACTCATCCCTACATTTCCACCGGCTTGAAAGAAAACAAATTTGGTATCGACATCAAGCGCGCTCCAGCGGTTTACGCGCGCGCGGCACAATTGCCGAGCTTGTCGATTCAAGGTGTAGATTGCCATATTGGTTCGCAGTTAACTCAATTAACGCCCTTCCTCGATGCGCTTGATCGCGTTTTGGCGTTGATCGATGAGTTGGCTGCAAACAATATCCATATACATCACTTGGATTTGGGTGGCGGTTTGGGCGTGACCTATCGCAACGAAACCCCGCCCGAAGTTGCTGATTATATGGCCGCACTCAAAGCCAAATTGGGCGATCGCAAATTGAGTTTGATGTTCGAACCCGGTCGCTCTATCAGCGCCAATGCTGGCGTACTTTTGACCAAGGTGTTGTATTTGAAGCCGACCGAGCACAAAAATTTTGCGATTATAGACGCAGCGATGAACGACAATATCCGCCCATCCTTGTATCAAGCCTGGCAAGATATCCGCGCAGTGAAGCCGCGTGCAGAGCAAGCCAAAAAATGGGATCTGGTTGGCCCCATTTGCGAAACTGGCGACTTCTTGGGTAAAGATCGCGAACTCGCTATTGAACCCGGCGATTTGCTCTCCATGATGTCTACAGGTGCCTACGGTTTTAGCATGAGTTCCAACTACAACACTCGCGGCCGAGCGGCTGAAGTCATTGTGGATGGTGACCAAATGCATCTGGTGCGCACACGTGAAACCATAGATGATATGTTGCGTGGGGAAGCGGTAATTCCTGAGTGATTTGTAACCCCCTCCAGCTCCCCCTTGAAAAGGGGGGAGAGCTTTAGTCCTCACCTTGTTCAGAGTGGGCGCTCTAGTCCCTCCCCCTTTTCAAGGGGGAGGTTAGGAGGGGGTTAAACTCTTAACAATTGAGAAATTGAAATGCGCTTACGTTTTAGCAAAATGCATGGCCTTGGCAATGACTTCATCGTGATCGATGGCATAAGTCAAAGCGTGCGTTTAACACCAGAAAAAATTCGCTATTTATCCGATCGTCATTTTGGCATCGGCTGCGATCAATTGTTGCTGGTAGAACATCCGGAAAATCCCGATGTGGATTTTCGTTATCGCATTTTTAATTGCGACGGCAGCGAAGTAGAAAACTGCGGCAACGGTGCACGTTGCTTCGCAGTGTTTGTGCGTGAGCGCCGTTTAACCGGCAAGCGCAGAATCAAAGTAGAAACTGCCGGTGGTTTAATTGAATTGCTGGTAACCGACAAAGGTGAAGTCAGCGTCAACATGGGAATTCCGCGTTTGGTTCCGCAGGAAATTCCATTCGTTGCCGATGCAAAAGCGGCAACTTACCAACTCGATGTTGACGGCCAAACCTTGGAAATTTCTTCTGTTTCCATGGGCAACCCACATGCTGTTATGTTGGTGGATCATGTTGGCAAGGCGCCAGTAGAAATTCTTGGCCCGCGTGTTGAGCATCACCCACGTTTTCCGCAGCGCGTGAACGTTGGTTTTATGCAAAAAATTTCTGCCACTGAAATTGATTTACGCGTGTTCGAACGCAGCGCAGGCGAAACACTGGCGTGTGGAACTGGTGCATGTGCTGCCGTTGTTGCAGGTCGTTTGCGCAATTTATTAAATGAAAATGTAAAAGTAAATTTGCCCGGTGGCAGTTTGCATATTACCTGGGCGGGTGAAGGCCATCCTGTCATTATGACTGGGCCAGCGACTACCGTATTTCACGGGCAAGTTAATATTTAATTAAAAAGGGAATCGTCATCTTCGCTCTGCGAGCGATGACGATCAATATAGTTTTGCGTACATCAATTGATATTTTAATTAGGTGAAAGAGCAATGACGGATAATAAAAAAACACTCGCCGATCCTTTAGAGCCAGAACAAGTGGCTGCCTTTCTGCAAGAGAACCCGCATTTTTTTGAAGCCTATCCCGACTTGCTTGCCGAGCTGTCATTGCCGCACGAAAGTGGCAGCGCCGTTTCATTAATCGAAAGACAAATCGCCGTATTGCGCGAACGCAATATGGATATGCGCCACCGCTTGAGCAAACTGCTCGACAATGCGCGCGACAACGATAAATTATTTGATAAAACCAAACGCCTTGTTTTGACTTTGCTAGAAGGTCAGGATCTTGGCGATATAGTCGATGCACTTTATTACTGCTTCGATAAAGATTTTAATATCCAATACACCAGCTTATTTTTCTTCGGCAACATCGACAAAATCCCCAGCAGCCAAGCTCATGTAGTTAGCCTCGCTGCAGCGCGTGATAACGTCGGCACCATCCTCAAAAGTAACCGCGCCATGTGCGGCACCTTAGGTGCAAAAGAAATGCAATTTATCTTCGGCAAATACGCCGACGAAATTGGCTCAGTTGCTACAGTCCCTCTCATTCACGGCAATGCTTTCGGCTTACTCGCCGTCGGCAACCGCGACCCTCACTATTATCGCTCCAGTATGGGCACTTTATTTTTAAGTTACATTGCTGAAGTGTTGAATCGAATTTTGCCGAAGCATTTACCGCGTTAGTTTTTTGCAGTCGTAGCCATTAAGAGTACCTAGCAAAAATATTGCGCTTTTTGTTGGTGTTGCAAATTAATTATTAAGTAGGGAGT
>JAGKXD010000208.1 GCA_021151525.1 Cellvibrionaceae bacterium | reverse complement strand
CAAATAAATAATAGTATTCTCCTTTCTTAATAATAAACGGGCCTTCAACTGCTCCAACTTGCGGTGGATTTGAAGGAACCGCATTGTTCATCAATTTATCGCTGCGAACACGTTCTGCTAATTCATACCACTCTTGTGGCTCTGCTGGTTTTGTCCATTCTTCGTTGAGTTTGAACATCTTAACGCCGCCCCAGAATGAGCCAAACACCATCCAGCCGGTGCCCTTTTCGTCTTGAATAATATTGGAATCAATCGCATTCCAATCGTCGCGACCGGGAACAGATTGAATAACGGTGCCCACTTCTTTCCATGCGTAGTCCGGCGATTTTGGGTTGAGTGTTTTGTTGACTGAAAGCCCAATGCCAGAGGTGTTTTTTCCGAAGGCAGAAGCGGAGTAATAGAGGTAGTACTGGCCGTTGTGGAATTGAATGTCCGGTGCCCACAAGTGCCCGGCAAACTCTGGTGCTACCTGCCGCGCCATAGCGGGGTCTTCTTTAAAAACTGGCCCCTCATGTTGCCACTCTCGCAAATTGGTTGAGCTAAACAGGTTGATCCGGGGGCTGGTGCTGAATAGGTAGAAGGTTTTGCCTTCTTGCGCCATAACGGGGTCGTGGACTATCACATCGTTTGCGCTCCTAGCCACGGCTGAGTTTAGGGTGAGCAAACAAAGAGCAAAGCGAAGGTATGAGTGCATGGCAGATCTCTAATCACCTACAATAAGTCAGACAATATTACCCTAAAAAATGCTGGGTACAAGCTAAATAAGGTGTTTTAGCTGGTTATCCACAATAATACTGTGATATAAATGCGTATCATATTACAAATAATTATGGTCAAATTATCGGCTTGGCTGATGAGGTGCTTTTCTGGATGCATTCCACGGGTGTCCTCAAGCTAGACCTTTCCTATAAAAAAGAGACACTCCCATGAATAAAATCTACCTCGGTCTTGCTTGCATATTGGTCGCTTCTTGCGCAAAAAACCAAGATCTCACCAGCCCAGACAAACACCTGCAAGTTCACCTCAACCAAGCTGCCAACGGCAGCCTGCATTACAGAGTGTTGCGCGATGGTAAGGTCGTGCTGAAGGAATCGACCTTGGGTTTGGAATTGATGGATGCCGATTTCACCAAAGCGCTTACGATTAAAAATACGTCAGCCATCAAAACCATCGCCGACGATTACGAAATGATGGTGGGTAAAAAACACAAGATTCATTACCAAGCCAACGAGCAAACCTACACGCTGAAAAACGCGGCGGGGCAGGAGATTAAGATTAACTTCCGCGTCTCTAATGACGGTGTGGCCTTTCGTTACCAAGTACCTAATCCCGATAAGAAATTGCTGCAATTTAAAAACGAAACCACCAGCTTTGCGTTTACTGAATCCACCAAAGCTTGGATGCAACCCATGTCAGTTGCACAAACTGGCTGGAGTAATACTAATCCGTCTTACGAAGAACATTATTTAATGGATATCCCTGTGGGCACTGCATCGCCGCTTTCATCAGGTTGGGTTTTTCCTGCGCTTTATAAAACGGGTGATACTTGGGTAGCTATCACTGAATCCAATATGGATGGCAGTTTTCACGCATCGCGTTTGCAAGCAGAATCCACTGGCGGTGAATATAAAATCGGTTTGCCTATGGCGGCAGAAGTATTTACCGGCGGTAATTTATTAGCTGAAAGCAATAAGGATTTAACATCACCTTGGCGCGTGCTGGCGATTGGTAGTTTGCCAACAGTAATGGAGTCAACCCTAGTAACTGACCTCGCTGAACCTGCTATTAGTTTCGATAAAAATTTGGTTCAACCCGGTCATTCCTCATGGAGTTGGGCGCTGTTAAAAGATGATTACACTGTGTTTGATGTGCAGAAAAAATTTATCGATTACGCAGCAGATATGCATTGGGATTACACGCTCATAGATGCCGATTGGGATAAAAAAATCGGCTACGAAAAAATGCAGGAGTTGGTGGAGTACGCTAAGGCCAAAAATATTGGCATTATTCTGTGGTACAACTCATCGGGCGATTGGAATAAAACCCCTTACAGCCCCAAAAGCCAATTGCTTACTCACGAGCAGCGCGAAAAAGAATTTGCACGTTTGCGCGATATTGGTGTGAAAGGGTTGAAGATTGATTTCTTTGCTGGCGATGGCCGCTCAGTAATTGCTTACTACACCGATATTTTAAAAGACGCTGCGGCTGCAGGTTTATTGATTAATTTCCACGGTGCAACTTTGCCGCGCGGATGGCAGCGCACCTATCCAAACCTTATGACCATGGAAGCCATCATGGGCCTGGAGTTCTCGACCTTTACGCAAGAGAATCAGGATGCAGTGCCCACACACGCCGCCATGGCTCCATTTGCCCGCAATTTGTTTGACCCCATGGATTTCACACCCATGGTATTTGCAGATATCCCCAATATCAAACGCGCAACCCGCAATGGTTTTGAAATTGCGGAATCGGTTTTATTTATTTCCGGTATTCAACACTTTGCTGAAATTCCCGAAGGCATGGCGACTGTACCTGATTATGTAAAAAGCTTTTTGCAAGATTTGCCGCGCAGTTGGGATGATGTGAAGTTCATCGATGGTGTCCCTGGAAAATATGTCGTGATTGCCCGTAAATCTGGCGACGTTTGGTATGTCGCGGGTTTGAATGCCGAAATGGCGGATCTTACTCTCACATTGGATTTAAGTTTTATCGGCAACAAAAAAGCGGCATTGATTACCGATGGAGCAGGTGAGCGTGACTTTATACAGCGTGAGATTGCAAGTGATAAGGCAGCGGCTGTGACGATTAAATCGCATGGCGGGTTTGTGGCGGTATTTAAATAATTTTTATCC
>JAGKXD010000023.1 GCA_021151525.1 Cellvibrionaceae bacterium | reverse complement strand
ATATTTTGGTGATTTTTTTGTGGTGCCTAGTGGTGCAAAAATTTGCTGTGCATGAAGTCTGTGTTTTCTTTTGGTGCTAATAAATTTTTAAGGAAGAGAATTCGGCATAAAATTCAAAATTTATCGAAATAATTAACATTATTCGCTTGGTTTGTATTTTCTTTGCACACAAGCAAGCAATTTTCCTGAGATATATTTATTACTGGGCGCCCAACTTAATTTGCGTTCTCAGTGGAGCAAAATTTATGAGCATTACACGCATTAATCATTTTGAAGCTAAGGTCGGAAGCGAAGCTGAGCTTGTTGCATTTATGCAAGGTGTTGTTGAAGAGATACTAAAAGCGGACGGTTGTTTAAGTTGTCGCCTCCTAATCGGTGCAGAAAGCTCTGGTCAGCTAGCGGTCGTTGAGGAGTGGGTTTCTATAGCTCATCACAAGGCTGCAGCCAGTATTATTCCAAAAGAGCGTATAGATAAGGCGATGGTTTTGTTTGCAAAACCTCCTTTTGGTTGTTACTACACACTTGCCTAATTCATGGCGAGAAATGGGTAACTACGTTTTTAAAGGATTCGACAAAGAAGTAGTTATATTAATGTTGAAACCAGGGTGCTAATGGGACAATAGATTGGATAACCGTCATCACATAATTGCTAACATTAACGAAATTTATCGCAACGAATCTCGTCGCGTATTAGCGACACTCATTCGATTATTGCGTGATTTTGATTTGGCGGAAGAGGCGCTGCACGATGCATTTATTGCAGCGCTTGCGCAATGGCCTGCTGAGGGGGTGCCACACAATCCACGTGCATGGTTAGTGTCTACGGGGCGCTTTAAGGCAATTGATCATTTGCGTCGTCGCGCATTGTTCAATAAATCCTTGTCGGGTATTGCACAAGAGCTTGAATCCTCTGTTAGCGATAGTGAAGATTGGTTTAATGAATCTATTGAAGATGACCAATTAAAATTAATTTTCATTTGTTGCCATCCCAGTCTTTCTGTTGAAGCTCAGCTTGCGTTAACACTGCGTGAAGTATGCGGCTTAACCACTGAAGAAATTGCGCGCGCATTTTTAGCAACACCATCCACTATTGCGCAGCGAATTGTGCGCGCAAAAAATAAAATCCGCGATGCTGCCATTCCCTATGAAATTCCAGCGCAGCACGAATTACCTGAACGTTTGCAATCTGTATTGCACACCATTTATTTATTGTTTAACGAAGGTTATTCCGCAACATCCGGTGAATCACTTACGCGCCAACATCTCTCGCAAGAAGCTATACGTTTAGGGCGATTGTTGCAAAAGCTCATTCCGCAAGCAGAAGTTATTGGTTTGCTGGGATTGATGCTGGTGCAAGATTCGCGCAGCACAGCGCGCATAGATGACAAGGGTGACTTGTTAACGCTTGAACTTCAAAATCGTTCATTGTGGAATCGTTTGCAAATAGAAGAGGCTGCGCAATTAATTCAGCGCGCGCTGACCATGGGTGGCTTTGGCGTTTACTCAGTGCAAGCGGCTATAGCGGCGGTACATGCCAAAGCGCCAACATATGCGGAAACGGATTGGGCTGAAATTGTTGGGCTCTATGATTTGTTGCTGCGCTTGAGTCCGTCTCCTGTTATTGAATTAAACCGCGCCGTTGCACTTACTATGCGCGATGGTGCCGCAGCTGGTCTGCAGGTTATTGATCGCATTAGTGCGCGTGGGGAGCTGCAGGATTACTATCTGTTGCACGCAGCGCGAGCAGATTTTTATCGCCAACTGGGGCAGCTGGAAGCGTCTAAACTTGCCTATCATCAGGCGTTGGCCTTGACCCAACAAGAGCCAGAGCGTCGTTTCTTGCGCGAAAAAATCGCTCAATTGAGCCGGTAAATCTGGGCTAATTCGGTTGCGAGCGGCTAATTTGTAAAATAATAAAAATATTTTTGCTCTGCGTGTCGATTTCCTGGATTCGCGAACGACTAATTAGCGTCAATCACCTAAAGGAGCTGCACAATGCAAAAAATCACCCCGTTTTTATGGTTTAACGATAATGCGCTGGAAGCGGCAGAATTCTATTCATCTATTTTCAAAAATGCCGCTATCACCAATGTCACTCATGTTGGGCAGACTAATGCAGTTATGTCTGTTAGCTTTGAATTGGAAGGGCAGGCATTTCATGCACTCAATGGCGGCCCTCATTTTACCTTTACACCTGCGATTTCATTATTTGTGGATTGTGAAACCCAAACTGAGGTAGATGAACTCTGGGAAAAGCTTTCTGCCGGTGGCGAAAAGTCCCGCTGCGGTTGGTTGAAAGATAGATTCGGATTGTCTTGGCAGATTATCCCCAACCAAATGAGCCAGTTGTTGCGTGATCCTAATCCCGCGAAAGCACAGGCGACTATGAACGCTATGATGCAAATGAGCAAAATTGATCTTGCCGTTTTACAGCAAGCCTATAACGAACATTAATGGAGGATTGAGTGATGAAATACAAAGGTAGTTGCCATTGCGGAAATATTGCGTTTATCGCCGAAGGAGAAATTGAAAGTACATTAGCGTGTAATTGTTCAATTTGCTCACGTAAAGGAACCCTCTTATGGTTTGTTCCTGCTGCGAAAGTTGAACTTTTAACTCCGCGCGAAAATATCACCACTTACACCTTTAACAAACACATTATTAAACATCAATTTTGTGGTGTGTGTGGAGTACAACCTTTTGGTGAAGCTGTTGACCCTAAAGGCAACCCAACATTTGCGATTAATATTCGTTGTATTGAGGGCATAGATCCGCTTGCGGTTCCTGTGCATCACTATGATGGAAAATCAGTCTAACTATTTTGATGAGAGTAAAACCATGAGCACCAAGATTTTTGTAAACCTTGCGGTAAAAGATTTAACCAAATCGAAAGCATTTTTTGAACACTTGGGTTATAGCTTTAACCCACAATTTACCAATGAAAGTGGTGCTTGTATGGTTATTAGCGACGATATTTATACAATGCTGCTGACCGAGCCTTTCTTTCAAGGTTTTACCAAGAAAGAAATTGTAGACGCGAAAAAGTCTACCGAAGTCTTGGTGTGCTTATCCGCTGAAAGCCGTGAGCATGTTGATGATATTGTACGCAAAGCTGTTGCGGCAGGTGGCAGGATATATAACGAACCACAAGATCACGGTTTTATGTACGCCCATAGCTTTGAAGATTTGGATGGGCACCAATGGGAATTTGCTTTTATGGATCCTAATTACGTTCAATAATATTAAGCATCGTATACATTTTCTTAGTCGTAATACTAATTTGAAACAGGTGTAGCAATGACAAAGTTACGTGTTGAAAGCTTTACAATTTCGCTCGATGGTTTTGGGGCTGGGCCCAATCAGAGCCTAGAGAATCCTTTGGGCGTAGGTGGAACTACATTGCATGGCTGGGCTTGGCCAACCAATACATTTCAAAAGATGTTTGGAAAGGAGGCGGGCACTCTTGGCATTGACGAGGATTTTGCTGCACGCGGATTTCACAATGTAGGCGCATGGATTTTAGGACGAAACATGTTTGGCCCTATTCGTGGAGAGTGGCCAGATCTAAATTGGAAAGGATGGTGGGGCGACAATCCTCCCTATCATGTCCCGGCTTTTGTCCTGACAAATTATCCGCGTGAATCAATTACTATGGAGGGCGGCACAGTTTTTCATTTTATAACGGGTGGAATTCAAGCAGCTTTGGAGCAGGCCAAAATTGCCGCAAACGGAAAAGATGTAAGACTTGGCGGTGGTGTATCAACGATCAAACAATATTTACGTGCAGGTTTGGTTGATGAAATGCATATTGCTATATCTCCCGTTTTGTTGGGTTCAGGTGAACATTTATTTTCCGGTCTCGATTTGCCAACCCTTGGTTACTATTGCGCGGAGCATGTGTGTTCAGATGCCGCAACCCATGTAATCTTTAAAAAGAAAATCTAACTTATTCACAATGAGGGTGAATGCTATGTTAAAAATTATTGTTATAAGTCTATTGGTTGTTATTGTCGGAGTTCTAATTTATGCGTCAACTAAACCCAATACCTTTAGTGTTGTGCGCAAGTTGAAAATAAATGCATCGCCCGACAAGGTATATGCAGCAGTGAATGATTTCAATCGTTGGAAATCATGGTCTCCTTGGGAGAAAAAAGACCCCGCTATGCAGCGTACATTTACGGGTGCGCAAGCAGGTGTAGGTACCATTTACGAATGGAATGGTGATAAGAACGTGGGTCAAGGCAGAATGGAAATTACAGAATCTGTTACTGCACAGAAAATTCTTATCAAATTAGATTTCTTTAAACCTTTTGAAGCTCACAATATCGCTGAGTTTTCTTTTATTCCCGAAGGTAATGGAACTTTGGTGGTATGGGAAATGCGCGGACCTCAAGTCTTTGTGAGCAAACTCATGGGGATTTTTATGGATATAGACAAAATGGTTGGAACCGACTTTGAAGCAGGCTTAAGTAATTTGCAAAAAATAACAGAAGCCAATTAAGTGGAGTTTTTATGAAATATCTTGCATTGATTTATTACGAAGAAAAAACCATTAACGCCATGACTCAAGCTGAGTGGCAATCGTTGAATGAAGAGTGTGTTGCCTGCGGTGAAGATTTGCGCAGCGGTGGTTATATGTTGGGGGGCAATGCATTGCACCCTGTGACAACTGCAACCAGTGTGCGGGTGCGCGATGGCAAGCAAATGATTACCGATGGCCCCTTTGCAGAAACCAAAGAACAATTAGCTGGATTTTATTTATTGGATGCACGTGACTTGAACGAAGCTATTCAAATCGCTAGTAAAATTCCACCTGCACGTTTGGGGTGCGTAGAAATCCGTCCAATTAGAGACTTAGATCCAAGTAAAGATGAGCGTTTGCAACCGCAATTAGCGTAATTGTTTATAAAGGACTTTATTATGAATCCCACTCCTTATTTTACGGAGTTGCCGCCATTGCTTATTGCGGGTATGCGCGAACCGCTTAGTGAGCAGAGTGCGCAGACAATCCCATTATTGTGGCAAAAGTTTGCTCCCTATATTGGCAATATTTCATTTCAGAGAGGTGCGGCTGCTTATGGTTTGTGCGTGCATAGCAGTGAGAGCAGCAATGGTCACCATTATTACATGGCCGGCTGCGAGGTGAGTGAGTTTGGAAATTTACCTGCTGATTTGAGCCCACTTATTGTGCCTGCTCATAAGTATGCAGTCTTCCAGCATGATGCGCACGTATCATCAATTAGGAATACGATTGATTATATTTTTGATCAGTGGCTTCCCAATGCTGAAGCGAAACATAATTCGCAATCGATTCATTTTTTTGAGCGCTATACAGAAACGTTTAATCCGGTTACAGGTTTGGGCGGCTTGGAAATTTGGTTGCCACTTGTTTAAGTGAAATTTCACCTAGGATTATGTTGTGTACAGCTGCTTTTTTTCTTGCACAAAGCTTTCATATTCTTTGCATGCTTACTTACTGTTATTTACAGGGATAAGTGCATAATTAACTCATCTGCAATGAATTAATTGCAGCGTGTTTTTAGTTGTTATGTATTTTTCCTGTGGAGAACAGATTATGAAGAAATTAAATCTTTGGTTGGCTGCGGTTGCTACCGCAAGCCTTGTTAGTGTTACTGCTGTGGCACAAACAACCGCGAGCAAAAAATGTGAGCCCGGCGAGCATCATCAACCTTGGGGCGATGACGATGGTGCTGGCCCAATGCAACACAGACATATGCAAGGCGATCGGCTACCCATTGAAGCTGGTTTGAATTTAACTGATGCTCAAAAAAAGACCTTAGCAGCAACGCGTGAAACGCAAAAACCAATTATGGAAGCAATGCATGAAAAAATGCGTACAGCTCATGACGCTTTGGAGAAAGCAGCCGATTCCAACGCAGATGATGCAACCTTGACGAAACTATCCAACGATATGGCAGCACTGATCGCGCAGCAAGAAGTAGCACATATCAAAGTGCGTCAACAATTCCTGAGTGTGTTAACGCCAGAGCAAAAACAAAAGCTTGATGCTTTCAAGGCAGCCCATAAAGACGCGCCGCATTGGCGAGATAACAAGGACGCCAAATAGTTCATCTGAATTCTTTGGTATCCTGGGTTATAAATCCAATTTTTCATTTCAGCTTATAGCTACTCACTTGCCGAAAAGGCAGGTGAGTATTTGGCGCATAAGATTTCATCATTAACAACCCTTCTATTCTTTCACTTCGCATTTTCTCGGCGAACTATCTATTTCTGCCTATACTTTCAACATATCTCAAGCACATGGATTTCACCTTATGTTGAAGCAACTTTTGTCTGTCGCTGCCTTGTGCGCATGCTCAATAGCCACATTGGCTGAAGAAACAACCTCCCCGCTAGCTTATAAATGGGAGAATGCGTTAACGCTGGAGGCGTTAAGTAATATGAGCGGCGGAGTGAAGACGGGTACACATTATTTGGCGAATTTGGATTTAACGCTAAGCATAGATACAGAAGCGGCGGGGTGGTGGGACAACGGTACCTGGTTCGTGTACGTGTTGGGAAATGCAGGCAAGCCACCCTCTGAGCTAACCGGTGAATTGCAAACTCTCTCCAACATTGAAGCCGAAAATAATTTAAAAATTTATGAGTTTTGGTATCAACACAGTTTCGCCGATGGTGCAGTTAAATTATTAGTTGGATTGCACGATTACAATTCCACATTTTACACCTTGGAATCGGCGAGTTTATTTAGTGAAGCGTCTTTTGGTATTGGGCCGGATACTTCGCAAATGACGCCCTCAATATTCCCCACTACGGCTACGACTGTCCATCTCACCCTGAGTCACGATGATCAATATTTTTTACTCGCTGCCTATGACGGTATCCCCGGTGATCCTGCGCACCCGCGCGGAACCCATATCAAGTTTGGTCATGATGATGGCGTGTTGGCAGCAGCGGAGTGGGGGTTTGCGAGTGATAAAAAATATAAAATCGGCGTGGGTGGTTGGAAGCATACGGCAAAAGTTGAAAATCCTGTAGATGGTTCTTTAAGTGATTCAAACAGTGGTTTTTATGTCATTGGGGAAAAATATTTTACTGAAAATTTCGCCGCATTTTTTCAATACGGCCATGCGGACGGAAGAAAAAACCAGTTGGACACTTATACGGGCGCAGGCTTAATTTACAAAAACTGGTTAGCCGATGAGGATGAAATAGGCATAGGTTATGCCCGCGCAAAAAACAGTGAGAAATTTTTAGCGGCGAACCCAGATTTATTATCCGCAGAAACTGTTGTTGAGCTAAGTTACTTCCGCAAGCTAATGGAGCATGTTAGCCTGCAGGCGAGCCTTTATTCGGTTGCGCACCCAAGCATGTCACCTGATCTGGAAAATGCACAGGCGTTGGGTTTGCGTTTATATCTTGAGTTTTAGTGAGTAAATAAATGTGTAAAAAGCTCTTACACAATGCAAGAGCTTTTCAGTTTTGTTTTAAACCGCAATTCCCACTTCCAGCTCAGCGGTATATCCCTCGCTCACGCTGCCGGTCACAGTTGCCATTTGGTAAGTTGTTCCATCGCTAAAAACATTGTCTGCCGCAAAACTAGTGACTGATGTATTTTGTCCTTTTGTATAAAGTGCGGAGTTATAAACGGCTTTGGTGATATCCAACGGAAATGCCATTTGTGAAATGGCGGTAGATTTCGCGGTGCTGGAATAGGCAGTTAAAAAGACTTGAAAATGAATATGCGTGATTCGCCCTTCGTACCAACCTGGATAAATAGTGGTGAAACTCGCAACGCCATTGGTGTCAGTATATTGCACGCCGCGGCAATAGGTTTTGCCCACCTCACCGGAATATCCGGAATAATTTCCATCTTTATCGCAATGCCAAATATAAACGTAAGCCGATACAGGTGTGCACAAGTTGTTAGCGTTGACCAGCTTTAATTTTACGGTGAGCGGAACACCGGTTTTATCTTCGTTGATGACTTCTCGCAATACGCTGGAGCTATTCAATAAAGTAGAGAGTGGATAAGGCCCAATGGTTTCGGTAGGAATAACTGTGCAGCTGCCAGATGCGCTTGATGTTGTACTGGATGCAACACTGCTAGCAACACTCGTTGAATTTGTTGCTGAACTTGTACTTGCTGCACTGCTGCTTTCTTTACTGCTTCCACCGCAACCTATCAGGCTAGTTGCGCCCAACACACCAAATGCGCTGAGTGTACCCAATGTTTTTCTGCGGCTAATGTTTATGTCGTGGTCAGGATTATTGTTGGCTTGCGTCATTGAGAAACCTCTTATTTGAAATTGCACTACAGGTTTTAGTAATGCTGTTTCAGTATGACGAGCGATTGCACAACAAGTTTTGCACAAATGTGCAAAGACTATGGAATTTGAGCTTTGCGGTTTTTGAGATGAAAAAAAGGCCACTTAAGGCCTTTTGCGTTACGCATGAAAAATCTATTTATCGCTAATTTGGAATTTGTAACCTGCACCATAAACCGAATGAATAATCTCCTTATCGGTTAGAGGCAGTAATTTTTTGCGCAGTTTGGTGATGTGAGAATCCATGGTTCTATCACTGACTATACGGTGATCACTGTAGGCATTTTTCATTAAATCATCGCGCGAAATAATGGTGTTGGGGCGCGCGGATAAGGTTTTTAAAATACGATACTCAATTAACGTTAGTTCAACTTTATTTGCACCGTACATAGCGGTGAGCGATTCTTTAATTAATTGAAAATCCTGACTGGGTTGTTCGGGGTTGATGCGTTTCATAATCGCTTTAACACGTGCAACTAATTCGCGTGGGCTAAAAGGTTTGCAAATATAATCATCTGCACCTAATTCAAATCCAAGCAATCGATCTGTTTCTTCAATGCGTGCCGACATAATAACGACTGGTGTATTCGTGTTGTTGCGCACTTCTTGGCATAAACGCAAACCGTTAATGTGACCAGATTTGCTCGGTAACATGATGTCCAACAAAATTAAATCCCACGACTCTTGTTGAATTTTTTCAAGGCCGCTATCGGCATCATGTACCAGTGTGCAACTAAAGCCATCACTGTTTAAGTAATCGCGCACAATGCTGCCTAAATCAATTTCGTCTTCAACAATTAAAATATTCATAAATGATCCTTTGCGCATGGAAGGCTAATGGTGATTTTCAATCCGCCGAGCTCGCTGTTGCTGGTGGTGATTTTGCCTTCGTGAGCTATAACAATGTTTTTACAAATCGATAAACCTAAACCAGCACCGCCTGTTGTTCTATTGCGCGATGAGTCAGCGCGATAGAGGCGTTCAAACAATTTTTCATGGTGTTCTTCGGCAACACCTGGCGCGGTGTCTTCAATACAAATAATGGCCTGTTGCTGTTCGGATTTTAAGGTCACCTGCGTAACGCCCGGTGCATTGGTATATTGCAGGCTATTTTTCAATAAATTAACAAACAATTGTTGAAGACGATTGTGGTCGCCAAAAATAATCACCGGCGCGTTTTGTAAGTGTAGTGCCAATTCAATATGTTGCATTGAAAATTGTGCTTGCATGCTGCTCACAGATTCCTGCAATAAAGCCGCTAAATCCATAGTATTTTTGCGATAGGTCATACCGCCTAAATCGGTAAGTGAGAGTTCGTACAAATCGTTTACCAAATGTTTGAGGCGTTGGCTGTGAGTCATTAGTCGGCTGAGTGTTGCGTGATCTAAAGGGCGCACTCCATCCTCTACCGCTTCCAGCTCTGCTTGTAAAACTGCGATGGGTGTACGCAGTTCGTGAGAAATATCGGCTACCCATTGGCGTCGCGTATTTTCACTTTGCTCTAAAGTTTCGCCAAGGTTGTTGAGATGGCGGCCAAGTTCAGTAAGTTCATCGCGACCTCTTGTAAATCGCGCACTGCAGGGTTGAAGGGAATGCCGAGGAAGCCAATGGTTTTGTTTTCATCGTTCAAAGGAATCAAAAACGCTTCGTCGAGATTCTGACTTTTTCCTGCAATTAAATGGCGATCTTCATCTAACAAAAAAATAAAACGCAGTGCGCTCATTGGCGGCATGCGTCGCCACTCACGAAATACGTGGTGCGCAGGTTCGTGACTGTTGTCGTCTTTGAAATCGGGGTGCGGTGGCATTCTTTCGCCATCTTGCTCATTGGGCGTTGGCGGCCGTTGATCGGTAAAGTTTTGTGGATTTGCTCGTCTGAATTCGCGTGTTTCAGATTCGAGTTTCGCCACTACATAATCTTCCCAGTTATCAATCCATTTCCAATTTTTTTCTTGGTGATAGTTTTTAACTAGATCTTTTATTAATGGATGTGCAAAGCGAGTTTCTTTTTGCTCGATGTAACGCCAAAAGTCTTGTTTGAAACTCAGTTTAATAAATACATATAGGCTTGTGGTGAGCAGACTAAAAATCACCAGCATCACAACAAAAAACTGCAGCCTTAACTTCAGCATAACCTGTCTTAACCTTTAACGTTGTTGAGTGGGAATGAGGTTTAGCAGTGAACTCGTAGCACGGGTTTCGTCACTGCCTTTTGGCTAATCTTGCACGCAACGGTCTTGCTTATCCAGTGGGGGCGATTTTGGGTCGGCCTCTTTTCGCCAATTTTGGATGGGTTTGGTGGGGCATTCTGTGTCTATATCTGGCTGCGTTTGAGGGAGTGAGTTTGGGCGGCAAGTGGGTTAGAATGCGAATACTTGAGTGCATTACTAGGTTTTTAGACGCGCTGCCGTGTTCGGGGCGCGTGATTTATGATCATTAACTGTTTTAGAGGTACGCTTTATGGACGTTTTAGAAACAATCAAACAACAAATCGCTGAGAACCCCGTCATTCTGTTCATGAAAGGCTCGCCTAACGCGCCTCAATGTGGTTTCTCAATGCGCGCTTCACAAGCGGTTATGGCCTGCGGTCAGCGCTTTGCCTATGTTGATATTTTGAGCAACCCTGAAATTCGCGCCGAGTTGCCAAAGTACGCCAACTGGCCAACCTTTCCACAATTGTGGGTGAAAGGCGAGTTGATTGGCGGTTGTGATATCGTGACCGAGATGCACGAGAAGGGTGAGCTGAAGCCTTTAATTGATGCTGCTGTTGCTAACTAATTAGCTATCAGTGCGTTAAAAAAGCCAGTTTGTACTGGCTTTTTTCATTTTTGGGCGGGCTATTTTGCGAACACCAAGATAGCCAGTAGCAACAACCCCAAGCCGCTTACAGCGCAAAGACCTATGCCCAGCCAGCGTTTTTGTTGAATGCGCTTTTGATCGGTGTTGCTTTGCAGTTCGTGGGCTTGCCACATGATGTTGCGCGATTTTTGGAGTTTGCTTTTAATTTGCTCCAAAGCGGCCAGCTCTTGGGTGAGTTGATCCTGATTACCATTGGTTGTCGCGAGTTTGGCTTTAAGCTGCATTAACTGGTGATCCAGTTGGCTTAGCTTCTGGTCAATGTTGTTGGATATTTGCTGGATATTCATAAAACCCGCCATCGCTAGGAAAGCGCACAGCCTAGCAGATGACACAGGTTTTTTCTGTGGGCGTTTGCATCTAAGTCCGACGTGGCAACCAAAAAGCGTCCCTAAAAGTTACACATAAAGTTGGATTTCATCTGACCATGAGGCTGATATAATTCGTCAGTTTTCTAATTATGCCCCTTCACTTCAACACCAAAGGATCCTTAGTGGATAAGCACAGCCCGCCCGAGTTCCACTCCTCTTTTTACGGTCCGCGCTATTGGCCTACGTGGCTGGGGCTAGGCTTTTTTCACCTGTTGGGTGCCTTACCCATGTCAATTAGCTTGGCTTTTGGGCGTTTGTTGGGAGATTTGTTTTTTTACGTGGCGGGCTCACGCAGGCACATTGCCGAGGTCAATATCGCGCAATGTTTCCCACATTTATCGGCGCAAGAGCAGCGCGCATTAGTGCGCAAGATAATGCATTCAACTGGCAAGAGTGTGGTCGAATCCTCTGTTGCGCTGTGGGGCCCTGAGCGCCAGCTCAAGCAGCGCTACACTATTCAGGGTTTGGAGCATATAGAAGCTGCGCAAGCCAAGGGGCAGGGGGTGCTCTTGGTGGGGTGCCATTTCACAACGCTTGATGCAGCAGCCAGAATTCTCGCGTTTCATGTTAAGTACGACATGCTCTATCGCAAAGACCCTAATCCACTGCTCGCCTACAAGCTCATCAGCGCACGCGAAAGCTTTGCTGGCAATGCCATAGTGCGTACAGATACGCGGCAGCTCATCAAAAATCTGCGCCATGGCAATGTGGTCTGGTACGCGCCGGATCAGGATTTCGGTGCTAAACACAGCGTTTTTGCCCCTTTCTTTGGGGTTCCAGCTGCAACGGTCACAGGTACAGCGCGTATTGCCGAAATGGGTAGGGCGGTGGTTTTGCCCTTTGCGCACTATCGCGATGAAAACAACCACTATCATTTAGTGATAGAGGCGCCCTTAGAGGGCTATCCTTCAGGTGATGATGTTGCCGATGCCACCCGAATTAATCACGGCATTGAAGCTGCGATTGCCCAGCAGCCAGATCAATATCTGTGGGTACATCGCCGCTTCAAAACCCGCCCGGAAGGTGAGCCAAGTTTGTACGCTAAAGCCAAATCTTGAGCTACATTCTAGGCAGGGCTTTTGTGAGTGAGGGTTTGATGACGAAAAAAATCCAGATCCTTGGGGCAGAATATGGTATAAGGCGCGCCATAAACTTTGGCGCAACCTTGATTGAACCTTGAGAGGAACACTGATGTTAAGAATGTTTAAAATTCAAGGCCAGTTGCTGCGTGAAGAAGCGGTAAATACCGACGAGCTCAAGTCCTCTATGGCGAATGCCGTGTGGATTGATGCCCACGAACCAAGCGACGAAGAGCGCGAAGAGTTAAATACCTTTCTGCGTGCCGAACTGCCTGAATCTGACGACGTTGAGGAGATCGAATTCTCCGCTCGCTATTTTCAAGACAACGAAGGCGTACATGTTCACTCTCTGTTTTTATCCCCCGGTGAAAATGGCCGCCACAACACTGTAACCGTAGCGTTTCTGCTGCAAGACAAGCGCTTGATTACTGTGCGTGAAGGCGATTTAGCGGATTTCCGTCTGTTGCGTATGCGCGCACGTCGCGGTCAAGTGCCTATTATTTCGCCACAGGATTTGCTCATCACAATGTTTGAGCAAAAGGTAGAAAACCTTGCGGATGCCTTGGAAGACATTCATCGTAAGCTCGAAGAAGTCAGCCATATGGTGCTGGAAGATGAGGATTCCGAGCTGGAAGAAGCGATTGATAAACTCGCTAAATTGGAAGATAGCAACGGGAAGATTCGTCTGTGTTTGATGGATACCCAGCGCTCCATCTCCTTCTTACAGCGCTATATTCGTGACAACAATGAGTTGAATGAAACCGCACGAGAGATCAAGCGCGATGTGGATACGCTTATGGCACACACCGCATTCCTGTTCGATAAGATCAACTTCTTGATGGATTCAACCCAAGGTTTCATCAATATTGAACAGAACCAGATTATTAAAACCTTCTCGGTTGCGGCTGTTATCTTTCTACCACCAACCGTGGTTGCCAGTTTTTACGGCATGAACTTCAGCGATATGCCGCCAGAGCTGCATATGAGCCACGGCTGGATGATTGCGGCGCTCTTGATGTTATTGTCAGGGCTCTTGCCCTACTGGTACTTCAAAAGTAAAGATTTGCTGTAACCCTGTTTTCTCCAAGTTCGTAGCCCGTATGCAGCGCAGCCTAACCTAATACGGGATCAAATATCCCTATATGCACGCCCCCCCCCTAATGCATTTTACTCCTTAGGGGCTAGGGTTCTGGTGTTTACTCTTCCACCCATTCCCAACGCAATGGTTGACCAAAATCGTCCAAAATGACTTTCTTCTTAGGGCGTGGTTTGAAGTGTTTCAGCGGCGCTTGCGGCTTGCGACGAGCTTCAATGGCGGCAACGACTTCCGGAATTGGGGTGCGGTCTTCTTGGCTTTGGCCTTCAAAAATGCTCATCAGTGGCGATTGAGCGTAAGGGCGCCCACTTAATCCGCGAGGAACTTCATTGACGCTACCGCCTTCTTGCAGAAAGGAATCGATTTGCGCCTGCAGCTCCGCATGCAATTCGCGTCTTGTTTTGGTGGGTTTCATGCTGCTATCTACTGGAAAGATCTTCAAAATCAGGGGCCATTTGCCAGCATAACAGTCACACAAGCCCCTCGGCAACGCTTGGGAAGTAAATGCAGGCGGGTTTTCTAACCCCAATTGATGCACTTTCTCGCATATAGAGTGCACTTTGGGTAAACTGCCGCTCTTTTTGCGAACGGCAGAATTATTGGTTTTGTTGTTGGCATTCCCTTTTTGTATTTCCTCTCATTAGGTTTTATCCGTCAGGTTGCTATGTCTCAGGCCAGTTTGAAAATCACCGAGATTTTTTACTCATTGCAAGGTGAGTCTACTACTGTGGGTTTACCGACAGTGTTTGTGCGCCTGACCGGTTGCCCTTTGCGCTGCGGCTATTGTGATTCCGAATATGCGTTTTACGGCGGCGAGCGTCTTACGCTTGAAGCGATTCTCGAAAAAGTTGCCAGCTATAATCCGCGCTATATTTGTGTGACTGGTGGTGAGCCACTAGCGCAACGCGAGTGTTTAACCTTGCTGACTCTATTGTGCGATGCAGGCTACCAAGTTTCGTTAGAAACCAGCGGCGCGCTCGCAGTAGATGCGGTTGATCCACGTGTTATCAAAGTGATGGATTTAAAAACACCGGGCTCCGGTGAAGTTACGCGCAACCGCTGGGAGAACATTCCAACACTCACCGCGCAAGATCAAATTAAATTTGTCATTTGCAGTCGTGAAGATTACGAATGGGCGCGTTTCAAGTTGGATGAATTTAAACTCAGTGAAAAAGTCTCAGACGTACTTTTTTCTCCCAGCTATGGTCAGATCCAGCCACTTGAGTTGGCAGAGTGGATTTTGGTGGACAATTTAAAGGTTCGCTTCCAATTGCAGCTGCACAAACTGCTGTGGAACGATGCTCCTGGTCATTGATATTTTTTACATTTTGTTTAATGAATACAGTTTTTTGCTCGGATACAAAATGAAGTTAATTTGGGAATCGTCATCCCGCTGCGCGAGGATGACGATTCACCATTTATCAGTTTCTCAATTCAGCAAAGCGAAAAATATTTAGCGTTTTTATTTTTATTAGGTTATCAACATGTCGCAAAAAAAAGCCGTAGTGCTTGTTTCTGGTGGTTTGGATTCCACCACTGCTTTAGCCATTGCGCGCAGTGAGGGCTATGATTGCTACACCATGAGTTTTGATTATGGCCAGCGTCACCGTGTGGAATTATTCGCTGCAGAACGCACTGCAAAAGCCATGGGTGCAATTGCGCACAAGGTTATCAATTTGGATTTGCGTACTATTGGCGGCTCTGCCCTTACTGATGAATCTATTGCAGTACCTGAGCATGAAACGGCAGGAATTCCTATTACCTATGTTCCCGCACGCAACACAGTATTTTTATCGATTGCATTAGGTTGGGCAGAAGTTTTAGGTGCAGAAGATATTTTTATTGGTGTAAACGCAGTAGATTTTTCTGGTTATCCAGATTGTCGCCCCGAATATATTGCTGCCTTTGAAAAAATGGCAAATCTTGCAACACGTGCAGGTGCAGAAGGTGGGCATTTAAAAATTCGCACACCACTGATAGATTTGAGTAAAGGCGATATTATTAAGCTCGGTCTGAGCTTGGGGGTAGATTACAGTTTGACGGTATCTTGTTATCAAGCCAACGACAAAGGCGAAGCTTGCGGTAAATGTGATAGTTGCCGTTTGCGCAAAGCAGGTTTTGAGCAGGCCGGTGTTGTTGATCCTACGCTTTATTCGGCTGCTTAAACACGAGAAACTTATGGATGACGATCGTAAGAAGCAGCTAAAGGCTCGATTCAAACAAAATGAGCGAGAAGTTTTGTCTGCATCATTGCCTATAGCAGTGGATGAATTGAAATACCTTCTATCTTGCCTTAACGACGAATCTCTCGTGTGTGATCACACACTCAAAAATACTACTGCCTTTTTAATGGCACGAAACATTAATCCTGCGGCAGTTGTGCCATGGCTAAACAAGCATGGTGGTTATTGTGATTGTGAGGTTATTGGCAATGTTTATGATGCGGTGGGCCATATTCTAGGTTGGCACTTGGATAATGAGATCTAGGATATTCCAAGATCTTAATAGTGCGGTTGTGTTAAGCGCTCTTGTAATTGTTGTTCAAACTCTTCAATAGGAACTGGGCGACCAAAATAATAGCCTTGGAAAATAGGGCAGCCATTCAGTTCCAAAAATTCTTTTTGCTCTTTGGTTTCTACACCTTCGGCGAGCACATTTAAATTCATATTTTTCGCCATGGCGATAATGGTGCAAACAATAATCGCATCATTAGGGTCAATGGTAATGTCGCGCACAAAGGATTGATCAATTTTTAATTGATAAAGCGGTAAGCGTTTCAAATAGGAAAGAGATGAGTAGCCAATGCCAAAATCATCCATTGCAAATGCAATACCCTGTGCTTGCAGCTCCTGCATTTTCTCAATACTTTGATCAACATTTTTCAAGAGCGAACTTTCGGTTAGCTCGAGTTTCAAGCGCTGAGGGTTTATCTCGCTCTCTCGCACAATTCGCAGTACATCTTCAACAAAATTTTGTTGATTAAATTGCACGGGGCTCACGTTAACTGAAATAGTAAGGTGTTCGTAATCAGGATTTTTGCTCCATGCATTAATTTGTGCGCAGGCAAATTTAATAACATCTTTGCCAATGTTTACAATTATTCCAGTTTGCTCGGCGACTGGAATAAAGTCTGATGGTGGAATCATGCCTTTGGTAGGGTGCTTCCAGCGTAACAATAATTCTGCTCCCAGTGCGCGACCTTGTGAATCTACCTGAATTTGGTAGTAAGGCATTAGCTGGTTGGCTAATTCATAAGCGCGACGCAAATCAGCTTCTATAGTTGCGCGTGCTTCAAGGCGCGATTGCATGTGCGGGTCAAAGAAGCGAATAGCATTGCGTCCACTGTCTTTTGCTTGATACATAGCAACGTCTGCATGTCTCAATAAGTCATCAATCGATTTAGTTTGCCGGTTAAACAAATTCACACCAATACTAATTGTGCAATGAAATACTGTTTGCTGTAGTGGGTAGGGTAGGTTAATTAATTCATGCAATTGTTCTGCGCGTGTTTTTGCTTCAATTGCCGCAAGTTCTGGATCGGAACTCAGGTTGTCAAATACAACAACAAATTCGTCCCCGCCTAAGCGCACGGCGAGATCTGTGGCGCGAATAAAATTACTAATGCGCTCAGCAACCTGAATCAGTAGTTGGTCGCCAATGTGATGGCCGCGTGTGTCATTAAGCAATTTAAAGTGATCGAGATCGATAAATAATAATGCCGCATGTTGTCCGGTGCGCGCGCTTTGTGCAGTAATCAGCTTTAAGCGATCTAGCATCATGCGACGGTTTGGAAGCCGTGTTAGTGGATCAAAAAATGCTAGGTTAAATATTTTTTCCTGATCATTTGCGCGGCGCATTTCACCTGAAATGCGTTCTGCAAAAATTAGCATAAGAGATTGTGCTTGCGCAGATGTAGCAAGCGGGTGACCCGCCATTACTAATAAGCTTCCAATAATTGCGCCTTCAGCATCTTTAATGGCAACACCTAGTACTCCTTCAATTTTGTTGTCTTGGTACATGATGTTGTGTGGGTAGCGTTCAAAGGCGCCGTTCGCGATAAAGCAAGTTCCATCGCGTACAATATCTGCGCAAGGTGTGTTGGCAAGCACATAACTGAAGTTGGCTTTTCGTAGCCCATTGTGGAGAAAAGTATGCGTGTTGGCTTCGTTATTATTGTGAGTATCGTGCAGGCTAATTAATCCATAGTCTGCCCCTAATGCGTCGTTTAGTGAGCGCAAAAGTGTTTCGAAAAAGTCGGGTGCGTCTGCGGAGTCTGTGGCGGCAATTCTGAGGGCTGCCTCTAAACGCTTGCGTTCGGTGATGTCTTGAAAGGTACCTTGTAATGTAGGTGTTCCTTCATTGATGTTAATGCTCCCTTGTGCATCCAACCAAAAATGTTTTCCGCTGACTTTAATTTGAATTTCAATAGAGAGCGGGAGCGCTTTAGTGACGCAATTATGTAATGCGTGACGAAACGCTTTGCGGTCTGGGCTTAATACAGCGCTTGCAATAAATTTTTTAAGTTGTCCGGTGAGTGCAGTGTTGGATAAATTAAATAGCTCAGTCATTGATGCACTGAATCTATAGTTGTCGCTGTCTGGCTCCCAGCTCCAGTGCGCAACACGTGCCATCATTTGAGCGCTTTCCAAACGTTGTTCGCTTTGGCGCAGCGCAAATTCAATTTGTTTTCGCTCTTGCAATTCTTGCTCAAGGCTTTGCAATGCTCGGCGTTGTGGACCTAAATCTATATCAAGGCAATACATTTCTTTATCGTTCGGAGTTTCAATCAACACGTGATTGGAATAAACCCAAACTTCGTTTCCATTCTTATCTTGTAACGGAATTTCACCGGACGGAATTACATGTCCGAGTAGATGCCAATTTTCAATGGCTTCATAAACTCCACTGCGCATAAAGTCTGGAATAATTAAATCTTCCAGCTTTTGCCCCATAGCTTCGGACGCCTTAAATCCGTAAAGCTCCTCGCTGGCCTTGTTCCAGAAAATAACCTCATGGAAGCGGTTGTACCCTTGAACAGCGATGTTAGTAGTAGTTTCGAAAATATTACGGAAGCGTTGTTCGTTGGCGAGATCCGTTTTGTGGTCAAACATGCGTTTGGTAATGTTGCGCGCGAGACAAATGAAGCGGTCATCATCACGATGCTCACCCAATCGTTTTGAAATTGAAAGCTCGAACCAAAGTGAGTTGGGCTGATGATCGTACTCAATAGTTTTTCCTTGAGAGATTCCCCAATCATCTGCTTCGGTAATTGCCTTTTTCCACGTGCTCAGTGTTTTGGGGGGCAAAATGCTTGTGATGCTTTTCCCTAAAATGGCTTTTGCCGAAAATTCTGCAATCGGAGAGGAGCCAGTCGCCGACAGACAGTTGCCTTTGCGATCCACCTCAAATAATAAATCAGGAATTGTCTGAATGACTGCTTCAATATGCTTTTGTTGTTCTTCCCGAGCTAAGTTAACTTCAATTAATTGTTGAGAATTGAAGGCAATTTCAGCGCTCGCAATTGTAATCATTAAGCTCAACAGTGTAAGGCTTGCTGAGTAAAGCCAAATTAAATAGTAGCTGACGTGGAGTGTGTCAGCAGTAAAGGGGCCAAGGTGATTTACGGTTGACCAAATCGCAATAAAACTAAAACCAATCGTACATAGTGTGCCTCCCAACAACCCCAGGCGTAATGCGGCCCAAGTCACGCAAATAAAGCTGGTGAATACGATAGGAAGGTGTAAGTTGTTGCCAAAGTTATTCAACGGAAAGCAGATTAGCGCAACAAAAAAGCTGACAGTGAGAATACAAATGGTTTCCGCTTTTCTGTCAAAGAGTCTGCGCAAGTTGTTTAGGGTTAATCCAATCAAAAATGGGGCGGCAAGCAGAGCGCCCAAGCTATCGCCCATCCACCAAGCTAAAAAGCTGTAAAGATCAATACGATAGTCGGCTATGGTGGCTAGCACCAAGCTGCCAATGCAGGCAGGTATTAGCATTGTGAAAACGGAAATCAGAAAAAAGCACAAAGCATTGGCTTTATGCATAAGGTGAACCTGGCAGTTGAGGCGGCGGAGCAGTAGGAGAGTTGTCAGTGGACCTAATGTGTTGCCCAGAGCAATCAAGGTGTTGACTGTAAGATTGGAGCCGGTTGTTAGGTTAATCATAAGTGCGCCCAGCAGAATGCCGGGCCACATGTGAATTGACCAGCGATACAAAGCTGCAATGGCAATGCCCGTAGGTAGCCAAAAAAGGGTTATTTTGGATGAGGTAAAGGGTACGCACAGCCCAAGCCACCCCGTAACAAGGTATGCCATAGCGACAAGCGTATTCTGAGCCAGCCTCTGTGTGTAAGGCTGTAATTTCCCCAAAGGCGGTGACACACGGTGCATGAATTGCTCTCTGCGCAAAGCGTGATCGTTCTAATAGCCGAGCTCTTGCCCATTAGGAGCAAATCTTATTCATGGCGATCTCTGCACATGATGAGGTTGTCATTCAGGTGAGAGAGTACATCAAAAGTACAGCGCTCAATTCATAGAATAGTTTGCGTTTGGCGTTTTGCAGTGAAATCGACTTATTAAATAGATTATTTATGATCAAAAGATATGTTGCCCAAGCTGTCACATTGATGACAACTTGTATTTTTAATGGCCAATTCTCTTTTTTTCCTTTCGATTTAGTGGGATAGATACAAAAAAGGCTTGTCTTTTTAAAGCAAAACATTATTATACGCGCCTCTTAATTAGGTCTCCTCAATTAAGACATTTGGGTCGTTAGCTCAGTCGGTAGAGCAGTTGGCTTTTAACCAATTGGTCGCAGGTTCGAATCCCGCACGACCCACCATATTTAGTCTTGGATATGTGTACTGTAAATATTTAAGACGCCCGAGTTTGGGTCGTTAGCTCAGTCGGTAGAGCAGTTGGCTTTTAACCAATTGGTCGCAGGTTCGAATCCCGCACGACCCACCATGTTTAGCCCTAGTGCTAATGATAAAAGAGGATGCCAGAGCGGCATCCTCTTTTTGTTTGCGCTCTTGCATTTTATTACTTCGCAGCTTGACTCCCTCTTTGTAAACCTGACAATCCTCCAGTGCTGCTCAGCATGCTCTGTGCTAGAATCGCGCCCTCGTTTTTAGCGGCAACGCTGGGTTTAATTGGGGAAGCAGGCAATGACTGAGTTACTACATTTGGGTGCGGCGAGCAGTAATGCTCAGGAGTTGGTTCGCGAACATCTTGCCCGCGCTTGGAATGCTCCGCAGTACACGCCCGAACAACAGGCAGATTACATCGCTCGTATTAAATCTTTGCTCAAACAGCATAATGCTGTATTGGTTGCCCATTATTACACTGATCCATTGATTCAGGCTTTAGCTGAAGAAACCGGTGGCTGCGTCTCAGACTCTTTGGAGATGGCGCGCTTCGGCAAAAATCATTCGGCAGATACTTTGATTGTCGCCGGTGTAAAATTCATGGGTGAAACTGCCAAAATCCTCACTCCACATAAACGCGTGCTTATGCCTACGCTGGAGGCGACTTGTTCGCTGGATTTGGGTTGCCCTATCGATGAATTCTCGGCTTTCTGCGATGCCAACCCTGATCGCACTGTAGTGGTCTACGCCAATACATCTGCCGCGGTAAAAGCGCGTGCTGACTGGGTGGTAACTTCAAGTATTGCATTAGATGTAGTGGACTACCTTGATCGCCAAGGCAAAAAAATCCTGTGGGCACCGGATAAACATTTGGGCACTTACGTCCAGCAAAAAACGGGTGCCGATGTTCTTTTGTGGGACGGGGCTTGCATCGTTCACGAAGAATTTAAGGCGAAGGGCGTTGAGGATTTGAAAACGCTTTATCCGAATGCTGCTGTGCTCGTGCACCCAGAATCACCCAAGGCAGTAGTGGATTTGGCGGATGTTGCCGGCTCCACATCTCAGCTGATCAAAGCCGCTCAAACTCTGCCAAATAAAGAGTTTATAGTCGCGACTGATCAAGGCATTTTCTACAAAATGCAGCAGTTGAATCCAGGCAAGGTTTTCCATATCGCCCCAACCGCAGGTAGCGGTGCAACTTGCCGCTCTTGCGCAAACTGCCCATGGATGGCGATGAATGTGCTGGATAATCTGGTTAATGTATTCGATCGTGATGACAACGAGATTTTTGTGGATGCGGAGCTGGCAAGACAAGCCATGATCCCGCTGCAGCGTATGCTGGACTTTAAAAAGTAAGTAAAACCTAGAATTAACGCCTGTGAGGCAGGGGTTTTACTTGTCTCGCAGCTTTTCACTCAGTACCATTGCGCCTTCCAATTTTCAGTGCGCGCTACATGTTTAGCTAACGGAGCTTTTGATGATCCAAGGTAGTATGGTTGCCCTAATAACACCAATGAACGCAGATAACTCACTCGACTGGGCGAGCCTGCATAAATTGGTTGATTGGCACTTGGAGCAAGGCACCCATGCGATAGTAGCTGTGGGCACTACGGGTGAATCTGCCACTTTGAGTGTTGAAGAGCACTTGGCTGTTATTAAAAAAGTGGTCGATCAAGTGAATGGCCGTATTCCAGTTATTGCTGGTACGGGTGCTAATTCTACGTCTGAAGCTGTTGAGCTTACCCAAGCCGCAAAAGATGCTGGCGTGGATGCTTGTTTGCTTGTTACTCCGTATTACAACAAACCCACTCAGGAAGGTTTGTTTTTGCATCATCAACACATCGCACAATCAGTGGCGATTCCACAAATTCTATACAACGTACCTGGCCGTACGGGCGTTGATATGAAAAACGATACCGTTTTGCGTATTGCAACAGTTCCGAACATCATCGGTATTAAAGATGCAACCGGTGATTTGGTTCGCGCGAAAGATTTGATCGAGCGTGCGCCAACTGGTTTTGCGGTTACTTCGGGTGACGATGCAACTGCGGTTGAGCTTATTCTTTTGGGTGGCAAAGGCGATATCTCGGTAACCGCCAACGTAGTACCTAATCAAATCGCGCGTATGTGTGAGTTGGCCTTGGCTGGTAACGCAGACGAAGCGCGTGCAATTAACCAGCGCTTGTTGCCATTACACGATGCAATGTTTGTTGAATCCAATCCTATCCCTGTTAAATGGGCAGTAGAGCAGTTGGGTTTGATTAAATCTGGCATCCGTTTGCCGTTGACTCGCCTGTCTGAGCAATATCAAGCGCAAGTCGCTGCTGCAATGCAAGCAGCAAAATAAATAACTTGTAGTCCTGCTGTTATTCAACGGCAGGGCTGCGTTATGATTTTCATCTAGCTTCACCTTAAGTAGTACTACAAATAATTATAAAGTTTTCCAATCGGCATCGGTTTGGTACCAAACACAACAATCAAAAGCGATTTTCAGTAATCGTAATGGGTATATAAAAACGTAACCAGACAGAGAGAAAACATGAGCAGTATCAATTCAATTAATGCCAATATTGGCAGGTATCGGTGGACTATTTGTGCGCTGATTTTTTTTGCTACCACCGTTAATTACCTCGATCGACAAGTTCTTAGTCTGCTCGCTCCCGATCTTTCCAAAGAGTTTGGTTGGACCAATAGTGATTACGGCAGAATCACCGCTGTTTTCCAGTTTGTTTATGCTATTTCCATGCTATTTGCTGGCCGCATTATCGATAAGTTGGGCACCAAAACTGGTTACGTGGTGGCCATTATAGTTTGGTCGCTTGGCGCAATCATGCACGCCTACGCCATTCCTCTTGGTGCGCTCACCAGCAATCTTTTAGCCTTGGCAGGTTTAGTTGCCGTCCCCGTTTCAATTGCTGGGTTTATGGTGTCGCGCGCTGTCTTGGCGTTTGGTGAGGCGGGTAATTTTCCTGCTGCCATTAAAGCGACTGCTGAATATTTCCCTAAAAAAGAACGCTCTTTTGCGACCGGTATTTTTAACTCAGGCGCTAATGTGGGGGCTATTTTGGCTCCTTTGGTGGTGCCCTGGATTGCCATTCATTGGGGGTGGCAAACGGCGTTTATTTTGATTGGTGCTGTGGGCTTTTTGTGGATGGGTTTCTGGATTACATTCTACGATGCCCCAAATAAACAAAAGCGTTTGTCTAAAGCTGAGTTGGATTACATCAACAGTGATTGCGATCAGGATGTTGCCAAGGCTGATGCGGCTGAAGTGAAAACTTCGTGGTTTAAATTATTGGGCTATCGCCAAACTTGGGCGTTTACTTTCGGCAAATTTATGACCGATGGTGTTTGGTGGTTCTACCTTTTCTGGCTGCCTAAATACCTGGAAGCACAATTTGGTTTGGGTAAAGCCGATATCATGTTGCCTCTGGCTGTGCTTTACAGCATGACCATGGTTGGTAGTATTGGCGGCGGTTGGTTTCCTACTTACTTTATTAACAAAGGGCTCAACCCTTACGATGGTCGAATCCGTGCCATGTTCGTTATTGCGCTGTTTCCATTGGTGGTCTTATTGGCGCAGCCTTTCGGTCACTACAGCTATTGGGTTCCGGTGTTGTTAATCGGTGTAGGTGCATCAGCCCACCAAGCATGGTCCTGCAATATTTTTACGACTGTATCTGATATGTTCCCGAAAAAAGCGGTTGCATCCGTAGTAGGTATTGGTGGTATGGCGGGCGGAATGGGCGGGGTAGTTATGTCCATCCTTGGTGGCTGGTTGTTTGATTACTATGGTGCTTTGGGGCAGATATATACCGGCTACGCCATTATGTTTGGCATTTGTGCGGTGGCTTATCTGGTTGCCTTGGGTATCATGCTTTCTTTGGTGCCTAGGTACAAGCCAATTACTGATTTGTAAAACTACTAAAAATAGTGCTGCAGTCGTCAGCGCAATAACTTAAGCTGGCGACCCTGATGTGTCGCCAGCGGATATTCACTCTGTCTGGGTGGATATCCAAGTACACTCGAACTTTATCAGCTTGCCCGTGTCTAGAAGCAAGCCCCGGAATGTGCAGATTGATGCGCAAGATTTGGCAATAAGATATTCGGTTTTATCCTCTTAGAGAATTTTCATGAATTTAATGACTGCAAAGGCCAAGACCCCCGTTGTATCAGGCTTGGTTCGTTTAGGATGCTTGGCGTGTTTAAGTGTTTCACTCTCAGGTTGCGGCATATTTTTTGGCGATGATGGTATTTTCCGCAATCGCGAAAACGATTATCTGAAGGCTGACAGCTTGCCTCCTCTGGTATTGCCAGCGGGCACCAATAAAGAAGCCATGGGCGAGCTCTACCCAATTCCGCCTATTAGCGCTGCCGATTTCGGCTACGACGCTACCGCTTCTGAATACGAAGTACCGCGCCCCATGCCTTTGTCGGCCAACATGTTGCAGGACAACGTTAAAATTCAGCGTGTAGGCGAAAACTCGTGGATTCTGGTAAACGCCGCTCCCGGCGAGCTGTGGCCACGTATCCGCAACTTCCTGAACTCCAATAACCTAAGCGTAACCCGTGCTGATTTGAAGCAGGGGATTATTGAAACAGGTTGGCTGCAGTTCAAAACTGATCTTAATAGCCAAGACAGATATC
Organism: Cellvibrionaceae bacterium; assembly: GCA_021151525.1. Taxonomy (GTDB): domain Bacteria; phylum Pseudomonadota; class Gammaproteobacteria; order Pseudomonadales; family Cellvibrionaceae; genus Cellvibrio. Next base: position 65,247 of record JAGKXD010000023.1, on the reverse strand, counting down.
GTCTGCAAATCGATCAAGGTATTCAGCCTGAAACCAGCGAAATCCATATCACCCACATGAATGTTGCTGGCGCAACCAAACCGACAGTTGACCCAGAATGGCCGGCAAAATCCATGAATGCTGAGCGTGAAAAATGGCTGTTGGATGAGTTGTCTGCAACCTTGGCGAGCGACAGTGCAGAAACTGGCGGCACATCAATGTTGGCGCAAGGTATTGGTGGCAATACTGCGGCTAAAGCTTCATTGGGGATGTTCAAAAATGAACCCGTGATGATCTTGAAGTTGGATAAAACCCGTACCATGGCGACTATTGCTTATGCCGCTAAGCGCGATGGCTTCCAGTTGTTTGAGTCAGATTCAAACACGGGCATCTACTATGTCTATTACAAAAATCCAGAAGATGCCAAGCCCGGTTGGTTTAAACGTTTGCTCCACATTGGCACTGGCCCAGCAAAACCGGCAACTACTCCTTACAGTTTGGAAAAAGTCACCGCCAATATGCTGAAAGGCGAGGCTTTTGAATCTGCCCCTTATTCAACTCGCGATGATGAGAAAGTCTTAAAAGATGCACCTGGCTATTTGGTCGTGGTTACTGGAAAACCTGGCGATTATTTGATTCGCGTGCGCGATCCATACGGTAAACGATTGAAGCCTCGTGAGGCGCGTGAGCTGATCACCAAGTTGCGTAAGAACTTGATATAAGTGCTGGATTTGTTTTCTGCTGGTGCGCAACTGCGGTTTGCTTCTTTAGGGAGTGGGAGTAGGGGAAACGCCACCATGGTGGAGTGGGCGCAAGGCTCACTCCTGATCGACTGCGGGTTTAGTGTGAAAGAGGCCGAGTTGCGTTTGATGCGACTCGGCAAGCGCGCGCAAGACCTGACTGCAATTTTGGTTACCCACGAGCACTCCGACCACATTAAAGGTGTAGCCGCTTTGGCGCGTCGGTATCATCTTCCCGTTTACATGACCCCCGGAACCTACCAAAGCAGAGATTTGGGGCATTTGCCCGAACTCAATTTGATTCACGCCTATACACCATTTCAGCTAAATGGTTTGCAGGTAAATCCAGTTGCTGTGCCTCATGATGCGCGCGAACCAACGCAATTTGTTTTCGAATATGCAGGCTTGCGCTTGGGAATACTGACGGATTTAGGTAGTATTACGCCCCACGTAGAAGCAGCCTATCAGGCGTGCGATGCAATCCTGCTGGAAGCAAATCACGACCCGTTTATGTTGGCATCTGGCCCTTATCCCCCCTCGCTTAAACAGCGGGTCGGCGGTCAATGGGGTCATTTAAGTAATCAGCAGGCGGCCGGTTTCCTGCAGCGAATTGATACTCAGCGTTTGCAGCATTTGGTGGTGGCTCATATCAGCCAAAAGAACAATTCATTGGAAGTGGCGCGCGCGGCGCTTGAGCCCGTTACCCAGTCCGTAAAGCAAGTAACCTACGCCTGTCAGGATCAAGGTTTTGACTGGCTGGCAATTGTTCAGTAAGAGCGCATTGTTGCGACTGTCTGAGCATTATCCAAAAAGTCTACTAGAATTAATTTCAACTTAAGTGAGTACAACAATGGAAAAGCGCGAAGAGCTCTATGCGGGCAAAGCAAAATCTGTTTATAAAACCGATGATCCAGATCGCGTGATCATGGTTTTCCGTAACGACACCTCTGCATTCGATGGCAAAAGAATCGAACAGTTGGATCGTAAAGGCATGGTAAACAACAAATTCAATGCCTTCATTATGGGCAAGCTGCAAGCAGCTGGCATTCCAACTCACTTCGAGAAATTGTTGTCCGACAATGAAGTGCTCGTGAAAAAAATGGACATGATTCCAGTTGAATGTGTTGTGCGCAATTTGGCTGCGGGTTCATTGGTACGTCGCTTGGGTGTGCAAGAAGGTTTGGAGTTGAATCCACCAACTTTCGAATTGTTTTTGAAAAATGATGCGCTGGGTGACCCAATGGTTAACGAATCACACGTGCAATCTTTCGGTTGGGCAACTACCGAGCAATTGGCGCGCATGAAAGAATTGACCTTCAAAATTAATGCAGTATTAAAAGAATTGTTTGCTAGTGGCAATATGCTGTTGGTGGATTTCAAAGTGGAATTTGGTTTGTTCAAAGGTGAAGTTATTTTAGGTGATGAGTTCTCTCCTGATGGCTGCCGCCTGTGGGATAAAGATACCCGCGAGAAATTGGATAAAGACCGTTTCCGCCAAAACTTGGGTAATGTTGTTGAATCTTACGAGATTGTTGGTAACCGCTTAGGCTTAACTTTCTAAGTAGATTTAACGTTTTTAAATAGATTTAAAGTTTTAGATGTATAGCTAAGAGCGAAAATAGTTCGCTCTTAGATCTCTGCTGATAAACGATATAAAAATGAAGGAGATCTGCTGTGATCGAGAGACGTCTATTTGAACGGACTACCACATCGGTGCGTGTGGAAATGAGCAATCCCAGTTTTGGAACCATTGTAGGTTTTGCAAAAGACGTGTCAGATGGCGGCGCACAAGTGCAAATTGAAAATCAGCCTTGTCCTCCGGTTGGTACTGAAGTCATGGTGATGTTCAGAAAATCCATCGGTCCAATCAATCACGAGCCTGTGCGCATGAAAGTGATGCACCAGTTTAGAAATACGATTGGTTTAATGTTTGTTCGTTAATAAAAAAGCTATGCAGAATCAAATCCGCATAGCTTTTTCTTTTATTGCTTCGTGTAATTTTAAAGTCTGGTGATTATTTACACTGTTCAGGTGGCACCAACTTTAAATCCCCTTGATGAGAATTAGCAGCAACTTGCTTTAAATCTCCGCATACTAGTTTCGCATTTTCCGAAACATCCACTTCACGCAATGCCAACAAGTGTAACAATGGTTCAGCGCTTGTTAAGTTATTTTTACGTAAAATCAATACTTTTAATTTGCTGAAGTTGGTAATTGGATTGATTGATTGCAGCGCATTTTCTGCCAAATTCAGTTGTTCAATGCCGTAAAATCTTTCCAAGCCGGCAAGCGAATCAATACCGGCGTGACTACAATTGAGTTGCTTCAAATCTTCAGCTTTGGTGATTTGATTGTCGAGAATAGTTTGCTCAACACACGAGCGCAAATGCGCATCGGCAATCGCAAAATCTTTGAAGAGAGACGGCGGCGTATAAACAACCTTGTTGTTAACACTGACGGAGTAAGTTTTACAGCCTGCAATCAGGCTTATCAATAATAGGCCAAAAATTCGGTTGATATATTTGCTGTGCATAGTTGCTTTGCCTATAGTGCCCGCATCCGTAAGATGCAGGTAAATATCAAAAATGGAAAGTTAAGTATTCTGGCAGTACCACACTCGCTTGCCAACTGCTTTATTTTTGGGGCATGCGCAAGATTCATCGCACGAACTTTTTATAGATAGCTGCGTCTATACAAAGTTCAGATAAAATAGCGGCGCAAGTTTTAGTGCGCATCCTGTTTTTTGTCGGGTTTGTTAGTAAAGTCATTTAATGAAGTTGTTTAATGAGAGAAACACCATGAAAAAATTAATTGTATTTTTATCGATTCTAGCGTTTACCGGCTGCGCGACTGTAGACCCACAAACAGGTGAGAAAAATCCCAACAGAACGGGTAAAGGCGCTGGTATAGGTGCTATCGCCGGTGCTGTGTTGGGTGCAGCTGTATCAAGCAAAAGTGATCGCGGGCGTGGAGCGGTGACGGGTGCTGTGATTGGTGCTGCAGTTGGTGGCGGCGTTGGTCACTATATGGACAAACAAGAAAAAGAGTTGCGTGAAAAGCTGAAAGACAGCGGCGTACAGGTTAATCGCCAAGGCAATGATTTGAATTTGATTATGCCTGGCAACATCACCTTTGCCGTCGGTAAGTCTGATATTCGCTCAGATTTCTACTCAGTATTGAATTCAGTTGCACAAGCACTTAAGCAATATGATCAAACCACCGTGCGCATTAGCGGTTTTACCGATTCAACTGGACCTCTGTCGCTTAACCAACGCTTGAGTGAGGATCGTGCCGGTGCGGTGCGCAGCTATTTATTGGCGCAGGGTGTGGCGGGTGATCGCATTGATTCTGCCGGTTATGGCCCAGCCAACCCCATCGCCAGCAATGCCAGTGAAGAGGGGCGTCAGGCCAACCGTCGCGTAGAAATTAAGTTAATCCCCATTCAGCAGTAATCCTCTAAAACGGTGCGAGCAAGGTGCAATTGCGCCTTGCAATGCGAATTGAAACTGTTGATAATGCGCGCCTCTTGCAAAGTGCGTAGTTTTTAAAGCCTGCAAGCCGCTATGGTGATCTAGCCGGTCCCCTCGCAATGATGATCTGTGAACCCCGCCAGGCCCGGAAGGGAGCAACGGTAGCAGTTAGTTATGTGCCGGGGTGTGGCTGGTTAGATTGCCTCCAATCTCGTATTTTTCCCTGTTTGAATTTCCACATTCCAGTTCTTGGTTAGCGATCTTTCGCGTGTCTATTTTGGCCCTATAAGGCTATAATCGCCCCCATTTTTAGCGATCTCTCTTTGGTTTTTCTTAGGGTTAGCAACTGGCATGAGTTATCAAGTTCTCGCTCGCAAATGGCGTCCGCGTATTTTCCGTGAAATGGTTGGGCAAGAGCATGTTTTGCAGGCGCTGATCAACGCGCTCGATCACAATCGTTTACACCATGCCTATTTGTTTACCGGTACGCGCGGTGTTGGTAAAACGACTATCGCCCGCATTTTGGCCAAATGCCTTAACTGCGAAACTGGCGTTAGCTCTGAACCTTGCGGCACTTGCTCTGCTTGTCGAGAAATTGCTGAAGGCCGTTTTGTAGATTTGATCGAGGTGGATGCAGCCTCGCGTACCAAGGTTGAAGATACGCGCGAATTACTGGAAAACGTCCAATATGCACCGACTCGCGGCCGCTACAAGGTTTACCTGATCGACGAAGTTCACATGCTCTCCAACAGCAGTTTTAACGCGCTGCTGAAAACCTTAGAAGAGCCTCCACCGCATGTAAAATTCTTGCTCGCGACGACTGATCCGCAAAAGTTGCCTATGACGATTCTGTCGCGCTGCCTGCAGTTCAACCTTAAAAATATGACGCCTGAGCGCATCGTTAATCATCTCAAGTTTGTGCTTGAGCAAGAGGTGATTCCTTTCGAAGAAAGCGCGCTTTGGCTTTTGGGGCGCGCAGCCGATGGCAGTATGCGCGATGCCTTAAGTCTTACAGACCAATCGATTTCCTACGGTTCAGGCAAAATTACCCAATCTGAAGTGGCCGCTATGCTGGGTACTTTAGATCAAGCAGCGGTTTATGAAATCGTAAATGCACTGGCATCTTTGGATGGTAAGGCGATTCTTGGCGCCGTACAAAATATGGCGGAACAAGCGCCTGATTACGCCAATGCGTTAGCGGAAATGCTGTCGGTTTTGCATCGTATCGCCATTGCCCAAGCGCTGCCGGAGGCGGTGGATAACAGCCACGGTGATAAAGAGCGCATTATGCAGCTCGCGCAACAATTGCCGGCAGAAGATGTGCAATTGTTTTATCAAACGGCGCTCTTGGGGCGTCGCGATTTGCCGCTCGCACCTGATGCTCGCGCCGGTTTTGAAATGGTGCTTTTGCGCATGTTGGCATTTAAGCCGCAGGGCCTAATTGATGTTCCTACACAGGCGCTCCCTCAATCCGCATCGCAATCTGTTGCGCAAGTTAAGCCAGCTGCCGCACCACAAGTACCAGTACAAGCTGCTGCAGCCCCTGTTCAGTCTGCTTCTGAGCACATTCAGCAAGCACCTGCTGCTGTAGTTCAACAGGTTGCATCGGTAGCACCGCAGCAACCAATAGCACCGCAACAGCCAATAGCTCCACAGCAATCAACTACGTCACAATCGCCACCACCTTTTGATGGGCCTTACGATAACGCGCCTGAAATCAGTGGTGACGAGTACGACGAATATGCAGATGCACCCGCTTATTTGGATGCAGGCGATTATGGCTTAGTACCCGATGAGGTACCCGAACCAAAAAAGTCTGAAGCGCCTGAAACTCAGGCGAATATTTCTGCAGTAATAACACCTGAAATAAAGCCTGAACTTCCTGTCGTTCCAGCGGTGCCAGAATTGCCTGCTGCAGCTCCGGCATCGGTGCGCAAAATTTCGTACGAGCAGGCCACACCGCAAGATTGGCCAGAAATTTATTTGGGCTTGGGGGTGACAGGAATTTTGCAGAGCACGGTGGCTAACTGTCAGCTCGTGGCTCGCAATGGCAATGACTTTCAATTTATTGTCGATGAAAACAACAGCACGCTTTATGACCCAAGTCATCAGCAGCGTTTGGCAGATTTACTCAGCGGTTATTTTATTGAGCGAGTTCACGTAAAAATCCAGCCGGGAAAATTAACCGCTGAATCACCAGCGCTCATCGCCAAACGTCATCAAGAAGAGCGTTATGCCAATGCGGTAAATGCGATAAAAACTGATCCAATTGTATTGCAACTTATTGAACATTTTGGCGCGACCCTGCGTGAAGAAACTATCCAAGCAATTTAAATACAGATTTAAAAAGAGAATGCTATGAATATCGGCGACTTAATGAAACAAGCACAGCAAATGCAAGCTAACATGCAAAAAATGCAAGACGACCTTGCGCATGCAGAAGTAAAAGGTGAGGCGGGTGCAGGTTTGGTTTCGGTGGTGATGACTGGTCGTCACGATGTAAAACGCGTACACATTGATGCGAGCTTGATGAGCGAAGATAAAGAAATGCTCGAAGATTTATTGGCTGCTGCTGTGAATGATGCGGTGCGAAAAGTGGAAACACAAAACCGCGATCAAATGGCGAAGATGACTGCAGGCATGGGTTTGCCTGCAGATTTTAAAATGCCGTTTTGATTTATAAATGAATAAAAAATAGTGTTCAATTCAAAACTCGCCGTAAATACATCCGTGTAGGCTCGTCTCGGCATCCATGCCTCGTACGGTTTTGAATTAAACACTATTCTTTATTGCGAGATCGCAGAAAAATCATTGAGAAATAAAATTTAATGTTCAGCCCCTTAATTGACGAACTTATGTCCTCCTTACGTTGCTTGCCCGGTGTCGGTCCTAAATCCGCACAGCGTATGGCCTTGCATTTATTAGAGCGTGATCGCGAAGGAGCTGAGCGTTTGGCGCAGAGTTTACATAAAGCTGTGGAAGGTGTTGGCCGCTGTCAGCGCTGCCGCACGCTCACAGAGCAAACTCACTGTGGTATTTGCAATAACAGTCGACGCGACAACTCTATTATTTGCGTAGTGGAAACTCCGGCAGATGTATTGGCGATTGAGCAGGCGGGTACTTACCAAGGTAAATATTTTGTATTGCTCGGCCACTTATCGCCAATTGATGGCATTGGCCCGGAAGATATTGGTATAGATCAATTAATTAATTTATTGCAGCAAAGTGCTGCAAGTGGTGAGCCGATTAAAGAAATTATTCTCGCAACCAATCCTACCGTAGAAGGTGAAGCAACTGCTTATTACATTAGTGAGCGCGCTAAGCATCACAATGTACTTGTCTCGCGTATTGCGCACGGTGTTCCCCTTGGTGGCGAACTTGAATTTATTGACGGCGGAACCTTGGCTCACGCTTTTTCCAGCCGTAGAAGTTTTTAATTTATGATTCTCTCTACTGAACCAGTTTGGATTGCGCAGGACGCAGAGCTTGCGGATTTATGCGCGCGCCTGAGCCAGCAGGCAGCTATTGCTGTTGATACTGAATTTATGCGCACGGATACTTTTTATCCGATAGCAGGTTTAATTCAACTCGGCGACGGTAAAATCAGTTACTTAATTGATCCGCTTGCGATTCAGGATTTTTCACCCCTACGTGAATTAATGTTGAATGATCAAGTTATAAAGGTTCTACATTCTTGTTCAGAAGATATTGAAGTTTTCGAACGTTTGCTAGGAATTGTCCCATCACCCATTTTTGATACGCAAATCGCCGCAGCTTTTGCTGGTTTTGGTTTTTCGCTCGGTTATGCCGGTTTGGTGAAAGCCGTTCTCGGTGTTGAAATTCCTAAAGATGAAACGCGTTCCGATTGGTTGCAGCGCCCGCTTAGTGCATCGCAATTAAAATATGCCGCTTTGGATGTTGCACACATGCTGATTGTGTACGGCAAGTTGCTACAGACTTTAAAAGCCAGCGAACGTTTGCAATGGGTGAAAAGTGATTGTGCAGATTTGGTGAGCAATGCGCGCAAACCTGATGATTACAGCGATGCATTTCATAAGGTAGGTTTTGCGTGGAAGTTGCGCCCACAAGAATTGGCTATTTTGCGTGACCTTTGCATTTGGCGTGAAACAGAAGCGCGCGCGCGCGACATTCCGCGCAACCGTTTAATCAAAGAGCCGTCACTGTTTGAAATGGCGCGCAAGCAGCCGCAAGATGCTGTGCATTTGCAGCGCATTGAAGATATTCCTGCACGCACTTTGCGCGGCGATACGGAAACATTGCTTAATATTATTAAAACCAGCGCTGCAACTGATGCCCATTCCTGGCCTGCGCGTTTGGATGCTCCGCTTGCGCTCAGTCAAGCTGCGCTTATGAAAGCGTTAAAAAAATATGTGCGCGAAGTGGCGGAAGTTTTGAATTTGCCGCCCGAATTATTAATTCGAAAAAAAGAATATGAAGCCGTTACTCGCTCAGGTATGAACGGTGGAACCTACGTCTTGCCAGAACGTTTGCTGGGATGGCGCTATGAAGTTATTGGAAAAGGATTGTTAGAGGTTGCCCAAAATCCCGGTGCGAATGATCAAGGGCAGGACGCTGACGAGTCTATTTCACCAACTATCATTGAATAAGCATATTGCTATTGAGTACGAAAAGCGCATGAAAATTATTTGCCAGATTTATCGCAGCCCAAAAGAAGAGGGCATGTATCTTTACGTTAAAAAGGAAGAAGGTTTAACCAAGGTTCCAGAAGAGCTATTAAAACTATTCGGTACACCGCAACCGGCTATGGTGCTGTTGCTCACGCCCGATAAAAAATTGGCGCGTGTGAGCGTAGAAAAAGTCGCAGAATCTCTGGAATCGCAAGGCTATTATTTACAAATGCCACCGCGTAATCAGCAAGATCCAGAAATGCAGGAAATGCGCGCCAAAAATTCAAAGCTTTCTGGTTAATCAAACGAGACAGGTTAAGTAAAATGCCAGTACAAGTTTTTTGGCGAGCGAAAAAATTACATGAGATGTCGCAAACGGAGTTTGAATCTCTGTGCGATGGTTGTGGCAAATGTTGTCTGCACAAATTGGAAGATGAGGATACGGGCGATGTCTACTACACCAAGGTTGCCTGTCGTTTTCTCGATCACGATTCGTGCAAATGCCAAGTGTACTCAGAGCGCCAAAAGCATATTCCCGATTGCATAACCCTCACTCCGGAATCGGTTAAAGATACTTACTGGTTGCCTGAAACCTGCGCCTATCGTTTAATTGATGAAGGCGTTCCACTGTTTGATTGGCATCCGCTGGTTTCGGGCGATCCGGATTCGGTACACAAAGCGGGTATGTCGGTGGCGGGGCTGGTGGTGCACGAAAATTCCGTCAAGGTCGATGATCTTGAAGATTACGTTGTGCGTTGGGTGTAAGGAGAGAATCCATGAATCAATTAACCACAATTCAATACGCATGGGCGATTTATTTTGCCGGCAGCCTTGGCTGCACCATCGCCGCTTGGTGGATGTTCCTGTGGGCATGGCGTTTTGTCCGCTATAGCGCAGTTGTCACTGTCATGACAATTTTGTTTACGCCCTATGCGATAGATGCGCAAACTATGACCATGGCTCCCGCGATTTACACCTTGGTATTTGAGGGGATGTCGCAAGGCTTGCCAGCGATATTGCCACTCATAAAAGTCATGATAGGTATTTGGTTAATCGGAATTATTTTGGTTTCGGTGTTTGTCATATTTACGCGTAAAGCTGGTGAAGATAAATCCTCGCGCAAGACGAGTTCGCGCTCAACCCCTACGCAAAACTCGCGTCGCCTTGGTCACCACGAGGGACGCCGACATGAAAGCTCTGTTGCTAGATCATCTCGAGGATTAAGTAAGGATGAATATGAGGCCCGAGAGGAGTTGTTGAAAGGAGAGATTCCCATACGGGCAATCCGAGATTAGTTTTCGTTTAAAAAAGCCAGCTTTGCTGGCTTTTTTTATTTCAAGTGTCAGGAAAATGGCGATTTGCCATTTTGGTGCTATAAATGAATGAAGATATTGCCCGTACCTGCGCAATTATATTGCGATATTTAATTCTATTGCCGCCTGACAGAAGGCCTCTATTATGCGAAACAAAATAAGTTTACTTGTTTTTTCGGTTTGGTTTTTGTGTGCTGCATCAGCATTTGCACAAACACATGAATCAGCCAAAGCGGGCGCGGATGAGCATGCGGCTGCATCTGAAGCAGTGGGACCTAAGGCTGAGCAAGAGGCCAAAAAGGATGAAGCTAAAGCCAAGTCAGAATCCAAAACAGCTGTAGAAGAAAAAGCAGCCTCCGAACCAAAGTCTGATGTTAAAGCTACAAAAATTTTACCTTCAGACGTGCGCGTGCTTATAGATGTATCTGGCAGCATGAAGCAAACAGATCCGAAAAATTTACGTAAGCCAGCACTCGATTTGATTGTGCGTTTATTGCCAGATAAAAGTCGCGCAGGTGTTTGGACTTTCGGCAATGCAGTCAACATGTTGATGCCACTCAAACCTGTTGATGCTACGTGGCGCAAACAAGCGGCCGCAAAATCGAATGAAATTAATTCTGTGGCCATGTACACCAATATTGGTAAAGCACTGGATGAAGTTAGCTTCGACAAAAAAAATCTCAGTCCTGATTACAAAACTCATATCGTTTTGTTGACCGACGGTGTTGTCGATATTGGTAAAGATGCAGTTGGTAATAACACCGAGCGCCAGCGCATTATCAATGAAATCCTGCCGAGTCTGAAAGCGGCAGGATATACAATCCATACGATTGCCTTATCTGAAAGTTCGGATATGGAACTGCTGAAAAAAGTTTCAGCTGCGACCGATGGTGTTTACACTATGGCCGTTTCCGCAGATCAGCTAATGAGTGTCTTTTTAAAAATATTTGATCAAGCCGTTCCAGCTGAGCGTGTGCCTTTAGAGAATAATGGCTTCTTGGTAGACGCAAGTATTAAAGAGTTTACTGCACTAATTTTTCGTAAACCGGGCGAAGATAGAACCGTTATAGAATCGCCAGATGGAAAACAATATTCAGCGACCAATCCGAGTGATGGTATTAATTGGTATCGCACGGACAAATACGATTTGATTACTGCGGATACTCCTAAAGCGGGTCAATGGAAAATTAAATCAGAAATTGCACCGCAGAGTCGAGTCACTGTCGTCAGCAACTTGCAACTGGTGGTTGAACCCTTAAAAAGCAATATTCACAGCAGCGATACCTTGGCAGTCAACTATTCCTTTCAAGAAAATGGAAAAACAATTACAGATAAAGATTTTCTTGGTCTTATAGAGGCCAACGCCATAGTCGCTAAGGATAAAACTGAGGAAAATACCAGCGTTCCTTTTACGGTATCGCCACCCGCTGACGGATTTTTTCATCAAACGTTAGATGCCTTTCCAACGACAGGTGACTATGAGTTGCATATCTATGTTGATGGTAAAACGTTTAAGCGAGAATTTAAGTACAGCCTGACGGTTAGGGACAGTCAGATGGTTTTGGAAAAAAGTAAAGCTACTGCAGACGATGGTAAAACAACTTATACCTATAAAATTTCCACTGACGATAAAGTTGTAGATGTTAAGAAAACTCAAGTAAGTGTCAGTATAAAAAATTCAAAAAATGCAAACATGGAAAAAACTTTAAATCTGCTTGAAGGTAAACGTTGGGAGTTTTCATTCACCCCTGTGCAAGAAGGTGATTACACGATTGATATTCATGCGCAAGGCGAATTAGTAGAAGGCGGAACCTTGGATGAAACTCTTCATGCAGATAGTTTTAACTATGCCACTAAAAAGGCGGAGCAAGCCTCATCTAGTGCTGCTGAGGTTAAACCCAAGGAAGAGCAAAAACCTGTAGAGGAAAAGCCGGAGAAAGAATCCAGCAACTTATGGCTCTACATTGGTATTGGCCTTGGTAATTTATTACTGGTTGCCGCGCTTTACTTTGCATATAGATTTTTCATGGGTGGCAAAGCAAAAGATGAGTTAGCAGAGTTTGAGAAGACTTTATCGGCGAATTCTACCGGCGATTCAAAAGGTGCTGCCAAAGCGGGAGGTGAAGAGAAAGTATCTGCAAAAAAGCCGGTAGAGAAAGCTGAAATTGATTTATCTGATGAAGACCCAGCCCATATACCTATGAATGAAGATGATTCTAATATGGACAAATTATTTCCCTTGGATAGTATGGAAGACCCTGCTAACTCTGATCAAAAATAAAAGTCCTCACAATGTTGCTTGACCTCGCTGTTGATTTAGAAAAATGTACCCTCGAACATATTAGTGAATTGCGGTTGCCTTTGGTTAACCGCTTTTATTCCAGCTGCAATTACCGTGTTAAATGCGGCCGCTTTGAACACGTTTATAGCCTAAGCCTTGAGGGTAAAATCATTGCAGCGGCACGATTGATTCCGCAGCGTTCAGGTTGCTTTCTTTTGAGAAATCTTTGCGTTGAGCCTGCGCTTCGGCATAAAGGTGTGGCTAGCCATTTGTTGCGCGCAACTATGAAGAGTTTAGCCGAAGCCAATTGTTATTGTTATGCACTCCCGCATTTGCAAAAATTTTATGTTGCCTTGCAGTTTAAATATTTCACACCAGAAGAAGTTCCTCAGGATATCGCTGAAATGTATATTCGTCATCGCGAGCGTAAGCGCGGATGGATACTCATGGGTTACATTAATTCGCAAGCCTCAAAGCAATCGACACCATAAGTAAAATTTACTGGTTCGTGCGTTTTGGTGCAGCTATGATTTGGACAACCACCAAGGAGAACTGCTATGCATATTAATATTGGTATTAACGAGCAAGATCGTCAGGATATAGCGCAAGGCTTATCCAAGTTGTTGGCGGATACTTATACCCTTTATTTAAAAACCCATAACTTCCATTGGAACGTCACGGGCCCTATGTTTCAAACTCTACATTTAATGTTTGAAACGCAATATACCGAATTAGCGCTGGCGGTAGATTTGATTGCTGAGCGTATTCGTTCGCTGGGTGTTTATGCTCCGGGCACTTACAAACAATTTGTCGCGCTGAGCAGCATTAAAGAAGAAGATGTAATTCCGAAGGCGCAAGATATGATTCGTTTGTTGGTGGAAGGGCAGGAAGCTGTAGTGCGTACGGCGCGCTCACTTTATGATGTGGTTGAAAAGGCAAATGATGAAGCCACTGCAGATTTATTAACGCAACGCATTCAGTTACATGAAAAAACGGCATGGATGCTGCGCAGTTTATTGGAATAATGTTGTGTAATAGTATTTAGCTTAGCCCAATAAAAAAGCCGATCATTGTAGGGATGATCGGCTTTTTTATTGGGCGTTATTTAGTTACGCGAGTGGTAATTGAATATTAAAGCAAGTGCCAAATTTCTCATCGGATGTCACAGACATTTGGCCATCGTGGTGATCAGTAATAATAAAGTAAGAGTAAGACAATCTGTGTTCCACTGGACAGGCAGGTTCGCGCTCTGAAATGGAGAAGAAAGGTTGGAAAATATCTTCCTGCTCGAGCGGGCTTAAAGCCTTACCATTGTGTTGTACTTTAATCCACAGCGAATCATAGAACTCACTTATCTCAATATTAATGGCAGGGTTAACTTGCGCTTCTCTATTGAGTGAATGGAATGCGTTGCGCAAGAGGCGAACAAATACTTGCTGAAGCTCCGACTGGAAACAGGGAATATTAGGGAGCCCATCGTGGTAGTGACGCGTAATATGTATATCACCAAACATTAACCCTGATGAATCTGCAAATAAACTGTCTGCTAAATTAATACTTTGATCCATCAATACTTTAATATCGGCAGGTGCCTTTTCGTGGTGATGGCTGCTGGCTAAATCCAACAGATTTTGAATAATTGCCGATGCTTGTTTGCCACTAAAGCATGCATTTTTTAAGGTGTCCAAAAGCTCGCTTTTAATTGCGCTCACTTCGTTTTCAGATAACTTTTCTTGTGCATTAAAAAGGCTGGATAAAATAGATTGCAGCGGCAGATGAATATCGTACGCCATTGCAGATGCTAATTCGCCCATGGCCGACATTTTATCGCGCTCAGAAACTTTGTTCTCAGCTTTCATTTGTTTTGTTATATCGTCCACTAAAACAACCACGCCAGTTTCGCCTTTATCGGTTAGGGCGTAGATCGTAATATCAAAATAATATTGATCTCGCTGGCTGTGTTTAACCGTCATGGTTTTTTTAGTGTGCAATACTTCTGCAACTTGTTCAGGTGTGAGCGTAATGGCAGGGTAGGCTTCCCATAAATTTTTACCGAGTACACTGGCAATGGGGCGACCAGTAGAAGTTTCAGCAACTTGATTCCATTGAATAATTTCCATGCGCTGATTTAGACCAATCAACATGAGCGGCATAGATTCAACAATACTGGTGATATATTCTTCGCGGCTTTTGAGTGCTTCTGTGGTTTCAATTAAAGAGGCGGTTCTGCGCGCTACACGATCTTCTAAGGTAGCTTTTATATCTTTTAATTCGCGGTTGGCACGGCCAGCGCGGCGGTTGGCGAGCAGCAAAAATGCCATCACAATTAACAGCGTTAGAATCAGTACACTACTGGAGAAATTGGCTACCCATTGCCACTTGGTTGAGCCATCAGGATTTCTAAAGCGCCAAAAAATATCGGCGTAAGAGTGGATACTGAAGAAACAAAGAATCAGGGCGGTCAACCATTTTTTCATAGGAATGTCACTGTACATAGGAGTAGGCTCTCTAACTATGGCAACCTACATAAAGTTGCGTATTGTATTACATCTATGAACTTAGGTGAAATTCATCGTTCTATGGAGATGGCCGCTACACCAGAGCCGCGACCTGAAAACTACTGGATTGTGAGGCGCTATCATAGGTAGCGAAACCTAATGCCAGCTGAATAAAAGTGAGCGGGCGAGTGACCTAGTTGGCATTGGTTCAGTCGTTGGTGCAACTTATACTGAGTATTCCATCGATCCCCATATTGAAGTCTTAGTTAATGCAAAATAAGAAAATATTGTTAATTGTTATGGCCGCATTTGCGCTGGGTTATGGGGCAAGTGAATATCACCATTCCCTCGTGCACCAGACAGAAACCTGCAGCCAGCCATTAGTTCAGACTCAAGCGTCTGTGCTAGGTAAAGCTTCGTCAATGCCAAGTGCCGAAGCAGCACCTTCGAATGATGCAGCTTTGTCTGCTGTAAAGCCTGATGAAAAAGTAGGCGATGTATTTTCGTGGCTACGCGTTGATCAATTAATTGCCAAATCAAAATACGAAGATGCGATTCATTTATTGCAAACCCAAATGGGCGATGCGAAAAATGCACCGCGCGCCTGGTTGTATTTATCGCAAATTTATAAAAATCAATCACAAGTTGTGGCGGCAGTCGATGCTTGGTTTCGTTACCTGAAATTGGAGATGGATGATCAGAAAATCAGTAAAGCCTTGGCTGATATAAAAAACTATTTGGTACGACTAAAAGATACACCTTCATTGTTTAATGAGGATTATGCGTGGTTAATGGGGCAATTCGACGAACTACTAAAATACAATCCTAATGATGGAGAATTGCATCTTATTCTCGCTGCACTTTTATTACAGCTTGATGATACTTATCAAGCGCAGTATCACGCACTTATGGCGGCCAATGATCCGCATGTGCAACGAAAAGCAGAAGTTATTTTGGCCCAATTGAATGGCAGTGATACACCGCAAGAAATAAATATCCCCTTAACACGCCAAAGCAATCAATTTTTAGTAAATGTTACTGTGGAGGGATATCCTGCACGCTTGTTGCTGGATACAGGTGCTTCTTTGAGTGGCTTGTCCGCTAGTTACACCGCGAAATATCCCACGCTAATAAAAGCTACAAAACCCATTCACTTAAATACTGCAAGCGGCGTACAGGACAGCTTTTTATTTACGGTCACCAATATCAGCATCGAAAATCTGGTGTTCAACCAGCATATTCTTGCGCAATTACCGATGGACAATTCACACGGTTTTGATGGCTTACTGGGGGTAGATATTCTTGGTCGATTTGATTTCGTCATAGATCAAAATGCCAGTGTGCTGCGTTTAAAGGTTAGAAAGCAGCAATAAGTGCGTTTAGCTCCTGTTTTCTGCTCATGGTATTATGCGCACCTGATTTTGACAGGTGAACGGCATGGCGAGCGAGTGGTTAGAATATAAACAATCCGTGGTAAATGTAATGGCGCAAGACCATTACAGGTTGCTGCGTCGCTTGAGCGAGCTGGAAAAACTTGCGCGCGCTAAAAAGCCGTATGAACAAGCCTTAGAAAAGTGGCAGCAGCAATTGCTTTCATCGCAAACCAAGGTGGAAAACCGCAGGCAGCTTATTCCCACATCAATTCACTTTCCTGATTTGCCAGTATGCGAAAAGCGAGAAGAGATCGCGCATATTATTGCAAACAACCAAGTTGTAGTGTTGGCTGGCGAAACAGGGTCAGGTAAGACCACCCAAATACCTAAAATTTGTTTAGGCCTTGGCCGAGGTGCGCAAGGTTTAATTGGTCACACTCAACCGCGCCGCATTGCGGCTAATACAGTGGCAACACGTATTGCGGAAGAATTGCAAACCAAATTGGGTGAGAAAGTTGGCTATCAAGTTCGTTTTAGCGATCAATCGAGTGAGCAAACCTTAATTAAAGTGATGACCGATGGAATTTTGTTGGCTGAAATCCAAAACGATCCCTATTTAAATAAATACGATACGCTGATTATTGATGAAGCCCACGAGCGCAGTTTAAATATCGATTTTTTATTGGGTTATTTAAAACAGCTTTTGCCGCGTCGCCCGGATTTAAAGTTAATTATTACCTCTGCGACAATTGATTTAGAAAAATTCTCCCAGCATTTTAATAACGCACCAATTATAGAAGTTTCTGGTCGCACTTATCCGGTTGAGCTTTGGTATCGCCCTCTGTTTGAATCTAAAGCAAAAGATGATGAGGATGAGGATACAGAGCAAGATGTTTACAGCGCTATGGTTGATGCCGTTCATGAAATTGAATTGCACGAGAAAACTAGCGGTGGCCCACGCGGTGGCGACATTTTAATTTTCCTCAGTGGTGAGCGCGAAATTCGTGAAGCAGCAGAAGCGCTGCGCAAAGCGCAATTTGCCCACATGGCAGTTGTTCCATTTTATGCGCGTTTAAGTTTGGCTGAGCAGCAGCGTGTATTTGCGTCGCACACAGGTCGGCGTATTGTTTTAGCGACTAACGTTGCGGAAACGTCAATTACTGTGCCCGGCATTCGCTACGTAATTGATCCGGGTTTTGCACGTATCTCACGTTATTCTTATCGCACCAAAGTTCAGCGATTACCAATTGAACCTGTGTCGCAGGCGAGTGCAAATCAGCGTAAAGGTCGCTGTGGTCGAGTTGCTGAAGGTATTTGTATTCGTCTGTACAGTGAAGACGATTTTAATAATCGCCCAGCGTTTACCGATGCTGAAATTCTGCGCACTAATCTCGCTGCCGTTATTTTGCAAATGTTGCAATTAAAAATGGGTGATATCCATAAGTTCCCATTTATTGACGCCCCGGATCATCGATTAATTAGCGATGGTTATAAACTGCTGGAAGAGTTGCAGGCGGTAAATGCTAAAAATCAACTGACGCCTGTGGGTACGCAGTTGAGCAAATTGCCGCTTGACCCGCGTCTTGCGCGTATGCTGCTCGCAGCGCAAGAGCAATCCTGCGTGCGTGAATTGTTAATTATTGCGAGTGCGTTATCGGTACAAGACCCGCGTGATCGCCCTGCAGAAAAACAGCAAGCAGCTGATCAAAGCCATCGCCGTTTTTGGGCAGAGTTTTCAGATTTTGCGGGGTATGTAAACCTGTGGGATTATTTTGAAACCCAGCGTCAAGAACTCTCACAAAACCAATTGCGCAAACTGTGCAAAAAAGAATTTTTAAATTATATGCGCTTACGCGAGTGGCGAGATATTCATCACCAACTTTGCGTTGCCATCAAAGAGCTTGGTTTTAAGGCGAACACTGCTCCAGCGGGTTATGATCCTGTTCATAAAGCTCTGCTCAGTGGATTGCTCGGAAACTTAGGCTTTAATCACGAAGAACGCGAATACTTAGGTGCGCGCAATCGAAAATTCGGCATTTTCCCCGGTTCATCTTTAATTAAGAAAACGCCGAAATGGATTATGGCGGCGGAGTTAATTGAAACTTCAAAATTATTTGCGCACACAGTTGCGAAAATTGAACCTGAGTGGGCGCTGGCTGCTGCCGAGCATTTAGTGAAACGCCAATATTTTGAGCCTCACTACAATAGTCATAGTGGCCAAGTTATGGCTTACGAGAAAGTCAGTTTGTATGGGTTGACCTTAATTGAAAAAAAATCAGTTATTTATTCGCATATAGATCCAGTCATTTGCCGCGAGGTATTTATTCGCGCAGCCTTTGTAGAGGGGCAATATGCGGAGCATCCAAAACGTAAAAACTTGCAGCGCAAAAGTGCGGTGAATGATTTCTTTGCGCATCAACAATCGTTATTAAAAGAGTTAGATGATTTGGAAGCAAAATCTCGCCGACGCGATATTCTTGCGGACGAGCAAGTGATTTTTGAATTTTATAATGAAGTTATCCCAGAACAGATTATTAATCTCGCTGGCTTTGAAAATTGGCGCAAAAAAGCTGAGCAGGAAAACCCCAAGGTTTTATTTATTAGCCGCGAAACTCTCATGCGCCACGGTGCATTGGATGTTACCCACGCGCAGTTTCCCAATGAGTTGGAGTGGCGCGGCATGGCGTTCCCGCTTACCTATCATTTTGAGCCTAATCATCCTGACGACGGTGTGAGTATTCACGTGCCTATGAGTGTCTTGCACCAATTACCCGAACAGCGTCTTGAGTGGTTGGTGCCGGGCATGCTACGCGATAAATGTATCAACCTGGTGAAGAGTTTGCCGAAATCGCTGCGCAAACATTTTGTGCCCGTACCCGATGTAGTCGATAAAGCGTTAGCCGCTATGTCGCCCGACAACAAGCCGTTAACTGATGCTTTGAGTTTGCAATTAAAACGTCAAACCGGTGTGGATGTTGGTGTAGATGCTTGGCTGGAAACTCAGGTCGATAATTACTATCGTTTTAACATTAAAGTGGTCGATGACAAAGGCAAGGTGATCGCTAGTGGTCGTGACTTGTTGCCGCTGCGTGAAAAGTACCGTGCGCAAGTGCAGCAAAATATCCAATCAGCGGCAACCAATATTGAACGCGAGAATATTACGCAATGGGATTTTGAAAGCTTGCCGCAAGCGATTCAGTTACAACGCAATGGTATAGGCATTCGCGCTTATCCTGCTTTGGTAGACAAAACGACATCGGTTGCCTTGCAGGTTTTAGACAATCCGCAGCAAGCTTTGGAATTAACCCAGCGAGGCCTAGCGCGCTTGATGTTTTTGCAGTTGAACCAAGCTGTTAAATATTTGCAAAAAGAATTATTAAAAGGGCAAGAGATTGCACTGACCTTTGCGAACATAGGTTCTCGCGATCAAGTGGCAGACGATATTATCATGGCCGCCATCAAACAGTTGGCGCTGAATGATCAGCAACAATTACCGCGTACTAAAACTGAGTTTGATACGCGAGTGGAATCCATTTGCGACAAACTTGTTGCTCATGCGCAGGAAATTTATACGCACTTACTGGCGAGTTTGAAACTGCTAGTTGATGTTAGAAAAAACATCAAACAACAAAAAAATGCATTGGCACTGGCGTTTGCTTTGAGCGATATTCAAGAGCAATTAAAGCAATTGTTCTACGTGGGGCTGGTGTATAAAACACCAGATGAATGGTTGCGCCAATATTCACGTTATTTGAAAGCCATTCAACTACGTTTGGAAAAAGCAGCACTCAATCCGCAAAAAGATAAGTTAACGTTGTTAGAGATTCAGCCCTATTGGCAAAAGCTGCAGGAATATCTTGAAAAAGAGGGCACCTATGTAATGACGCAAAATGCAGCGCTAATAGATTATCGTTGGTGGATAGAAGAGCTGCGTGTCTCCTTGTTTGCACAAACTTTAAAAACACAAATTCCCATTTCGCCAAAAAGATTGGACAAACAGTGGGGTTTGGCAATGAATTATCAAGCTACTTAATCAGAAAGTATTGCTATTACTAATCCAGCGTTAAGCCAGTGTTGTAAATATTGTGCGGCTTGCATGGGGACTTGTGTTTCAGGATACCACTCACATAAACCTGCGCAAATATCGGCGAATTTTTGTTGATGTGCGAAAGCATTTAAGGCCCAAGCTTCAGGCTTTTCCAGTGGGCGATAAACAACTTGCAATTCGTCTCGCCACACTAGCCACGTATTAGCATGTGGGTAGAGTTCGGCAGTTATCACTTCATTGTCTTTGATCAATTTATTCCACACCTGCGGTGCATTTGTATAAAAATTCAAAGACTGTACCGATGGATGAAATTGAATTCCCATATTCATCCATTGTTCTGGTGCTAAAGCTCGTGCATCGCTTAGGGTTGCACATTGAATATCGGCAGCATCGAAAGCCATTACTTGCGCCCATTCAAATTCCGCGAGTTCGATTGCGGCAACTTGCGAGTTCCATGTTGAATGCTCTCGGATAAACTGAGGCAACTTTTCTCCCAGCCAGCGTAAGGAGGGGTGCTGAGAAGGATTAGCCGCAATAAAATCATTGGTCAAGACAACAAAATTATCTTCGCCAATAAATGCTTCCAATGCAGGATAGTCATTGCGCAATGCATCCAAGAGACGCAAGCGATAAGCCTGGTGATAAATATGTAAACGTTCCTTGCGTGAGAATGCGGGTGTCTCCAAGGTTAAATCGCTTGCATCTTGCCGCTTGTCTAGCAAAAAATCTTGCAATGCATTTTGTAACTCTGCCAAACTTTTTTGTGTAGTCATATCATTTACGTGTCAACAAATAATCGATAGATGCTTTGCCTGCCCCTGCAATTGCTAGCCAAAAGAAAATAGCGAGGTATGCTGTTTCGGAGAAGCCCAATAAGGTATCGAGTGAATCGACTTGTTCCCAAAGAGCGCTTTTTATGGCGACAATCATGATGACACCGAGAATGCCACCGCTAATCCGTGTAAATAATCCTAAGGCGATAAATATTCCGCACAAAAATTCAGCGCCGGCAGTGAAAGGCGTAAGTATGTGCGGAAAAGGAATTCCCCAGCTAATAAAGTTTTCGGTAATAGCATCCAGATTTTGTAATTTCCCCCAGCCACTTACCGCAAATATTTCACCTACTATTAAGCGTGCAACAAGAGGGCCAAGCCATTGAATATAAGAGGCAATTTTTTCGGGCCAGCGCAGTGTAATATTAATAAATGATTTGGCAATGCTAGTCATGATGGTTCCTTATTTGTCCTAATATTGGTTTGATGTCATGTGTTGTTCGGATAAAACGGCTGCAGAAATATCGCGAGCCTTTTGAAGTTCGATTAACAGTGTGTTGAGCGGGGGAATATCATCATCGCGTTCAATCATGGTACTGATATGGCCGAACCGGCGAACGCTTTCTGCGTAGAGATTCCAAACAGAATCGATAATTTCATGATCATGTGTATCTATGCTGTAATCCCCCTTGTTTAAATGGCCTGCGAGATGAATTTGTTGAATGCGTTCCGCAGGCATAGCAGATAAATAAGTGAGTGGATCAAAGCCGTGGTTGTGCGCACTTACATGAATATTGTTGATGTCGAGCAAAATCAGACAGTCAGCTTGTTGTGCAACTGCGCTTAAGAATTCCCACTCGGCGATAGTTGAATGTTGGTAGGTTAAATAGCTGGAAACATTTTCCAATAAAATTCGTTGCCCAAGAAATTCTTGTACTTGGGTGATTCGCGCGATTAAGTGTTTAAGTGCTTCTTCAGTATACGGAAGCGGCATTAAGTCGTGCAGATTAATGCCTTGAGTACCCGTCCAACATAAGTGATCTGAAATCCATTTTGGTTTTACGCGTTGTGCAAGTTTTTTTAAGCTGGATAAATACTCTTGATTAAGCGGATCCACACTGCCAATAGATAGGGATACTCCATGCATTACAACAGGGTAGCGTTCGCAAATTTTATCGAGATAATAAAGCGGCTTGCCGCCTGCAACCATATAATTTTCGCTGAGAATTTCTAGCCAATCAATATTGTGTCTTCCTTCAAGCAAGTCACTATAGTGCTCGCTACGTAATCCGAGTCCAAAACCCAAGTGTGGCTGTAATTGACGGTGATAGCTCATGTGCGTTGCCGAAATTAAATGCTAAAATTTTGATTGAAAAAGGCTGCGACTCAATTTGAGAGCGCAGCCTTTTATTATTGGCTGGATTATTTCTCGTCTTTCATTTCTTTACCGCCTTTTGCGGCACATTCTTTGGCTGTCATCTCAGAGAAGCCTTTGCCTTTGCAGCTATTTTGGCCTTTGCACGCATTGGTTGCAGTTTTGCAAGCTGAGTGTCCTTTACATGCATTTACGCCACTGCATTTAACTGCGCCTTCACTAGCAGCAGGTTTTTCGTCGGCGAATGCCAAGCCAGCTGAGAATAAGGTTGCTGTTGCCAACACAAGAGCAGAAGTAGTCATTTTTTTCATTGCAATAAATCTCCATTCATAGGTTTGTTTAGTCGTAATTGGTTGAGGGAATAGAAACGCTTTACCTCAACTCTTATAGTAGATGCAGAGCACTTCCATTTGTTACAACGAACAAAACAAAAAATGTGAATTAATGCAAAATTTTTTGCGGAGTATTATTGCTGATGGCGCTTAAGATAAGAAAACACCGTAGCGGGTTTGATGTGCATTGACGAGAACAGTTCAATTCTTATCCTTTGAGTCCTATTCGCGATAGATAGAATTGATCTTTATAGCGAAATATAAACCTTCAATTATTACCTTTTTGTTGCGAAAATCGCTCCCTCATCTAGTCTGTAATACAACTGCAATATAGTCACAACATAATGCGCGCCAGAACGCTACAAATGCTTAGGCGTCGCGTCAGTAGTTTACGTTATGACCATATCTATTAAAAACCTAGGGGACAACCTCATGAAAAAAGCGCTACTTCCTTTAATGATTGCTTCGCTTGTACCTGCTTCTGCATTTGCAGATGTAACTGTTTACGGTAAAGCATTTGTTACTTGGCAAAACTCTGATTTGGGTGTTGCTGATCAGCAGTACACTGAGTTGGTCAACAACGCTTCACGTATCGGCTTGAAAGGTTCTGAGTCAGCAACTGACGATACTAAAGTTATCTATCAGTTCGAATACCAAACTAAAGTGGATGACGGTTCAATCAGCCAAACCTGTACTGCTACTTCTACCACTACTACTCCAGCCGCTACTACAAAAACCACCTGTTCTGTAAGTGGCCAAACTTTTTCTCAACGTAACATTTTCGTTGGTTTGCAAAGCAACTTCGGCGTTGTTAAGTTCGGTATGTTTGACACTCCACTAAAGCTTGCTCAAGAAAAAATCGATTTGTTTAACGATTTGATCGGTGATATGCAGGCTGTTATTCAGGGTGAAACTCGCGCTAAGAACGTAGTGCAATACTCTACCAACGAATACAACCACATCACTGGTAACTTTGCTTACATCAACAGCGAAGTTGATTTGCCAGGCACAGTAAACGGTTATTCTGCTTCTATCGTGTATAACACCAAAACCATTTACCTCGCTTTGGCAAACGACCATAACGTATTGAACTCCAACAACAAGGCTGTAATTAGCTCAACCATTACTGGCGCTGCCGCTGCTGATGATACTGACGTTGTTCGTGCTGTAGGTCGCTTCGTGGTTGGTCCAGTTACTTTGGG
This sequence comes from Cellvibrionaceae bacterium, assembly GCA_021151525.1. Lineage (GTDB taxonomy): Bacteria > Pseudomonadota > Gammaproteobacteria > Pseudomonadales > Cellvibrionaceae > Cellvibrio. The sequence goes on along the minus strand of JAGKXD010000023.1, from coordinate 41,214 downwards.
TGCTTTGTACGAAACTTACAACAATGGTAAGACCGGCACTAGCAAAATTGATGACAACGGCTATTTGTTGTCAGCTAAATGGGAAGTTGATCCAAAGTGGGCTTTGAAAGCGCAATACGGTCAATCAAACATGATGGGTGCTACTGTTGAGTCAAAAACTACCAGCTTGGGTGTGGACTACAAATTGTCTAAAAACGCTACTCTCTTGGGTTATTACACCAAGAACGAGGATGATAAAGCGGTAACAGGCTTTACCAAGCGCGATGACACTTACATCGGCGGCGGTATAGAATTCAATTTCTAATCGGCTGCTAGTTTGAAAGAGGGTGCTCCGGCACCCTTTTTTATTGCCGCAATTTTAACTCGGAAATTTCACTGCAGAGAAAATCATGAATAAAATCCTAACCACTTTTATGCTTTTGGTGCTCGCCCATTGTGTATATGCAGGTGACGAAGAGTGTCCAGCAGCAGTAGATGCAGCCGAAGCCCAAAATCACAATCTCTATAAAAATTGTGATTATTCGGATAAAGGTTTGAACGGTGTCTTACATCGTGCTTTAGCGGGCAAAAATAAAGAAGCGAATGAAGATGAGCCGTCGCGTGATACCAAAGCCGTTGAGCCGCGACCTGCGGCGGATAAAAGCCAAAAAACAACCGATAAAAATGAAGCGCAAAAAACCGGCGAGTTCGCATCAGCACAACAACTACAGCTGGTTAAATTAAACGCGCTGGAAAATTTGGCGCAAGAATGCACTAAAGGATTTGTAGTGGAAGGCGAGCGCTATTTGCCGGTAATAAATAGTAAAGCTATGAAACTTGAACTTATCTACCATTGTCTGTAGAGCAGTCTTTAAAGCGTAAGTGCTGATTGGTTACATTGTCCTTCAGTTACAATTGTCACTTATGGTCTAGCACCATACTTTTATAATGGCCGCGCTGGCCATTTTTTATTTCACTTTACCGATAATACCTTTGAGATTCCTTATAGGTTGTTGGGGCTAAAGACTTTGGGTAAAGTGGCGCCCCTTTTTGTGATACTGCTACGCTTCACCTTTCTGTTTGTTCACTCTGTATCTGGCGAATCAATGAATACCATGAAAACTTCTCTGCTTAGCGCGTCGGTTTTATCTCTCTCATTGCTTGTAAATTCAGCTTTAGCAGAGCAATCTCAAGGGGATGTTCCTGTTGTAGATTCTCCTGCCACCATGGTGAAATCGCCGAACGATCCTTGGGAAAAGTTTAACCGCTCGATGTTCAGCTTTAACGAAGGTGCGGATAGGTATTTTCTAAAGCCCTTAGCCAAAGCTTATGTACGTATTACCCCGGGATTTTTTCGTCGCGGTGTTGATAATGCGTTATCTAATATTATGGAAATTCCCAGTGCATTAAATGGCGTGTTGCAAGGTAATTTCCGTGGCGCTGCTCACGATACAGGTCGCTTGCTAGTCAACTCAACGCTAGGTTTGGCGGGTATTTTGGATGTTGCCCAGTACATGAATTTGAAGCAAACGGATCATGAAGATTTTGGCCAAACCTTGGCTGTGTGGGGAGTCAGCTCAGGCCCTTATATGGTGTTACCGCTCTTGGGGCCAAGCGACTTACGGGATACGTCGGCGGTTCCGGTTGACTGGTACTCAGACCCTAAAACCTATATCGACCATATTCCAACTAAAAACACCGTGCGAGCAGCGTCTATATTAAGTACACGTGCAAACCTGATGCCGTTGGAAAAGAGTATTTCGGGAGATAAGTATGTGTTCATTCGTGAAGCTTACTTGCAGCGTCGTAACTTCCTTATCAACAACGGTAAGGTAGAAGACAGCTTTGGTGAGGATGAGCCTTCAGAAGACTCGGGCTTGTAACCCGAGCCTCGAATAAATGAATTAACGGATTATTTCTACAATTTCTAGGCCTAAAACAAAGCCTGCATCGCCATCGCTACTGCAGCGCGCAACTTTGGCTTTAGCATGCAGGGTGGGGTTGTGGCCGTGATCAGAAGATATTTCCACAACCAGTTCAGTCCCTGCCGGAATCTGTGTTTTCGTCTCTACTTGCATACCGCCGCCACTCAAATCGCGGCATAACCCCTCGATAACACCCTCATCATGAGAGAGCTTAGCGCTTAAAGGCGCGCTGATTTTCATGCGGATAAAGTCACGTTTTTCACTAAAGCCTTTATCTATAGAGCTCATATTCTGTCCTCTTATCGCTTGTTATATATCTGCGGGAATGCGTCGCGGTAGGCTATTCAACAGCACTCACTGAGTGTAGCACAGACAAGAAAAAATCCAGCTAGCGACTGACTTATCTTTGAGGTTGTTCTAGTTGAGTGGCAGTTTCTACACACATTGTTCAGCTAGGGTAAACTAGGCGCACTTAATATAAATACTGGCATGAATTGCTTGCGGTAAAAGAGCTGAAAGAGTAGTGTTGTGCGCCTTCTTAAATGTGCCCTGAAAACCTAGCAGAGAAATCCTTCCAGATGGCTGAGAAACCTAAAAAGCTACTCATCATCGACGACGACGCGCTCGTTCGGCGCAGTATTGCTGTTTATTTGACGGATAGTGGCTTTGAGGTTTTTGAAGAGGGCGAGGCTAACCATTTATGTGAAACCATCAAAAAATACACTCCCGATCTGGTAATTACAGACTTGCGTATGCCCGGCGTAGACGGTCTACAGGTGCTTAAGCAAGTTAAGCAAAGTCAGCCTGATTTGCCGGTGATAATAGTCTCCGGTGCGGGAAGCGTGAGTGATGTGGTTCAGGTGTTAAGGTTGGGGGCAAGTGATTATCTGGTAAAACCTGTGCTGGATATAGAAGTGCTAGTACATGCTATTAATAAGGCGCTTGAACGAACCGAATTACTTCTAGAGAACCAGCGTTACCGAGAGCAGTTAGAAGCTGCCAACCAAGAATTACGCGAAAGTTTACGAGTCTTAGAGCGCGATCAGCTCGCCGGCAAACAAGTTCAAAAACGATTGATGCCCAACCGCCTGATTACTCAGGATCATTACGAAGTTGCCCATTACATAGCGCCATCTCTTTTCCTTAGTGGCGACTTTATCGACTACGCCCACATCAAAAAACGCTACCTTGCCTTTTATCTCGCTGATGTCTCAGGTCACGGCTCCTCCTCCGCATTTGTCACCATTTGGTTAAAGCACCTTGTCAGTCGCATGGTTCGTGAAGAGGGGTTGTTTGGCGATGAAGAGTCCTTTGAGAGCGGCGCCAACCATCTATTAAAAACCGTTAATAGTGAAATAAAAGAAACTCGCTTAAATCACCATTTGACCTTCTTTGTTGGCGTGATAGATACCCATACTCAAATGATGAATTATGCGGTTGCAGGTCATTTGCCTATGCCGATTTTAAAGACGGCGGATGATTGCCGTTATTTAACCGGTCAGGGCAAACCCGTGGGAATTTTTAAAGACGTGAATTGGCAAACTTATCAGTTGCAATTACCTGATCACTATACGCTTTCATGTTTTTCTGATGGTGTTTTAGAAATATTGCCTGCTGATACCATTCAAGAAAAGGAAGCTCTTTTATTGCAAAAAGTTGCAGAATCAACTGGCAGCTTGGAATCCATCTGCAATACTTTACATGTTAAGGATGATGGCGAAACGCCTGATGATATTGCCATCCTTACGATTGCTAGAGGTAAGTAAAATGCGTCCCGGTCAGATACTCGTTGCAGATCATGCTGGTGTTTACATCATTAAGATGACTGGCGATGTGCGCCTCACTCTGTGTATATCTTTTGATCAGTTTATTGATGCTATGCTCGCGGCACCTAATTTTTCATCGGTGCTCTTTGATTTGTCTGAAGCTGAAGCTGTTGATAGCACAACGCTTGGCTTGATGGCAAAAATCTCCCTGCTTGCGCAAGAAAAACGCAATATAACTCCCGTGATTTTAGCGACTAATGCGAGTATTCAGCGTATTTTGGATACTATGGGTTTTGCGGATATTTTTAAAATTGTGAATAAGCTGGATGTCGAAGTCGAACCAGAAAAGCCCTTAACGGCGATTGAATGCGACGAACAGGAAGTAAAAGAAAAAGTGCTGGAAGCCCACAAAATTCTGATGGGTTTAAATGAACAGAATCACGAGACCTTTAAAAACCTAGTCAACATGCTCGAAAACTCCTAATCAAATTCCTCGCTTGAAAATCCTTTCTTAGCTGATCTTATTTTTTGCAATTGATTTTGCGCGCATAAATTCCGTGTGAGACACGTAAATCAAATCAGCCACTTTGCGAATTACATACTCTTCGTATTTGTTCAAATCATTGTCAGCAAATGCCAATTCCCACATAGAAACTAGTAGCTCGAATTTTTCTTGCTGGTTGCAATGTTGGTGAACTAAGGTTGTGAATTGATGTAATGATGTCGCTTCAGCACTTTCTTCCTTAGCGAGTTCAATTAATTCGGCAAGTTGTGCGTCAGCAATTGCAAATTTTTGCGTGAGATGTGTTTTAAGCGATTGCATTTCACGCTCATCAAATACGTGATCAGCCATAGCAACTTCAATTAATAAAGCCGCAACTGCCAATTGTTTTTGCGAGTGGGAAAGGGGAGATGAAGCGTCACCTGCAGGTTGCAGGTGACGTTCGAAAAACGCAGAAATTTTACTTAACAAAATTAACTCTATTGCAAAGCGATAATTAAAGAGCGCGTTCTTTCAGCAATTTTTCCAAGCTGATTTGGTCTTTCACGAAACCGCGAATACCTTCAGCCAATTTGTCATTTGCCATTTGGTTTTGGTTCATGCCAAAGCGGAAGCTTGGTTCAGTCTCAATAACCTTGGCAATTTTTTCGCCAGTGTTTGATGGAGAAAGTACGCGCTCCAGTGTATTCTTTTTTGTCGGTATTGGTTTTGTACCAATCCAAAATGCGGCCCACGAATGGAGAAATCAAAAACACGCCTGCGTCTGCACAAGCAGCAGCTTGTTCGAAGCCAAACAACAAAGTCAGGTTGCAGTTGATGCCTTCTTTTTCCAACACTTCCGCAGCGCGAATGCCTTCCCAAGTAGAAGCCAGTTTGATCAGCACGCGTGATTTATCCACGCCGCCTTTTTGGTAAAGCTCAATCAAATGACGGGCTTTAGCGATACTTGATTTGGTATCGAAAGACAAACGAGCATCCACTTCAGTAGAAATACGGCCTGGAACCAATTTCAAAATTTCCAAACCAAGGCCAACGGCCAAGTTGTCGCTCGCAGCGCTCAATTGTTCTGCGCTGTTGGTAATGCCTTTTGCGGCATTGATAGAAGAAGCCAACAAATCCTGGTATTGCGCCATTTGAGCGGCTTTGTAAACCAAAGATGGGTTGGTAGTTGCATCCAATGGCTTGTACAAGCGAATGGCTTCGATATCGCCAGTATCGGCAACTACGTCGGTAAATTGTTTCAGTTGTTCGAGTTTGCTAGTCACAATAGTTTTCCTATCACGGAGTTAAAGTTGATATTTCTAATTTGCCGTAGGATGTATTATAGTCTTTTTGACTCTTAGCTGAAAGTCATCTTTTGTATAAAGCGTCTGCTTGATAAAAGGCTTGCTTCTGTGGATGACTTGGCGAACTTAATCGGTCAATTCGGGTGTAAATGGTAACTCATTTAGGGCGTTGAGCGCTGCTTTTATTACCTCAATTCCTGCATTTGGCTTATGTGCTTGCTCAGAAATTACACGTCTGAATTTGCGTGCGCCGGGTAAGCCTTGGTACAAACCTAAAATATGGCGCGTCATGTAATTTATGCGCACACCTTTCGCCAGCTGCTCTTCGGCATAGGCAATAAAACCTTCCATCACTTCTTCGCGGCTTACAACGGGTTTGTCGATGCCGTAAATTTTTTGGTCAACTTCAGCGAGTAAATAAGGGTTGTGATAAATCTCGCGGCCCAGCATCACACCATCAACCTCATTGAGCAGGTTTAGCGATTGCTCAAGCGTAGTTATGCCGCCGTTAATGATAATTTCAAGCTCGGGATGATCCTTTTTAAGCTGCGCGACTTTTTCATATTGCAGTGGCGGAATTTCGCGATTTTCTTTCGGACTTAGTCCCTTTAGCCAAGCCTTACGTGCATGGACAATAAAGGTTTTACAGCCGGTATCGGCGACAGTTCTTACGAAATTTAGCATGCCTTCATAGTCTTCCATATCGTCAATACCGATGCGGTGCTTGATGGTGACCGGAATTTTCACAGCGGCTTGCATGGCTGAAATACATTCGGCGACGAGTTTGGGTTCCGCCATCAAACAAGCGCCAATCATATTGTTTTGCACGCGATCACTCGGGCAGCCGCAGTTGAGATTTACTTCGTCGTAACCCCAATCTTCAGCAATTTTTGCGCACTCAGCCAAAGCTTTGGGATCGCTGCCGCCGAGTTGCAAGGCGAGTGGATGTTCGCTGGCATTGAAATCCAGAAAGCGATTGCGATCGCCATGAATCAATGCACCTGTAGTAACCATCTCGCTATAGAGAACGGCTTCTTTGGTGAGTAAACGCCAGAAGCTGCGGCAATGAGTATCTGACCACTCCATCATGGGGGCGGCGGTGAAGCGGCGGTTGGGGATTTTGTTGGGCATCTTGGATTACTTGAATTACGACTTAAATCTTACGATTTTTGGCAGGGTGCTAGTTTATACCGAACTGCCGATCTTGGGGCGATTGAGTGCATATTTCACACTCCTTGAAATTCTCGGTCTGGATTCTTCAAGAACCTTGGCTTGGCAGGGTTTGGCTCTATGTTTGGCGCAAAAACTGGATTAGAATCGGTTACACACATCAGCTGCTAAAACAGCTGCATGATAAAAAATAGGCTAAAAGCCATGGAAATCCTCATATTGTTGTTTGGCTAGATAATTTGCACAAAGACTTTCATATTGCCTGCCAGTTGCGCCCCTGCGCTAACGGGCGGTTCTGCTATATCTGTAGTTTGCAATCTTGATTGGTCTTGGTGTCCTGAAAGCAGCTTTTGACTGCTAAAAAATAATCATTCGCGGCGTGCAACGACGGATCGCGACTCACTCAGGAAATGCATATGTATCTATCTAACACTGCAGCGGCAGCAGCCGTTGTGCAATCCCCATGTAAAAAATTGTGGCGCAACTCCGCTGGGCTTTTAGGGCTCGCGTGGGCGCTATCTGCACTTTCATCTTCCGCTTACGCCGGTTGCGAATATATCGTCAGCAACCAGTGGAATACGGGTTTTACCGGCACCGTTCGTATTACCAACACTGGCACTAGCGCCATTAATGGTTGGAATATCAGCTGGCAGTATGCGGGTGGCGACCGTGTAACCAGCAGCTGGAATGCGACCCTAACGGGTTCTAATCCTTACTCTGCGACAGGCCTTAGCTGGAACAGCAGCATTCAGCCTGGGCAATCTGCCGAGTTTGGTATTCAAGGTACTAAAGGCGGTGCTACGGCTGAAATTCCAGTGATTAGCGGTGCGGCATGTGCGGGCAGTACTACATCTAGCTCTGCGCCTTCAACATCCAGCTCAAGCGTGGCAACCTCCAGCAGCTCATCGAAAGTGAGTTCAAGTGTGGCTAGCACAAGCTCGTCATCTTCATCGAAGTCCTCTGTTGCGAGCTCATCTGTACCAAGTACATCAAGCTCTTCTGTGGCTTCCAGTGTGAGTTCAACGTCTGGTCAGCAATGTAATTGGTACGGCACTCTATATCCATTGTGTACAACCACGGCTAGCGGTTGGGGCTATGAAAATAATAAGAGTTGTATTGCAAGTTCAACTTGCGCTGCTCAGCCCGCACCCTATGGAATTGTGGGGGCGGCATCTTCGGTGACAACTTCCAGCAGCTCATCTAAATCTAGCGTTGCAAGTTCAAGTGTCGTAGCGACTAGCAGTTCATCTTCGAGTGTTAAATCGTCGAGCTCTTCAAGTGTTTCAAGCTCGTCCAGCTCAACGCCGATTGTGGGCTTGGTTTATAAAGGCGTGAGTTTGGCTGGTGCCGAGTTTGGTACTGCTTACCCCGGCATCTATGAGAAGGATTACATCTACCCCAATCAAACCGAGGTGGATTATTTCAAAGGTAAGAGCATGAACACCTTGCGCGTGCCTTTCTCGTGGGAGCGTTTGCAGCCAACTTTGGGCGCTGCTTTTGATGCAACTGAGTTTGGTCGTCTTGATGCGTTTGTCACTGGTGCTACTGCAAAAGGCGTCAATATTGTTATAGACCCGCATAACTACGCACGTTGGAATGGTTCGGTGATTGGTGCTGGTGTATCCAATGCACAGTTTGCCGATTTGTGGACTCGTTTGGCGACGCGCTATAAATCCAACAGCAAAGTGATTTTTGCGATCATGAACGAGCCGAACTCAATGCCAACCGAGCAATGGCTCAGTGGTGCTAATGCCGCGATTGCAGCGATTCGTGCGGCAGGTGCCTCTAACCTCGTGCTAGTTCCCGGTAATGCATGGACTGGTGCATCAACTTGGAATGCAAATTGGTATGGCACGGCTAACGCTGTGGCTATGTTGAATGTGGTGGATAGCGGTAATAACTACGCTTATGAAGTTCATCAATACCTCGACTCTGATAGCTCTGGTACTTCGCCAACTTGCGTGAGCACAAGCATTGGTGTTGAACGTTTGACGGCGTTCACTGCATGGCTAAATACTAACGGCAAGCGCGCATTCTTGGGCGAGTTTGCGGGTGCAGATAATGCGACCTGTAAAGCAGCAGTGACTAACATGCTGCAATACATGCAAACCAACAACAACGTGTGGATCGGTTGGACTTGGTGGGCAGCAGGCCCATGGTGGGATGAGTATATGTACACGCTTGAGCCAAAAGCAGGTGCAGATCGCCCACAAATGAGCTGGTTAGCACCGTTTTTGTTTTAAGTAATTTTTAAGCGAGCCAAAAGGCCGACATCGAAAGGTGTTGGCCTTTTTTTATTTTCGCTTATCATGAGGTTGGTAATGAGTGAACCTGAAAAAGAATACTGCTTAATTCAAAACCGTACGAGGCACGGATGCCGAGACGAGCCTACAAGGATGTATTTACGGCGAGTTTTGAATTAAGCAGAATTCTTTGAGTGTGTATTATTTTTCTAAGTTGGATATTTTTATGTCGCTAACCCATATCGATGAACAGGGTAAAGCCAGCATGGTGGATGTGAGCGAAAAAGCCATCACCACCCGTGAAGCGCGCGCCTTTGCACGCGTGCGTATGCAACCTGCAACGCTTGCGCAAATTCAGGCAAACAGTTTAAAAAAAGGTGATGTGCTTGCAGTGGCGCGCATTGCAGGAATTCAAGCCGCAAAAAAATGCGCAGATTTAATTCCGCTCTGCCATCCACTGATGTTGACCAAAGTTAGCGTCGATTTTGATATTAATTTAACTGAAAGTGCGGTCGATATTTTTACGCTGTGCAAGCTCTCCGGCCAAACGGGTGTTGAAATGGAAGCGCTTACGGCGGCCAGTGTTGCCGCACTCACTATTTACGATATGTGCAAAGCGGTGGATATGAGCATGGTGATTGAAAATATTTGTCTGCTCGAAAAATCCGGTGGTCGCCGCGGTCACTATCAGCGTGTGGAGTGAGTTGTGATAAAGGTTTTATTTTTTGCACAGCTGCGTGAACAATTGCAATGCGAGCAGCTGGAGCTAGCGTTCTTACCTCTTACCACTATTTCATCCTTACGTGAGCAGCTTGTCGCTGATCGCCCACACTGGGCGGAATTTTTGGTGAGTGACAAATTATTATTTTCGGTAAATCAAACTTTGGTAAAAGCATCGCATAGTATTAATGATGGTGATGAAGTTGCCTTTTTTCCGCCAGTAACAGGTGGTTAAGATGATATCAATTCAACAGCAAGATTTTGATGTTGGCGAGGAATACAAAGCGCTTATTGCAAATGATACAGCAGCGGGGGCAGTAGTTACTTTTGTTGGCCGCGTGCGCGATTTAAATTTAGCGCGCAATGTCTTGGGTTTGCATTTGGAACACTATCCCGGTATGACTGAAAAATCTTTGCAAGCCATTATTGATGAAGCCCTATCGCGCTGGAAAATCCTGCGTTGCAAAATTATTCACCGCATTGGCGATTTGCAGCTGGGCGATAATATTGTATTCGTCGGTGTGACCAGCGCGCATCGCGAAGATGCTTTTAGCGCGGCCGATTTTTTAATGGACTATCTGAAAACCCGCGCACCTTTTTGGAAGAAAGAGCTCACTACTCAAGGCAGTGTTTGGATTGAATCTCAAGAAAAAGACGCTGAAGCTGCCAAACGCTGGGAGTAAGGTTTAACTTTATATATCAACAGGAATTGCCCAATGACCACAATACATTCTGCACTTGTAAAAAACCGCGCGCTTGCTGCTTTGAAATTACTTTACATTGCCGATGCGCTTTCTATGCCTGTGCATTGGTTTTATAACCCGCAAGATATTCTCAATGCGTTCCCTGGTGGAATTAAAAAGTTTGAGGCGGCCCCCGCTAAACATCCCCATGATTTTTTGTCGTTGCCGCAAAACTCAGGCAAACAAATTGTGGGCGATGTCATTTTAAAAGATAAACGAAAATTTTGGGGTGTGCCTAATCAACATGTTCATCAAGGGATGCAAGCGGGTGAGAATACGTTAAATGCGCAGTGTGCTCTTTTGGTTACGCGTACTCTGATTGATAATGGTGGACACTACGATGAGAATAAATTTCTGAAAAGCTATGTCGCATTTATGACTAGTGATAGTCCACAGCATCCGGATACTTATGCTGAAGCTTATCACCGTGGATTTTTTGAAAATCTTGAGCGCGGTTTGCCTGCTAACAAATGTGGTGTGGCGGCAGATACGACTGCATCAGTTGGCGGCTTTGTCACTATTGCACCCATTGCTATTTCAGAGTTATTAGCTGAGCGCAATCTGGTTAATGTTCAGCAAATCTGCCGTGAACATTTGCGGTTAACCCACCCGGATGAGGAACTTGCTAAAGTTTGCGATGCTTATATTGAATTGATCGATGCACTTTTGTTTCGCAATGAAGATGACGATGCAAAGCGTTTGATTGCGGAAGCTGCACGCAGTTCAGTGAATATTGATCTGCAAAGCCTTTGTGAAAAATCTGTTGATGATAATGATATTATTGGTGGTGTATTTGCCAAAGCTTGCCCTATAAAAGATTCATGGCCGAGTTTGTTGTACCTCGCTTACAAATACACTGCAGATTCAAAAGCTGCACTTTTGGCTAACACAAATGTAGGTGGTGAAAATTGCCATCGTGGTTCTGTTTTGGGGGTGATTGCGGGGTTGTCTAGCTCAAATGGTCTTGATGAGCTTTTTTCTCTGCTGGTCAATGCCGAGCAAATTGAACATGAAATTTCCCTTTTATTAGGCTTGTGATTTTCTTTCTCTTTAAAACAAAAAGGCCAGCATATTGCTGGCCTTTTTGTTTGAATCATTTAAAGCTTTAAGGGCTCACGCACTCTAAACAGCTTGCATAAATACCTTGCGGGTCCGTCATTTTTTGCAAGGCCATCAAGGGTTTTAAGAGCGGTGACAATTCCTGCTGTACATTATTTAAATCGACTAAAGGTTTTAGCAGCGATTTGGGGATAAATACTTTTGCATCTTCACCCACTAACTTGCGAATGAACTCTTCTTTGGGGGATAGTTTTTCGGTAATTAATTTTACGCTGTAATCTTTCAGTTCTGCTTTTGCGGCGGCGGCGGCAATTACATCGTTCAATGTTCCGAGGTTATCTACCAAACCAATTTCTTTTGCTTTTGCGCCTGTCCATACATGGCCTTGGGCGATTTCATGAATGGCTGCTACATCTTTTTTGCGCGCATCTGCTACTAATTTTAAGAAACTTTGATAGGTGTGATCTACGCCAGATTGAATAACGCCGTTCATTTTTGGTGCGAGTGGGCGATCAAGGCTAAGTGCGCCGCCTAATTCTGTGGTGCTAATGCCATCGGTATTTAAGCCAATTTTTTGCAAGCTGTTTTCTAATGTGGGGAATGCGCCGAATACGCCAATTGAGCCGGTAATGGTAGTGGGGCTTGCCCAAATTTCATCGCCTGCGGTTGCCATCCAATAACCACCGGATGCAGCAACACTGCCCATGGAAATATAAATTGGAATATTCTTTTTGCGAATGGCTTCAATTTCAGCGCGAATAATTTCTGACGCAAAAGCGCTACCGCCGCCGCTATCAATGCGAATTACCAAAGCTTTCAGCGAGTCATCTTCTTGAACGCTACGCAATATATCGACAAAGGTTTCGCTGCCGATAGAGCCTTCTTGCTGGTGGCCATCTTGAATGGTGCCTGAAGCTACGATGAGACCAACTTGATCACCTTTGGGTAATTTGTGCGAATTTATATCTGCAAGATAGGAGTGAACTCCAACAGCATTATAAAAATTGCCTTCGTCGCTTTTGCCAAATTTTTCAATTAATAGATTATCGATTTCATTGCGCGATACTAATTTATCAACCAGCTTTTCATTGAGCGCAAGTCGGGCGCTATTGCCTTGTACTTCGGCGAGCTTGGTGTCCAAATTATTAATCAGTTTGTTCAGGCTACCTTCGGGCAATTTACGTTGGTTTTCAACGGTTTTGGTATATTGTACCCAGAGTGCATTCAACCATTGTGCATTATGTTCGCGCGATTCATCTGACATGCTGTCGCGCAAAAAGGGTTCAACATAATCTTTATATTTTCCTGAACGAAATACATGGACATTAACGCCCAATTTTTCCAATGCAGTTTTGTAGTAGGTGATGTAACGACCAAAGCCAGTTAATTGCACCTCGCCCATTTTGTGCAAATAAATTTCGTCGGCATAAGTGGCGAGGAAATATTGATCTTGGCTGTAATTATCACTAACGGCGATGATATGTTTTTCTTTTGCTTTAAACGCTAGCAGAGCTTGGCCGATCTCACTCATTTTGGTGATGCCGCCACCACTGAGTCCACCTAGTTCTAAAACGATGGTGTCAACGCGCTTATCATCGGCTGCATGGTTAATGGCATCAACCACATCGCGCACCAGTGTTTCACTTTCTTCTTTTTCATCGCGCAACAAGAGGCTGGCGGTATCTATATAGCTGCGTTGATCTACGAGTACGCCACTGGGTGCAACGCGCAACGCAAATTTTGCGGGTAGGGGTTTAGGTGTGCTGCTGCCAATAGCGGCTAGCAACAAGATTAAAAAGAAGAGGAAAAAAATATTCATCAATGTGTTGCGACAAAAGGTGATGATTGAACCTATGCCGCCGAAAAATCGACGAAAAAATCCGCGTGGTTTTTTCTCAGGGTAATTCACAATCGCATCCTTTTAATAATTCAGTTTGAAGGTGTATTTGAGATTTGCCAGCCTAGGTAAGATTCTTGTTGCATCCAGCGGCTGGTCATCATGGCAGAAATAAACATAACAACGATAAGGGTGATCATTGTCCAATCGCTCCAATTACCGCGCGCCATAACCAATGGGGTTAGCCAAATGAAGTAGGGCAGTATGGCGAAACAGATCCAGCTGTAAGTGCGATATTTACGTTGAACAAAGCCGGGAATAAAAATCAGTAAAGGAAAAATTTTTACTAACCACAATTTAAAGCTGCTATCGGCAGGTTGAAAGTTTAACCAGCTCATCAAGAATAAAAATGCGGCAAAGCTTGCGTGGGTAATCCAAAAGCCCAGCTTAAGTTTTTGATTAACCTGCGCAAGTGCGCTGTTTAACTCTTCTATGCTTGGCATTTCAGTTTTCTCAGTATCACTCATTGTGCTGCTCCTAATTGCAATGCAATTGTTGCAACACGTTTACCTAATGCTTGGCAAAGGGTGATTTCATCTGCTGTAAGAGTTTGTACGTTTTCGTCTGCTGCAAAATGCGATGCGCCATAAGGTGAGCCGCCACTTCTGGTTGAAGATAATGCACCTTCGCTATAAGGAATTCCGGTGATCAGCATGCCGTGATGAATTAACGGCAGCATCATGGAAAGTAGGGTGCTTTCTTGTCCGCCGTGAAGCGTTGATGTTGATGTAAATACAGCGGCAGGCTTATCAATTAAATCGCCGTTCACCCACGCGTTGCTGGTGCCATCTAAAAAATATTTCAATGGTGCGGCCATATTGCCGAAACGTGTTGGACTGCCCAGAATTAAACCTGCACAATTTTTTAAATCGCTTTCGCTGCAATAAATAGCGCCTTCACTCGGCACGCTGGGTGCGGTGGCTTCAGTGACGGGCGAAACGGCAGGAACGGTGCGCAAGCGAGCTTCAATATTGCCCGCTTGTTCTACGCCGCGGGCAATTTGCTGTGCCATGGCGAGCGTTGCGCCATTGCGGCTGTAATATAAAATTAAAATGTAAGGCGTCATTGGTTGGCTCAAAGAATGGTTAGTACATTTTCAGGTGGGCGACCCACAATTGCTTTATCGCCGTTGATAAAAATGGGGCGCTCAATTAATTTGGGGTTCGCAATCATGGCTTTGATCAAAGCTGCTTCGCTAAGTTTCTCATCGGCCAAGTTTAATTCTTTATACGCGTCTTCAGTTTTACGCAACAATTGGCGCGCGCCTATCCCCAAATCTGCAAGCAGAGCTTTCAGTTGTTTTGCGTTGGGTGGGGTATCCAAATATAAAACGATTTCTGGCTTGCAACCTTTGGCTTCCAGTAACGCCAAGGCCTCGCGGGATTTAGAGCAGCGTGGGTTGTGGTAAAGTGTGGGCATAGTCGTTATCTTGATAAAAACCGCATTATAGCCCTTAATTTGTGGCAAAGAGGATCGATCTTTTGTTTAGTCAGCTAAATCATTTCTATCGCGTTAGCCGCCGTTTTCTCCTCCTGGCTTACAGTTTGTACGGTGAAAAGCACTGCCAAAAAAGTGCTGGTTCCCTAACTTACATGACCTTGTTTGCAATAGTCCCCATGCTGACTGTCTGCTATTCCATGTTTTCGCTGATTCCCGCCTTTCAGTCAATTGGCGATCAATTTCAATCGCTCATTTTTTCGCAGTTGTTGCCCGGAAATGAGCAGGTCATTGCTAAATATTTAAAGGATTTTTCACAGCAAGCCAGAAAGCTCACTGCGTTTGGCATAGTGTTTTTAATGGTCTCTGCCTATTTTATGCTCAAAAATATTGAGCAGAATTTTAATGACATTTGGAATGTACAGCGTGCGCGTCGCGGCGTTGCAAACTTTTTGCTCTATTGGGCGATTCTCAGTTTAGGGCCTTTGTTGTTGGGGCTCGCGTTATTTATGAAGACTTACCTGATTGCCCTGCGAACTTTTGTGGGGCATTACGAAAGCCTTAGTTTCGTGGATTTCGTGTTTGAATGGCTGCCGTGGTTGCTGACTGCATCGGCGTTTACGCTGTTGTTTGTTGCTGTCCCCAATTGCAAAGTGCGCCTTAAGCATGCCGCTATTGGTGGGGTAGTCACGCTTTTAGTGTTTGAATTCATCAAGTTTGGTTTCAGCTTTATGGTTTCCCATTCCAACTTCAAACTGATTTATGGCGCTTTTGCGGTAGTCCCCCTGTTTTTGTTGTGGATCAACGCCAGTTGGATGGTGATTTTGGGTGGCGCTGTTCTGGTTCGCAGTCTGGAGTTGTTTCAGGTCAATTTGCGCGACCGCGGTTACCCGGACTTTTTTGCATGTCTGCTGGTGCTCTGGCAGTTTCATCAAGCGTCCGATAAGGGTAATAGCGTTGCCAACCATGAGTTGTTGAATATGGGGCTTTCGAGCCCGCAGTGGCAACGAATTCGGGAAGCTTTATTGGTTAATAACGTTATAGTGAATACCCAGTTAAATGAGTTCGTGCTCAGGCGCGATCTTGCGCGTTTGACGTTGAATGATGTACGAGATTTTGTGGGGGAGACGGCGCGCTTGCCCTTAGATCAGCGTCAAATTGAGAGTTTACGTTGGTTTTCGAATGCTCAGGAGTGTTTAGGCACATTAGATTTAGCGGCAACCAACAGCTTTAATCTATCTGTTGAAGCCTTTTTTGATCGCCGTTAGAGGATTTGGGTCTGTGGGGCTAGGCATTTATCGCTTAAGGTAAAAATAATCCGGCGAAATAATAATGCCTGTCTATACTCAGGTTAATACAGTTAACCGTAGCCCCGACAAGCACGATTTATGACTATACCTCTTCTCATCTGCGACGACTCCAACATGGCCCGCAAACAAGTGGCCAGATCCTTACCCACTGATTGGGATGTCGAAATCACCTTTGCGACCAATGGATTAGAAGGCATTCAAGCGATCCGCGAAGGTAAGGGCGAGATGGTCTTCCTCGATTTAACCATGCCAGAAATGGACGGTTACCAAGTTCTTGAGGCGGTTAAAAACGAAGGTTTGGATGCCATGATTATTGTAATCTCCGGTGATATCCAACCCGATGCCTATGCCCGCGTTACCAAAATGGGTGCTATGGAATTTATCCAAAAGCCAGTCAGCCCCGAAAAACTGCAAGAAGTTCTGCGTAAGTTTGGTTTAATTTAATCTTGCCCGCCTTTGTTGAGGCGTAATAGTCCAGTAGTTTTCATTCCCATTCCCTTCATTCCGCGTTAGATTGCCGTTTTCGTTTTGATGGTGCGGATTTCTACATGCAATTTTCACAGTTCGGTAAAAAACTCAGCGGCAACGCCGGTATTGTTCAATTGATGGACGACTTGGGCGATGCTTTGCGCACTAACCCCAATATGATTTTTATGGGCGGCGGCAACCCTGCCCGAATTCCTGCAATGGAAGAGGCATTTGCCGCAGCGCTTGAACATACCTTGCAAGACCCACAAGAAGCGCATCAGTTGCTCGGTGTCTATCAACCGCCACAGGGTGATGTGGATGTGTTGGATGCACTGGCAAAAATGCTGGGCGATGAATATGGCTGGCCACTCACGCGCGACAACATTGCGCTTAGCAATGGCAGCCAATCTGCATTTTTTGTGTTGTTCAATATGTTTGCGGGCGACTACGAAAACGGCGTAAAAAAACAAATCCAGTTTCCACTCGCACCTGAATATTTGGGCTACAACGATCTCGGTATCAGCGACGATTTTTTTACATCCACTCGCCCCAGTATTGAGTTATTGGATGATGGATTTTTTAAATACCATGTGGATTTTTCCAAGCTTCATATCACTGAAAACACGGGCGCTATTTGCGTATCGCGACCCACCAATCCCACCGGAAATGTATTGAGCGATGAAGAGTTGGATCACCTCGACCAACTTGCGCAAGAGCATGGTGTTCCTTTGATTGTGGATGGCGCATACGGAACGCCTTTCCCCAATATTTTATTTGCCGATATCAAACCCCATTGGAATGCAAACACCATTTTGGTATTGAGCCTTTCTAAATTAGGTTTACCCGGTGCCCGTACCGGCATTGTGATTGCAAATCCACAAGTGATAAATGCCTTCGCCAAAGCTAATACAATTTTAAATTTAGCCTGCGGGAATTTCGGCCCAGCACTCGCCAAGCAATTATTAAATAATGGAAAAATTCTAAAATTAAGCCGCGAAGTTGTTGCGCCTTTCTATCGCGACAAAATGGAAAATGCAGTGCGCATATTTAAACAACATCTCGGTGATCTACCTTATCGAATCCATAAACCCGAAGGCGCAATTTTCCTTTGGCTTTGGTTTAAAGATTTACCCATCACCAGCGAAGAACTTTACCAACGTTTAAAAGCGCGCGGTGTATTGGTGATTTCTGGTCACCATTTCTTTCCGGGGTTGGATGAAGAGTGGCAGCATAGTCATGAATGTATAAGAGTGACTTATTGTCAGGATGTGAACGTAGTGGAGGCGGGGGCTCGGATTATTGCGGAAGAGGTTGGTAGGGTGTTTGGTCAGTAAATCCCCCTCAATCCCCCTTTTTCAAAGGGGGAGGCTATAGCAGCCTCCGCACTAAGCCTCTTTTTCAAGGGGAGGCTGAGCAGCACTCCGTACTAAGCCCCTCTTTTTTCAAGGGGAGGCTGAGCAGTACTCCGCACTAAGTCCCCCTCTTTGACAAAGAGGGGCTAGGGGAGATTTGATATTGAGTTGAATTCCTAACCCCCTTTCGAAACAATTTCTGTACTCCAAGACGTCACTTTATTTCTACCATTTTCTTTTGATGAATAAAGCGCTTCGTCCGCTTGGTGAATTATTTCAGTAGAATCTTTTGCCCCTAGTGCTAGTGACGTCACACCGAAACTTGCGGTAACTTTTACGCCGCTGGTGGTTTTTGACCATATTTTTTCGCGGCAGCGTTCTGCAATTGAGTGGGCTACATCAAGTGGAGTGTTGGGGAGGATGATGCAGAATTCTTCGCCGCCCATACGTGCGACTATATCGTCTTCGCGTACCACTTCTTTGATGGTTGTTGCCATCATTTTAATAACATCATCGCCCACGCCGTGGCCGTAGGTGTCGTTAACGCGTTTGAAGTGATCTATGTCTGCCATTATGCACGCATAGTCTGTGTCTGTTTTGCGCGAGCCAACGCTTTTGCCTTCTAAGTAATCGTAGAGTGCGCGACGGTTAAAACAATTTGTAAGTGGGTCACGTGTTGCTAGAAAACTTAATTCTTTATTTTTTGATTCAATAGCAATACGTGATTTAGCGAGCTCCTTAATCATATCTTCGAGCAACAGCGTTTTTTCTTCTAGCTCAGTAATATCATCGAATACCACTATAGTGCCTTGGCTTAAGCCTTTTGCATCTAGAATAGGTACGGCATTTACGCGAAACATTTTTGTAGGTTGCTCTGCGCGGCTCAAGGATACGCGTACATTTACTTGTTTTTGATTTGAGCTAAGAGCAGTTAACCATGGTAGTTCTTGTGCATCTTGATGTTCGACTAAATGCCAACCCAAGCTGCTGGCCTTTTTGCCGATGAGATTTTTTTCTTCGCGATTTAATTTTTCCAGCAGCCCGGCGTTGACCAATACAATTTGTTCGCGCTTATCTAAGATCAAAACGCCTTCAGCCAAAATATTTAAGGCGTTGCGTACGCGCGCAGGTACAACGGCGCTTGGGTCCAAATGTTTTAACACGCGGCGAATGTACAACCAAAAGCCGAAAAAGCCACTGATGCTGACAAAAACAATTAGCACGATAAATGTAGGAATATGAAGTAGTGGATGCCGTTCGCCGCTGAGTGCTTTAAAACTTACTTCAAAATTTGCGCGTTTTATATTGTTAATTATGAGCGGGAAGCGCATGTGTGTCGGTGTAGATTTTGCCGGGTCTGCGCCTTTCCAAAAATCGGCGTGCTGATTGGTTTGAATTAATATGTCGCCATCGTTAGTGCGTATGGCGGCGGATTGAACCTCGGAATTGCGTGCGACAGCGGCGTCCATAATATCGCGCAATAAACTATCGTCGCCGCGATTAATGGCAATGCTGATTTGTGCGGCCAAGGTTTCTGCAAATTGTTTGCGGGTTTCGAATTGTTGCTTTTCTGTGCCTGTGGTTAAGCCTAATGCTTGTGCTAACAGCAAAATGGAAATAACAAGAATAATGAGGCCAATACTAAGGCGAACTGCTGGCGTTATACGAATCATTAACCTCTATTCCTTTTTCGGTGTGTTGGTGTGGTCAAACAAGTAGCCTACTTCTTTGGCATTTTGGTCTTCCGCTTTACGATCTTTGCGCTGTTGTTCTATATCTTTTTTGCGCTTTTCAACTTCTTCTAAAATGGGTAGCGGATCGATGCCGCGCCATAAAGGTAGCATAGACATAAGTGTTAATAACAAGCTACTCGCGCGTAGCGACCAAATTAATAAACCTGTGGTGAGTGATAATGTGATGCCTGCAAGCATGGCACGTTGTTGTTGCTCTTCGGCAACAGCTGTTTCCATTTCTTGATGTATTTTTCGCACTTGTGCGTTGAACTCTTGTGCATCGCTATAACTAAAGCCTTCGCCGGGTAAAATTAGAGAGGATACTAAAGCGCTGGTGCGCAAGGGGTCGATAGATTTCTTGCTGCTGATTTCCTGTTGGACAATACGATCATAGCGATTGTGATCAAAATTTTCGGGCACAGGATCCTGAGCAGGATCTTGTGCCGTGACTACAGGTAATTCATTTGTGGGTTGATGTGCAATTAAATTTTCTTTTAATCCTTCATCGATAACATTTGAATTTTTAGTCGAGTCTGTAGTGTTTGCTGGATTTTTACTAACACCTCCAGCGCCAACACTAATTAACGGATTGTTTGCATCGGTGTTGCCAACAGGAATTGCCGTATGGTTTGAATTGGCGTTGTCACCAATATTTGAACTGCCGGAATTAGCGCTACCGTTATTTGAGCTAGCTGGATTTGTAGTGTTCTGATTTGGATCTTTTATGTTGCTGTTATTATCTGTTGGTATTGCGGGTTTAGGTATGACAGTAATTTTAAATTGGCTATCAACAAAGCCACCATTGCTATCTGTCGCACGCAAGGTGAGTGTTGTATCGCCAGAGGTGTTCGCGGCGTAATTGATATTGATGCTGTGTTCGGCTTGATTAAATTGCACAGCTTGCAACAGGGATGGATTGCTGTTTTTCACCAAGCTGTATTGCAAATTTTTGCCGTCTTCAACATCGTTGAAGATGGCTGATAAATTAATTGTGCTGGGTAAGCTATCTTGATTTACTTGTAGATCACTTATTCCCGTGCTGGTGGGTGTGTGATTTACGAAAGCGACATTGACAGTGAAGTTGGTGTCAACGCTTAAGCCTTGAGTGTCTGTAGCGCGAACACTAATTATGCTACTGCCAAATTGGTTTTCGCCGTAGTGCAATTGCAGTTTGCCAGTTTGTGCATCAATAGTCGTTTGCGTTACTAATGTGTTGTTGGTGTTGCCAATAATGGTGTAGGTCAGTTGCTCATCTTTATCTTCGCGGTCTGCAAAAGCTGCAAATAAATCTACGCTATCGCCCGCGCTATTTTGTAATGTATTGATGTTGGCTATGCCGCTGGTGGTCGGCGCTTGGTTTACGTTGGAAATATCTAACACAAAAGTTGCAGTTGCGGGTTTGCCTTGGCTATCGGTTGCTATAACTTGAATGCTTAAACTGCCCATATCTTCTGCCTGAGGCGTGCCGCTAAAAGTTTGTGTGCTCGCGTCAAAGTGCAACCAGTTTGGCAGTGGATTTTTATCACTCAGTTGTGCAGAAAAAGTAAGCGTGTCGTTTTTGTCTATATCGTTAAACGTATTACTCGCCACGCTAAATGTGAATGGATTATTTTCACTCGCGTGTTGATTAGGAATTGCATTGATGACAGTAGGTGCATCATTGGTGTTGAGAATACTCAGTGAAAATGTATTGCTAGCGGTTTCGCCAAAGGTATCTGTTGCGGTAATTTTAATCGCGAGGTTGCCAACATCGGCATTGGTCGGCGTGCCGCTAAAGGTTTGTGTGGTGCTATTAAAATTTAACCACGCGGGCAGCGCTTTTCCATCGCTGAGTTGCGCTGTATAACTTAAGGAATCGCCCGGTGTTGAATCTGTAAAAGTATTTGCGGGAACTGTGAAATTAAATACTTCATCCTCATTGGTTGTTTGGTTACCAATGGGAATATTTAGCACGGGCGCTTGATTGTTGAGCGTAACGCTAAGCGCAAACGTATCGCTAATAGTTCCACCGTGACCATCATTTGCTGTGACAACAATATTCAGTGAGCCTACATCTGAATTGGTAGGGGTTCCACTAAAAATACGAGTGGTCGCATTAAAATTTAACCATGCGGGTAGCGCGCCACCGCCTTGTAAATTTGCGCTGTAGCTGAGTGAATCGCTCAGGTCTACATCGTTAAAAGCATTCGCAGCAACTTGAAAATTAAAGGCAGAATTGCCGCTGGCTGTTTGATCGGGAATGGCGTTGGCGACTGTGGGTGCATCATTCACCGGCGCGATGCTAATCGCCACTGTATCTGTATCGCTATGTGCGCCGCCGATGCCGGTGTTGCCTTGATCGTTTGTGGTAATGCTAAGTGTGTCTGTGCCTTGGTAATTACTGGCTGGTAAATAGGTGAGTGTTGTAAGCGCTGTATTAATATTTGCGACTGTGCCGGTGAACACCATGCTTGCATCGCTAGTGCCATCGCCAGTGGTAAACGAAAGCCCTGCGACACCTGCCAAGCTTAAGCTGCCGTGCGCAACGCCGATAGTGACTTGAACGCTGCCGCTACCGGCATCTGCATCGCTAATTTGAATGGCGTTGCCATTGCCCGCGCTAAAAACTAACGCTGTATCTTCATTTGTTGTTTGTGCGCTGGGAACCGTATTTACCGGCGGCGTATTGCCCGCTGAAATCACAATATTAAAGGTGTCTGTTACCGTGTTGTTGCCTGTGTCTGTGGCTATAACATCAATGCTGACTGTGCCTGCGTTTGCATTAGTCGGTGTGCCGCTAAAGGTACGCGTGTTGGCGTCGTAGCTTAACCACGCAGGTAATGCTCCGCCGCCAGCGAGTTGCACAGAGTAAGTGAGGCTATCGCCAATATCTGGGTCGCCCGCCACGTTGGAACCAAACGAATAGTTAAAAGGAACGAAACCCGTAGCGGTTTGATCGGGGATGGGGTTAACAATAAAAGGTGGTTCCTGCAGGTTGTTTACCGTGAGCGTAAAAATATCTGAAACAGATGCACCGAAAGGATCTGTCGCGGTGACTTTGATGGTTTTTACATTCACATCACCATCGTCAGGTGTGCCATAAAAGGTGCGCGTGTTTGGATCAAAGTTAAACCAGGCCGGTAGCGGGTTTCCGTTGGATTGGGTTGCGGTGTAAGTCAGCGCGTTGCCGTTCGCATTGTTAAAGGCAGTAAATTGAAAGTTGTAGGCGCTGCCTTCCAACACGGTTTGATCTGGAATAGGTGTGGGCACTGTGTTTGCGTTGGAGACAACCACATCAAAAAATTCCGAGGTGGATGCGCCGTGGTTATCGGTTGCGACCAGTTCAACCTGCCATGTGCCTATGTGACCAACGTGCGGTGTGCCGCCGAATTGTTGGGTGGCGGGGTCAAAGGTAATCCAATCCAAATCACTTCTGCCGACCAAGTGGGCGCGATAGCTAATGGTGTCGAGGGGGTCGGCATCGGAAAAGGTGTTGCCGGGCACGGTAAAGTTAAAGGCGGCATCAGTGTTGATTGCTTTGTCAGAGATGGGGTTATCCAACGCAGGGGCAACGTTGCTGCCGTTTTCGTAAGTGAGTTTGAAGGCGAGGTCTTTCGCGTTATCGGCCACGCCGTTGACCAGCACATTACCGGCCATCACATCGCCAAAGTGCCCGACTTTGATGGCGTTGTCGGTGCCGGTCGAGGTGACCTTAATGTAGTAGGTGGTGTTGTCGGTGAGGGTGACATCGCCAAAATGAAAGGTGTACCACTCTTTCGCTGTTTGCGCCAAAGCCGACGAAGCCACACTGGTGGAACCGAGTACGTTGCCGTTCCAGCCATCCAGCAATTGTACGGTGACGGTTTGGGGCATGCCGCCGTAAGCCACGGTAAAGATGCTGACTTCATTGACCACATAGGTGCCGTTGCCGCTGTTGACACTAAAGCTCTGGCCCACATGGTTTGTGTTTGAAACAGTCAGCTCAAAGCCGTTTGAGCCTGTATCGATAAAATTGTTATCGAGATTGGCGGAGGTGACTATCGCAAAGGTATCGGTCACTGTGCCGCCGTTGCCATCGCTTGCAGTGACATCAACGTTAATGGTGCCTACATCTGCATTTGATGGTGTGCCGCTAAAAGTACGGGTCGCGGCATTGAAGTTCAGCCATGCGGGTAGGGCTCCACCACCATTGAGCTGGCTGGTGTAGGTGAGCGTATCGCCATCAACATCGTTAAAGCTGCCGGCGGCGAAAGTGAAATTAAACGCTACATTTTTAGGCGCATTTTGATCGGGAATAGGTTGCGCGATTGTGGGCGCATCGTTAGCGGGTGCGAGGTTGATGGTCACTGTATCTGTATCGCTCAGTGCGCCGCCGGAACCTGTATTGCCCTGATCATTGGTGGTGATGGTAAGCGTATCTGTGCCGTTGTAATTGGCGGTTGGGTTGTAGGTTAAGGTTGCCAGCGCAGCATTAATATCGGTGACTGTGCCGGTAAAGACCATGCTGGCGTCACTGGTGCCATCGCCCGTGGTAAAAGTTAGGCCAGTGACTCCCGCTAAGCTTAAAAGGCCGTGGTTCACGGAGATGGTGGTTTTGACTGCGCCGCTTGCGGCATCCACATCGGCGATACTGATTTGATTGCCATTGCCCGCGCTAAATACCAGTGCGTTATCTTCAGAGATATTTTGTGTGCCGGGCACAGTGTTAACTGGGGCATCGTTAACGGCGGCGATGTTGATCGTTGCGCTATCGCTCGCTGAAGCAACACCATCGCTTACGGTAATGGTGAAATTGGTGCTAGCAACAGGTGTGTTGGCGGCGAGGCGATAGGTGAGGCTTGCGCCGTTATTGCCGTTAAAGAAATCGTTTAATTGCGTGGGGTTGCCGCTCACAACTAAGGTTTTGGTGCCGTTGCCAGAGGTAATGCTTACACCGGTGGTGCCAACATTCGCGGTGATTTGGCTGTTATTAACGGCGGCAGCCAGGGTCACGGAAAGCGTGTCGTTATCTGCATCGGCAACGGAAATGCCCGTGCCGTGTAAGTTCATGGCGACTTGTTCGGTGGCATTGTAGGTAGTGGGCACCATGTTTACTGTGGGGGCGCTATTAGTGCCTGCAACATTGGTTACTGCGAAAGATAAATCCCACGAGGCGCCGCCGGAGTTGTTAAAAAAAGTACCGCTGTTGAATACATCCGTACTGTGATAAGTCGCCGCAATTAAATGATCGGTACCACTGGTGCTTAAGCGCGCCCAATAAACCTGATAGGCATTAACGGTGGTTTCCGGGAAATCAAAATTAACCCATTGCACACCATTACTGAGCGCGGCGGATGAAATTGTTGCAGTGCCAATCACATTACCGTTGTAACCATCGCGAATTTCCAGCGTAAGATTTTGTACCGCTGCGCCGGGCGATTTATTTATTTCAACACTAAAACGATCAATGATGGATGTGCTGGGAATTTGAAAACTTTGCCCAGCAAAATCACCGGGAACTAACGCGTAATTGCTGCCGCCTGAGCCTGTATTGATGTAAGTGACATCTGCCAATACACCATTCCAATTCGCACTCTGTTGCGTATTTAATACAGTTGCAGTTGAAATATCGCCGATATGTTTTTCTAAAACCCAATCTGCATGAGCGCTATTACCGGTGAGGTTGGTACTTGCAGCTATATCAGCTCCGGTGAATTGATTTAGCTGCTCCAGCAAATGCACGCCCGCGCTATTGGCGGCTACATCACAACCGTAAATTAAAAAATCTGCATCAGTTGTTAATGCATTTTGCCAGCCTTGCAATTGCGCTTTAAATTGCGTGATGTTGCTTTCCGTGAGAATCGAATTACCAATTTGCAATTCACCAGCCACACCGTGGGAAATTAAATGTATAGATGCAACATTGGAATACAAACTCAAACTTTGGCTGATTTGTGCAATACCGTCTTTGTTTGCATCCAAATAAATAATCTCAACATTTTTATTGTCGGGATTATTTAAAATATCTTGCACCAGCGTTTGGTAGTTGGCGACATGGGTATCCACAAATACCAGTTCGTGTGTTGCTGTCGCTGGTGGTGTGTCAGTTGGAAGTGCTAACGGAATATCGGCAGGCTGGCTTTCTACTGTTTGTGGGTGAGTGTTTAAATCCGGGTAGACCTGGGTTAAATCCAAATTGTTAGCAGCGTGGGTTAGGGCATCAACATAGTGACTGCCATCGTCAAATACAGCAATATCGGCCGTGGCTGAAAATAACAGCCGCGGTTCTATAGCTTCAATCAGTGGACGACGAGGGCGCGTAGATTTTGACATTGTTTCTCAAACTAATTTTTCTACGCGTGGATTTTTCGGCGTAGAAGGGGTTAAAGGATTCGGGTGTTTTTATTATCCCTAAGTTTCCTTTTAAAACCTCATGCAGTCCTAACCGAAGGTTAACATTGCATGATCACATAAAATCTTACTCGCAGTTACGTAATCGCTTTACTCATAAAAAACTTGTCTAACTAAAACGCAAATTGCGTACGTTAGTTTTAACAGTGCTGGGTTAGAAAATTCTAATTAACCGGGCGCTTTGGATCGAGCAAATTTAAACTCACGCCTTGAAAACTCACTTTGCATTTTAAGCCGCTGGGAATTTTATTGTCGGGGTTGGGAATTGAAAGACGAATTGCAAAAGTATTGCTGGGGCCATCAATGACTTGATCGACAAGAATTACATCGGCGGTATAAGTTTTGTTGTTGGTGCCCAGCTCAGGGACAACAGTCGCTTTCATGCCTTCTTTGATTGCGCCGTATAAACTCGATGGTGCAAAGACTTCCACTTTTAAGGGATCAAGGTGTGCAATTTTTAAGACGGGTTCAAAATCAATATGCTCGCCGGGCTGTTTAAAACGCTCAACCACAATGCCGCTAATAGGGCTGACAATGGTGCGCTTTTGTAAATCCGCCTGCGCGCGTTTGTATTCTAATTCGGCTTGGCGTTTGCGATCTTGCGCTTGCTGCAATTGTTGTGCGGCAATGGCGCGTTCAGTTTTGGCTTTATCCAATTCGGTAAATGAAGCAGCTTTTTTATCGTAGAGGTTGAGCACGCGCTCAAGATTGCGTTGGCTAAAATCCAACTGCAATTTTTGTGCATCCAAATCGCTATGCAATTCCGCTTGTACGCGGCGCAGTTCGGCAGTGGCGCTCTCTACGCTGGATTCCAAGCGCGCGACCACAGTACCTTTTTCGACTTTGCTGTTTTTATCCACCAGGACTTCGCTTATTACACCCACCACAGGGCTGCTGAGTGCAACACTGGTGGAAGGCTCAATGCGACAATTGAGTTGATTGCTATTGGATTGTGCCAAGGCGCTGGCCACGGTCGCAAGAAACAAAAGGCTGAGCGATAACTTAATCATAGGTTTTTATGTAATAGATATTTGGAGTAATCAATAAGCTTTGTTAAACCTAACTATAGAAGACATTCGCCAAATTGGCGTAAAAAATTGCGCCAATGACTGAAACTACCGGAGTTTTTATAGTTAAAAGGATTGCTGAAAGTTGCGTATAAACAGCTGTTGCAGCCCCCGATACCACTGTAAGCCCAGCGGTTGTGCGGGGTGATAAAAGCGAACATAGGCGCGCTCGCCAAATTGCCCAGTTTGGATAACCTCGACAGCGGACACATCTACCAAAAACACCATTTGTGCCGTTTTAGTCCCCTCGGGTTTACTTGCATCTAACGTAATACGGCCACCGCCTTTGGCTCCCAACACCGGGCTTGGTAAATCAAAGGTTCCAGCAGGAACTTGCTGGCTAATAGTGGCTTTAATGGCTTGTGATACTTGGCTGGCCGAGCGCACTTCCACATCTTGCGTGGCCTGCCGCACCAACCCGATTTCTGCTTGCGTAAGCACTGCACGCACCCGCAAGGGTTCGCGGGTTTCAATCATGGCAATGCTATCGCCTTGCGCTAAATAACTGCCCAATAGCTGGTGATGTTTGGTAAAGCGCACGCGTCCTTTTGCGGGGCTGCGCAGCATTAAATGATCGACACGGGTTTGCAGTAAATCCACATCGGTGCGCAGCGCTTCGGTGTCCTGGGTTAGCAATTGTGCTTGGCTGCGGTCATCGCCCCACGCCTGTTGCATACGCGCTTCGTATTCGCGCAGGCTGGCTTGTTTAACGGCGAGCTCTGTATTTAAAGTGGGGTTGACGAGTTGCACTATGGGCTGGCCTTGCACAACGTCTTCACCATCTTTCACTAACACCTGCGTAATTTCGCCAGATGCTTCGGCTTTGATACGTGCATCATCCGGCAGCCAAATAACACCTTCTGCCGAAGTTGACATGGGCATAGGAACTGCCACCAAAAATAAAATAACAATGGCGACTCCACCCATAATAAAACTGACTGCGCGTTTGCGTTGCTTTTGCAAAACCGGACTTTGAGAAATAAATAAAAAATATTTGGCAATGGGTAGTATTAATTGAAAACCAACTAACCAAAGCGCTAAGACCAAAGCGAATTTGGGAAAATAATGTGCGGCCAATAAAATAATAGAGGCGAGAATAAATAGCCGATAACAAACTGCAGCAAGACTGTAGGTGCTCAAAGCAATGGCTTCGCCGCGAGATGCTGCAGGCGCCAATAAACCCTGCAAGCCATACGCGTAGCGGCGAACCAAATAACTGATTTGTTGATTGGCGCGGCTGGCTAAATTGGGTTGGTCAAGCGCATCGGTTATTAAATGGTAACCGTCATAACGCATGAGTGGATTACCATTAAAAAATAACGTAGAAACACTGCCAATTAAAATAATGTTGTACAAAATATCTTTAACTAAACCCGCTTCAATATTTAACCAGAGCACAAGTGCGAGCGCGGCTAAAAATAATTCCACCGCCATGCCAGCAGCACTTACTAACATGCGTTGGCGTTTGGTTTTAAACGCAGTTGCGGCGCTGGCGTCCACGTAGGGCAGTGGTGTACCCAGCATAAAGATAACGCCGAATTCATTCACATCACCGCTCCAGGCTTTGGTAAATAAACCGTGTCCCAACTCATGTACAACCTTTAATAAGGGATAGGTCAGCCACAATAAAAATAAGTTATGTGGCGATAAAATTTTATCTAGCTGCCCGTGAGTTAATTCTGTCCAGTGCATTGCCGCTTGCAGCAATGCATAACCAACGCACGCTAACCAGATCGCACCCATAGTGGGTGAGGTGATGATGCGCGCTAGCGGCAACATTGTTTCTAATAAACTGTTGGGGTTGCCGAGGGAAAATCTCCATACTAGCGGATTCATTAACAGTTGCATCCACCGCTGCTTTTTCTTTTGTTGTTGCCGCGCAAATAATTCTTGCGTGCTCGGCGGCATATCGCACACTAATAAATCCGCAACGTGCAAATATTGCAGCAGATGAATTAATTCTTCTCGCGTAGGGATTTCTTCTGGTGAATCATAAAATTCAGGCGCTGATGCCGCCTGCAAAATATGCGGCAGTGAATTTCGCCCATTCATAAAGCTAAGTAAGCGATAAGCAGAAGGTGTTAAACGGTGAAAGCGACCATTGCTTTTATCCTGCAGCAAATACCACAGCTCGCCACTGTATTCACGGCGTTGGAAATCAATATGGCGCGGCAACGATGGACGTAAAACTTCCAGCCGTTGCCAGAGTGGGTTATCTGCTATAGCCCCATTATTTAAAACCATAGCTTTAACCTGAGCCAATACCAAATATCATGAAACCAAATCCATCCCAACAATTTGCGCTCAGCTAAAATTTTGCCAGACCCAGTCATGCCGGGACGCAATAAATCAGATTCACGATTAAGTGTTGCCTCAACTCGAAAATAATTTTTTCCTTCGCGAATTTCACTGATAGGGCTAATAGAATTTACGTTTACTTCAAATACATCACCGGGAATACTGGTGAGTTTTATTTTTCCCGCCTGTCCATTTTTAATGTGGGTGATGTCGCGCTCATCTACCCACAGCTGCACTAAATAACCTTGGTTGGCAGAAATTTCAAACAGAGTTTGGCCTTGCTTAACCGGTGCACCAAGAGTTTGGGAAATATCATCTGAGGTGATAATGCCATCGCTAGACGCCACCAGCTGTGTACGTGCTTGTTGTTGTTCAATGAGTTGTAATTGGCTGGTAGCCTGCTCGACTTTTTCATTAGCAATGGCTGCTTGCGCGCGATTGGCATTGGCGAGTGCGTTGTCGTATTCCTGTTGGGATTGCTGCATTTGGCTGAATAATTTGCGGCGTTCCAAACGCAAGTTTTCATCATTCAGCTGCGCTAGCAGTTCGCCTTTTTTAACGCTCGCCCCAGGCCGTACTTTAATGTTGGACAAGTAACCATCTTGCGGTGCGACAATTAAATATTTGTAGGTGCTCTGTAAGCTGGCTTCGCTGCTTACCCAATAATCTGCAGGGAAAAACAAAACACAAATGGCTAAAAGCGCTGCGCTTGCGCTAAGTTTTCCTCTTAATTTATGTTCACCAAACCATTGCTTTAGTTTGCTGTGGGTATGAGATTTTAATTGCTGACGAATATTGCCTTCGCTTGCTTGCTTGAGTGCAATTACATCACATGCTACGGCGAGAGTGGTTTGCAAAAACTCTGTTTGGCTTTTTGTTAATGGAGCGCTTTTGAATTCCAGTGTGATTACACCAATCACTTGTGAATCTTTGCGCAACAAAAAGCTATCAATAGCTATCACTTGTTGTTGCTGTAATAAATTTTCGTGGCAACGTTGAATAATTGTGCTGTTTGCAGCAGCATTTTTATTCACATGAATGTTTACACGTTGATCAACGGCTTCGTCCATCGCATCGCTAACAGCTTGCATGGCGCTGGTGCGAACATCAAAGTTGGCAGAAAAAGAAACGGCGGTGAGTGCTATTCCAGATTTTTCTTGAAGCCCTAAACACGCTCGCGATGCTTGCAATTGCGCTGCTAAAAAATTGACCAAACTGATAGCCGTTTCTTGCAGGCTATTTTCTTTGAGCAGAGTATTTACCAGTTGCAATAATTGCGTAGCTTGCGGGGCGTCGGCAGGTGCTACGGTAAAATTGTTTTGCGGTTCTTGCTGGTTTAATAAAAATTGCAGCCAAATCATACCTTGCTGCAAACGTTTTAAATTAGCGGGAATCTCTTTTTTATCCTGAGTTGCGAAACGTAAAATGATCGCACCCCACAATTTGCCTTGGTGGACTATAGGGTGTGCCATCAACATTTGTTGTGCATCCACAGGCGCTAAATGTAAACGCTGTTTGTGCAGAACTTCTTTGATGGCAGACGTTGTAGCTGCATCCTGAATAAAACTTTCAGAAAGGGTATCGGGCTGCAGGGCGATTAATGTGGGTTTGTTATTGTCCAAGACCTGTACCAAAACGGCAGCGGTACAATTCTCGATAGCGTGTTGCTGCTGTTTAAGCCAGCGCTTTAAAGAGGCCTTAAGTGGTTGCATGGAGTGGAACGCTTGAGCAATTTATAGGAGCCAAATGGCTGTTTTATAGTCTTGTTCTAGCAAGTGTAGAACTAAATTGCATGAGCGCTGGAAATTTAAGTGGGGATTTGCGGCAGCAGTAGGGAATCGCACTGCTGCCGCTAAGGAATGTAGGAACTTACTTGCGCCAAAACCATTTCTTGGGCGGAGCGGTTAGTTCGGCGATTTGCGCTTGCTTGTGCTCGTCGTCGGTAAACCAATAGTAATCGTGTTTGGTTTTGGGCTTTATCCAGCCATTAAAAGGCACAATATGTTCGATGTTAAGCGCAGGCATGCCGAGTTTGCGGTCGGCGTTGAAACTGCGATTCCAATCAACCAAGATATCGCGCTTGGCGGTGGCAATAGCAAGTTCTTCGGTTTGCGCTTGTATCAATCGGCAAGCGATAAAACCAACAACAGGTTCTGTGCGATTATAATTTTCGAAAAAAATATTAGCGCCAGAAATTACAACGGTGTAATACATCATCATTTAATAAACACGTTCACTTAATCTAATTCAACATCAGTTTTGCCGGGATACAAAGGCGTAGACGCCGGCATTTTTTGGAAGAGCTTGCTGAAATGTTGCTGCACCTTGGCGATATTCATCAGCCCCATACTGCTTGAGAATCCAAACCACACATAGAGCCCGTTTAAATCGCGGAACATGGGGGGTAAGTATTTGGGGCCGGCAATCACGCCTTCCAAATAACGCTCATAAAGCAGTGGTAAATCGTCTAAAGTCACTTTGCCAACAAATAACATGGGGATGATTTCGGGGACGCCGGACTGAATCGCGCTGCGAATAAAGTTCACGTTTTCCACGAAACCTTTTACGTAGGAAATATCCTTGGTAAACACTGAACCACCGCTTAATGTACCGCCGCGGAAGACCCGTTGGGTTACACGATAACTATCGTGCTCACTAATACCGCGCTCTAAAAAGTGCTGGTAAACCTGGCAGAAATCAGCTCCTTGTTCGGCTAAATCCACAGCGACCACACGGTCGCTAATACGGCGTGCGCGCTGTGGAAAAGAACTGAAAGTCAGGGTTTCCATTAGTACTGCCATACCTTCTTGAATGGCGGTAATACGCGGCGAACCTACGCTCAACCAAGTCGCCCAAGGTTGTTGGCGACCGTTAAGGGTGGTGCCTATATGCACCCAACCTTCGTGAACCTCCAGCACCTGTAAATCTAGCTCGGAAAACATGGCGCGGCGGTTAATTTTGATGCAATCGCCACCGGCAGAGGCATCGGACACTATGTCATCGCTAATTTCGACCCGCACTTCGCCGTTGCCAAAGTATTCATTCATTCGCCACAGCAGGCTGCTGACAGCTTGCTCCGAATCGATACTGTTGGCGTAGGGGCGATTCAGGTGTGCGGCGGCGGGCAGTGAGAAGACGTGGCACAAGCGCTCGCCCATTTCACGCAAGGTTTTACGGTCGCCGCGGATTTTGTCCTGCGCTGAGCCATAGAGTAGCTTACTGTAATGACCGAATTGCGGCGTTCCGCGCGCCTTCAAGAGCTCGATCACCACCTGATATTGGTCGATGGTGGCCAGCAAAATCTGACCCAAGGCATCACCACGGCCTAGGTCGCGGCGCACATCGGTTTTGAGCTCTTTCAGCTGTTGGTAAACTTTATCGGTATCGAACGCGAGGCGTTGATTTTGGTAGAAGTTGGCGGCGAGTTGCGGGAGTTCGCGTCCGCCTTTTGCGCAGAAACTGGCTTCCAGCTCGGCGGGCCATTTGATCGCATCTAAAATGCGAATCGGCTTTTGCAGGGCTACCAAGCGATTGGATAGGCTTCGCAAACGCTCCAGATAGGCTTGATTCGTCATATAAAAGATGTTCATCAAAGGCGATAAGGCAACAGCGCTTGGCTGTCATCGACGCGCCCATTCTAACCGCTGGCAGCCCAAAAGTGATTATCCTAAAGACGATTTAGGACAAAAAATCGCGAAATTCTTAGAATTCACCGCCGCAAGGTATAAAACCGTAAAATCGCTTGCGTGGACTTCGATTGTCAGTGTAAATAGCCAGCGTAAATTTTCCGGTAAAAACGGCTCGCAGGTGAAATGTGCGGCCAGATTTAACTGAGGTTATAAGTCGGTCTATGGCATTTGTTGCGCTGGAAAAATTGCACCAGCTTTATGATGGTTACCGCCGCGTGTTTCGCATGGCTGGGCGCGAGTGGATTCTGCTGCAAGAAGAGGGCAGGGTTTATTGCATCGCCAACCAATGTCCGCATTTACAAGCGCCTTTAGCGCAGGCGAGTGTGAATAAAAATATATTGCGCTGCCCCACGCACGGTATTGAATTTGATTTGCGTTCCGGCATGCCGGTTAATCCGCTCAGCTGCCGCCACGCGCTCACTTATTTGCCCTTAATTTACGATGGAAATCAAATCGGCCTAGACCTGAACTAGGCTCGTCACAAATACTAATAGTCAAAAAAATAAGCAAGGTTAAGCATGTCTATTTTATCGGTTGTTATTTGTATCGCCTTGTTGGTGCTGCTCACGGCGCGCTGGAATATTAATCCCTTTGTTGCCTTTTTGATGACTGCGATTTCCGGTGGCGTAATGCTGGGGATTCCGCTCGATAAAATTCCTGATTCCGTTGAAAAAGGCATGGGCAGTATTTTAGGCTCGCTTACCGCGATTATCTGCCTTGGAGCCATGTTCGGAAAATTAATTGCCGACTCCGGCGCAGCGCAAAAAATAACGTCTGTCTTGATTAAATTCTGCGGTGAAAAATATATTACTTGGGCGCTGATGCTCACCGGTTTTTTTGTGGGCATTCCACTGTTTTACAACGTTGGTTTTGTGCTGCTAGTGCCGCTGGTTTTTTCGGTTGCCTATCAAACGAAATTGCCCGCCGTTTATTTGGGAATTCCCTTGCTGGCCGCACTTTCCGTGACTCACGGTTTCTTACCTCCGCATCCGTCGCCAACGGCGCTGGTGCCGCAATTTCATGCAGATATGGGGCTTACGCTGATTTATGGTTTGATTGTGGGCTTACCGACTATGATGATTGCCGGTCCCATTTTTTCGCGCTTTTTAAAGAATATCCACAGCGAACCTTTATCCACCTTTACGCCCGAAATGATTCCCGATCACGCTTTGCCATCCACTCGCAAAAGTTTTTTTGTCGCTTTGCTGCCAGTGCTTATGCTGAGCACGGCAAGTGTGCTCACCCCCGTATTGGCAGATCAAATCCAGCTCAAACCCTATATCGCTTTTGTCGGCAACCCCCTGATGGTGATGCTTATTTCGTTGATCATTGCCAGCTATAGTTTAGGTTTGGCGCGCGGCCACACGCTTAAATCAATAATGCAGACCTATACGCAGGCCTTAAAAGATATTTCTGTTATTCTGCTCATTATTGCCGGTGCGGGCGCGCTCAAGCAGATTTTTATTGATAGTGGCGTGAGCACTGAAATCGCCGCTGGGTTAAAAAATATTCCGGTGAATCCGCTGTTCCTCGGTTGGTTGATCGCATTAATCATTCGTATTTGTTTAGGATCTGCGACCGTGGCGGGTTTAACGGCTGCGGGTATTGTTGCGCCCTTGGTATTGGCATCGCCCGATATCAATCCCAATTTGATGGTGCTTGCAATCGGTGCAGGTAGTTTAATGTGCTCGCACGTTAATGATTCTGGCTTCTGGATGTATAAAGAATATTTCAATTTGAGTTTGAAACAGACCTTTGCATCTTGGTCTGCAATGGAAACCATTGTTGGAACACTCGGCTTGATAGGTGTTTTGTTGTTGGATGTGTTTGTTTAGTTTTTAAGTGTGTAAATTTACTTCTCTACTCTCAATCTCCAGATGTTTATTCATCTAGGTATATTTTTAAAAAGGTAATTGTATGTCATTTTTAGCGCGTTTATTAGGTAAGAAACCTCAGCCCAAAATCGTTGAAAAGAAAGCGACCAATTTGGAAGCCTTGTCACTAGATGCTTTAGTCGGCGTTATTAAAAGTGGTGACGATGAATCCACACGAATGGCAGCGATTCAAAAAATTAACGACCAAGACATTCTCTTGAGTCTTGCGGGTATTAGCGAAGCATCCAATTTAAACGCAGCTATACAAAAAGCAGCCAAACAACGTTTAGCAAGTTTGATTGATTCAGGCGCAATTGATGGCGAACAACTCAGCCAACGCATCACCGATAAGATGGCGCTCTTCGCGCTTTTAGGGTTGAGCAACAACGCACAATTATTTGAAACTGCTTTTGATTCAATTAGCGATCAAACCGAGCTGGCAAAGTTCGCTGTGGACGGCTCCACTAGCAAATTGCGCCAACGTGCAGCAGAAAAAATTACCGATAAGCAAATTTTACAGCAGCTGTTAAAAGATACCAAAACCAAAGACAAAACCGTATTTAAAATCGTTAAAGAGAAATGTGATGCGTTCAAAGAAGATGAAAAACGCTCCGCCGAAATTCTCGCCGCCGTTACTGGTGTTGTGCAATCCTTGGAGCAACACAGCAATCGCCCGTTTGATGGACAATTCATCGCCAAATTTACCTACCTGCAGCAGCAATGGGATGCTAAAAAAGCAGATGCTAACAGCGAGTTGATTGCGCGAGTTGCGCAGGCAATTAGCAAAGCTCAACTTACCATTGACAGTATTTCTGCTGAACAAGTGGCGCAAGAGGCTCATCGCAAAGCGGAAGAAAGCGTTGCTGTTGAGCGTAAAGCACATGTGCAGCAATTGCAGGCATTGCTGGTATCTATTGTGAGTAGTGACGTAAATGTAGATGAGACCCAAGCTCTGCTTAAGTTGCTAAATGCTGTTTGGGAATCATTCGCTACAGTCAAAGCCCCAAGCGCGAACGAACAAAAAACAGTAGCAGCATTAAATCGAATTATTGCCGATGAATTGGATCACCACGCTACCCACGGTAGTCTAACTGCGCACAAGACACGCTTCGAGCAATTTGTAGCAAATGCCTCGGAAGAAGCTCACGCACATTATCAATCACTTAAAAAGCGTGTGAATAGTTTAACTGCGTCTTTCAAAGAAGAAGTTCCCGAAACTATTACCGCTGCGCAAGCAACTTATCAAGAGTGGGAAAAAGCTGCAGAGAAAAAAGCTGCTGAGTTGCAATCTGCACAACGTCATATTGCTGGTTTAATCCGCAAAGCAAATGAGACAGTAAGTTCGGGCATTTTAGGCAAGGCAGTGGGCATTCGTCGCGCAATTGATGAAAAATTACAAAATCTTGAGCAGTTGCCCAATCACTTAGCTAATCAACTTGAGCAGTTAGATGAAACTCTAACTAAGTTGCAGGATTGGAAAAATTATGCGGTGCAACCTAAAAAGCATGAGCTGATCGCTCAACTTGAAGCATTGGAAGGCAGCAAAGAGCATCCCGAAACCTTGGCGAATAAAATCAAGCGCATTCAAGATGAGTGGCGCGCATTAAGTAAAGGTGGTAAAGATCAGGATCAGGATTTGTGGGAGAAATTTCACGAGCTAGCGCAAAAAGTCTATCAACCTTGCCGCGATTATTTTGTTGAGCAAGCAATTATTCGTCAGAACAATTTGAATTCGTGTAAACAGCTTGTCGCCCAGCTGAATGATTACCTTGCAAATCACGATTGGGAAAATGCTAACTGGAAAGATGTTGAAAAAGTAATTCGCGTAGCTCGTGCTGAATGGCGTAACTACACGCCTACAGAACGCGCGGCTACGCAACCAGTATTGGCTGAGTTTGAAAGTGCTTTGGCTGCAATTCAACAAAAATTGCATGATGAGTTCGCTAAAAACGCAAACCTTAAAAAAGAGGTGATCGCGCAAGCCCAGCAATTAGTCGGCTTAGATGACTCGCGCAAAGCAACCGACGAAATTAAGAAGCTGCAAGCGCGTTGGCAGTCTATAGGCGCAAGCCTGCGCAAAGAAGAACAGCAACTGTGGCATGAATTCAGAGATGTTTGCGATGCAGTCTTTGCCAAGCGCCAACAACAATCTGCAGAATTTAAAGCGGAGTTGGATGCGAACTCGGCGCTTGCAAAAAACCTGATCGCAGAGTTGGCGAACATAAGTGTACTTACTGGGCAAGCATTAACAGACTCGCGCAAACGTGTTGATGGCATTCGCCAGGAGTTCACGGGCTTGGGGCAATTCCCCAAGGCCCAGGTTAATGAAATCAAAACAGCTTTCAATCAGGCAATAGAAACCTTTGAACAGAAAGTAAAAGATGAACGCGTTGCGCTCAAGCAACAAATTTGGGTCAATTTATTTTCTGCCAACAAAATTGTAAATGATTACGAGCTGGCTTTAGTGAAAGGTAAATTACCAGACTTGGCTGAACAGGCAGAGTTGCAAACACAGATTAATGCCATTACCCAATGGCCATCAGGCGGTTTAAAGGCTATCCAACAAAAATTTGCTCGCGCAAATGCGAGTGCAGATATTGCAGAGAATCTAAATGTTTTACGTGAACTATGCATTCGCGCAGATATTTTAACGGATAGTGTGACTCCAGCTTCAGAGCAAGCATTGCGCACCGCATTCCAGGTCAATCAATTGCAGCAAAACTTTGGTCGTAAAACTCAGGATGCCGCGACAGAAATTGAAAACCTTGTATTCGAATGGGTCGCTGTGGGTGCCGTTGCGTCAACAGAATATGAGAGTTTGTTTGAACGCTTTAACGCTTGCCGATTAAAAGCCGCACATTAATCTCGTGAACAAAAATCCGGTAGCGTAAATCTATCGGATTTTTTGTGAGTGCGATAATAACTAAGGGATTTTATGAAAATTATATTTAGGCTAGTTATTTTAGGTTTTGTATTGTTGATTGTAATGAATTATGTGAGTTACCAACAATCTGCATATCTTCCTGTGCACAATTGGTTGGCGAGTGCTAAATCTTGGGTGGAAAAACTTAAGCATAATAATTCATCTTCAGAAGCAACTACCGTAAAAGTATCTAAATGGACTGATGCCAAGGGCGTTGTTCATTATGAGAATCGCCCCGTTGATGGTGCAAAAACGATTGAAGTAAATACGAATGCTAACGTGTTGCCGCCGATGCCTGTGGTGAAACCTGTTGAGTCACAAGAAGAAAAACCTAAAACCATGAAAGATGAAATACGAGAGTTACAAAAAGCGAAAGATGCTCACACTGAAGCAATCATCAACAATTAAATCCGACGTTTAACGAATGCTTATTGTGCGATTACTAAAGCGTTTAATTCTTATAGCATTCTTGCTGTTACTCGCTTATCAAGTTTGGATTTTTGCCTGGGTTTTGTGGTGGAAATATAATCCGCCGCATGAAACTCATTTTATGGAGATTCGTTTAGATGAGCTGCAAGAAAAAAATCCGCAAGCAAAGCTGCAATATCAGTGGGTGCCTTACGAAAGAATTTCCATGAGTTTAAAGCGCGCAGTGGTTGCGTCAGAAGACGATAAATTTATGGATCATTATGGTTTCGATTGGAGTGGCATTGAATACGCGCTCAAGAAAAATCAACGCAAAGGTAAAAAAGTTGCTGGCGGTTCCACTATTACCCAGCAATTGGCAAAAAATTTATTTTTATCTCCCTCGCGCTCCTACGCGCGTAAGCTGCAAGAAGCCGTTATTACGGTCATGCTTGAGTCGCTGTGGAGTAAGCACCGCATTCTTGAGGTGTATCTCAATGTGGTGGAGTGGGGTAATGGTGTCTTTGGTGCAGAGGCGGGCGCGCGCCGGCAGTTCGGGCAATCGGCAGCTTATTTGAGTGATTCCCAAGCAGCCCATTTGGCCGTTATGTTGCCCAGCCCGCGCCGCTTTGAGAAGCGCTTTCCTGTCTATGTTAGTGAGCATGCGCAATCGGTGCAGGAGCGTATGCATTATTCAAGTGTGCCTAAGTAAGCCTCTCTCCGGTCATTTTTTGTTCGTGCGTGCTTCAAATCTTGTGGTTTTATGCTTCGTTGCATGGTTCTCGCTGACGGCTCCTTAGGCTATAATCGCGAGCTTTTTCAGGGTAAAGACTCTGGAAAATCGGTTTAATTGTTGTTTTGAGAGTCAGAGATGCCTATTTACGAGTATCAGTGCGAGTCTTGTGGTCATGCCCTTGAAGCCCTGCAGCGTTTGAGTGATGACCCCTTAGTTGATTGCCCAGCCTGTAATAAGCCAGCATTGAAGAAGCAAATTTCCGCAGCCGGTTTCCGCTTAAAGGGCGGCGGTTGGTATGAAACTGATTTCAAATCAGGTAATAAAAAGAATTTAGCCGGTGACTCTGGTTCGAGCGCTTCCAGCTCGTCGAGCAGTTCTGGCAGCAAAGCCGCGGACTAAATTAGTCCCCGCAATGACTTAATACTTACTTTTATATAACGGGATAATGCCTATGCGCAGCCAATACTGTGGCGCTTTAAATGCCGCTCATATCGATCAAGAAGTTACCCTTTCAGGTTGGGTGGATCGTCGTCGCGATCACGGTGGAGTGATCTTTATCGACCTGCGCGACCGTGAAGGTATTGTGCAAGTGGTGTTTGATCCAGATGCAAAAGAGAATTTTGCTCTGGCTGATAAAGTTCGCGGCGAATACGTATTACAAGTGACTGGTAAAGTTCGCGCTCGTGCAGCCGCAGCTGTAAACCCAAATATGGCGAGCGGTGAAATTGAAGTTTACGGTACTGGTTTGACCATTCTGAATGAAGCCGAAACTATTCCATTTCCATTGGATTCATTTTCAAACGTAGGCGAAGAAACACGTTTGAAATATCGCTTCCTCGATTTGCGCCGTTTGGAAATGCAAAAAAGTTTGCGTTTCCGCTCAAAAGTAACCAGCGCAATTCGCAACTATTTAGATCGCAATAACTTTTTGGATATTGAAACTCCAATTCTCACTCGCGCTACTCCAGAAGGTGCGCGCGATTATTTGGTTCCGTCTCGTACGCACGAAAATAAATTTTTCGCATTGCCACAATCACCACAATTGTTTAAGCAATTGTTGATGGTTGCCGGATTTGATCGTTACTACCAAATTGCAAAATGTTTCCGCGATGAAGATTTGCGTGCAGATCGCCAACCAGAATTTACTCAGATCGATATCGAAACTTCATTCATGACTCAAGACCAAATTATGAGCGTGACTGAAGGTATGATTCGTGAAGTGTTCAAAGATTTGAAAGGCGTAGAGTTCGATGAATTGCAACGTATGCCTTTCTCTGAAGCTATCGCAAAATACGGTTCAGACAAACCTGATATGCGTATTCCTTTAGAGCTGGTTGATGTTAAAGACCTCGTTAAAGACGTAGACTTTAAAGTATTTGCTGGCCCAGCTAACGATGCAAAATCTCGCGTTACTGCGCTCAAAGTCCCCGGTGGAAATGAAAAGCTAACCCGTAAGCAAATCGACGATTACACCAAGTTTGTTAGCATTTATGGTGCAAAAGGTTTGGCGTACATAAAAGTTAACGACAAGAACGATCTTGTAGAAGGTTTGCAATCTCCAATCGTTAAAAATCTTCCCGTTCCTGTTCGAGCAGCAATTCTTGAGCGCGTTGGTGCAGAAAACGGCGATTTGATTTTCTTTGGCGCCGACAAACATAAAATCGTAACCGAAGCTTTGGGCGCGTTGCGTTGCAAACTCGGTGCAGATTTGAATTTGTACACCAAAGAATGGGCCATGTTGTGGGTTGTTGATTTCCCCATGTTCGAAGAGTTGGATGATGGCAGCTTGACTGCAATTCACCACCCATTTACAGCTCCATCTTGCTCACCAGAAGAGCTGGCTGCAAACCCTGCGACTGCATTGTCACAAGCATACGATTTGGTATTGAACGGTACTGAATTGGGTGGCGGTTCGGTGCGTATTCACACCAAAGAAATGCAGCAAACTGTGTTTAATATTCTTGGTATCAGCGAAGAAGAGCAGCGCGAAAAGTTCGGCTTCTTGTTAGACGCTTTGAAATACGGTGCACCACCACACGGTGGTTTGGCGTTTGGTTTGGATCGCTTGATTATGTTAATGATTGGCGCAAGTTCAATCCGCGACGTAATCGCTTTCCCGAAAACACAAAGTGCTGCCTGTGTAATGACTGATGCTCCAGGTTTCGTGGACGATTTGCAATTACGTGAATTGCATATTCGTTTGCGTAAAAAAGAAAAAGCAGAAGCTGCGCCTGCTGAAGGTGCTGAGTACGGGATGTAATAA